>DASYTT010000091.1:0-7749 GCA_036002045.1 Gemmatimonadales bacterium
CGAACGTCCGGATCGGTGGCTGCGTCAGGAAGTCCCGGACGCCGAACCCGTTGAAAGCGACCTGGCCGCTCTGGTTCACCTCGGGGTCCACTCCGGTATAGCCGGTCCAGGTGTGCAGGTTTCTTCCGGCTATCGTGATGTTGGCCCGCTGGGCCATCAGCGCGTTAGCCCAGCGGTCCGGCAGGGTGTAGGTCAGGGCCAGCTCCCGGAGCTTCATGAATTCGCCATCCTCGATGTAGCCGAACGCCGTCTGACTGCCATGAAAGCGCCGGGCGACCGCCCGGGCTTGCAGGTCCAGCGGCGTATTCGGATCGTGCATCGCCTGACAGTTGTTCCCCGTCGCGTTGCAGCGGAACTCCTCGGTCAGGTTCTGCTGCCGGAAGCCGCCCTGGTAGTCGAGCTGGGCCAGCAGGCGCAGCTTCCCGCGGAACAACGTGAGGATCTGGCTGAGCGAGAATTGCCGGGTTGGCTGCGAAGAGCCGATGTACACCGCCGTATCCCCCATCACCACTTCGGAGAGCTCGATGATACCGTTGTCGTTGGCATCGTCGAACGACAGGATGGGCCGGTCGAAAAACGCCCCGAGCGGACGCCCCACCGTGTGCCGCTGCACTCCCGATATCACGGGTGGAATGGGCTTGCCGCTCGCGTCGAAACCCAGCTCATCCAGCCGGTTCTTGATGGTGCTTCCGGCAAAGACGGCGTCCCAGGACACATCACGATGATCGATGACCCGCGCGTTCAAGGTCAATTCAAAACCCTGGTTGCTCACCGAGCCCAGATTCTCGAAGCGAAAGTTGGTCACGCCGAGGGAAGGCGCCAGGACCCGGGCGATCAACGCGTCGGTGGTTTCCTTGTGGAAGTAGGTGAAATCCACGTTGATGCGATCGCGGAAGAGGCTCACGTCGGCCCCGAGCTCCCGTTCCCGAGACTTTTCGGGCTTGAGCCCGGCAAGTCCGAAGCCTCCAAAGGTTACGGCACTCGTGGAGGCGCCGGAGACGGCCGACGCCGTGGGAGCGAGGTAGGTCAGCGCGTCGAGCGCCCCAGGCTGCAAGCCGGACTGGCCGTAGGCGCCGCGGAGCCGGAGCAGCGAGATGAAGGAGCCCTTGGGGAAGAAGGGCTCGTCGGAAAGGACGTAGGAGATGCTCGCCTTGGGGAAGACGATGGCGTTGAAGTCGGCTCCGAAGGAGCTGTTGTCGTCGACCCGGAACGCTCCCGTGAGGAAGAGCCGGTCCTTGTAGTTGAGCTGCTCCTCCGCAAAGGCGCCGATCCGCACGGTCGTGGTGGTCGTTTGGCTGGCGGTCAGGATCGCGGCGCCGTCGATGTCACTGCTCCCGAAGGTCAGCCGCTGGCCGATCGCCGAATTCTGGAAAAACACATCGCGATACAACTGGCCGCCGACCGAAGTCCGGGAGCTGAGGTTACTCAGCAGCCGGTAGTTGGCGGTGAAGCCGGCGTCGACGGTATAGGTCTTGAGCTGGGTCCGGGTGTCCCCCTTGGTACCCAGCGGCGTGGTCCCGAACGCCGGTCCCAGCGCTGTCGGATCGAAGGTGATGTCGGTGCGCTGGCCGATGTCATAGCCCACGACGCCTCGGCCTGAGAGCCAGCTGAACGGGCGCCACTGGATCTGGCCGCTGCCGGTAAAGCGCTCGATGCGCTGGTTGCGCTCCAGCGAGAAGATCTCGCCGGGGGCAAAGAAGCCCCACCCCGCCTTCCCCAGGGTATCGGTGGTGCCGAAATAGCCGCTGGGCAGCATGCCGAGCACGTTGTTGTCGTTCTGCGGCAACCGCAGATTCCCGATCACGTAGCCGACGTTGGCCTGCACGTCGACGTTGGAGCGGAGATGGGTGGCCAGATTCGAGCGAAGGCTGATCCGGCGGTTGGTATTGGGCCGCAACACGTTCTTGGGCAGCTCGGAAACGCTGCGCGCGGTGAGCAGCCGGGTTTTCTCGGAGTCCGGCAGCGCGAAGGTGCCGATCTCGTCCTCGAACTCGCCGGAAAAGAAGTACTGCACCAACTCGGTGCCGCCGGTGACGTTCGCGCCATACTGCTGGCGCCATCCCCTGCTGATCGGCGTGAGCGTATCGTTCTCGAGGATGTTGGTCTTGAAGAGCGTTTCCTGGGTACAGGTATTCGAGGCAATCTGCGTCAGCAGGCAGGTTCGCAGCGCTCCACCGGGCACGCCGCCGGTAATGGTCCGGCCCACGCTCCGGTAGTTATCGGGATACTTGTTGGGATCCGTGAGGACTCCGCCTTCGAGATAGACGTTCCAGCGCGGCTTACCGGCGGTGCCCCGCTTGGTGGTGACCCGGATGACGCCGTTGGCCGCCTCGGTACCGTACAGCGTGGCAGCCGAGGGACCCTTGACGATCTCGATCGACTCGATCTCGTCAGGATTGATGTCGTTCAGCCGGGAGGGAGCCTGGCCGCCGGTTCCCAGCGAGCTCGAGGAGGCGACGGTATTTACCTTGACCCCGTCGATGTAGATGATGGGCTCGTTGGAGAGCGAGAGGCTATTGGCGCCCCGGATCCGGATGCGCGCCCCCGTGCCGACCGACCCGGAGCTCGGCAGGATGACGACGCCGGCGGAGCGAGCCTGCAGCAGGGTCTGCATGTTGTTGACCGGCTGGAGGCTCGCGATGGAATCCGCCCGGAGCACGCCGACCGTATGGCCCAGCTCAAGGCGCCGCTGCTCTCCCGTGGCCGTGGTCACGATCTCTTCGATCGTGTAGGGCACCGGGTTGAGCGCGAAGTCGAGCGTGGTGGTCTGGCCGGCGGTGACCGTCACGGGCTTGCGCTCGGCGGCGTACCCCACCGAGATCACCCGGATGTCGTAATTGCCGGGAGCCAGATCCGCGATGGTATAGCGGCCGTCGAACCGCACCGCGACCACTTTGCCCGTTTGGGTGACTTGCAGGCGGGCGGCCTGAAGGGGTTGGCCGGTGGACCGGTCGGTGACCTGCCCCGAGACGGACCCGGATTGGGCGGCGAGCGGCGGGGGGGCCGCGGTCAGGGCGACGGCTGCGCCAAAAGCGCCGAGCAGTTTCCACAAGCGACTGAAGCTCCTCATAGCGCGGTCCTCATGCTAAGGGGAATCCCAACAACGCCGGCCCCCGGCGAGGCCAACCCGGAAACAAGCGGGCGGGGGCTCAATCGGAGGTGAATCCGATCTGAATGTCCCTTCATGTACCACGTTCCATGCCGGACAGAAGGGGCAGAAAACCGCAGAAATAGGCTTAGCGGATACAAGAACGAGCGGCAGAGTGGCCACGATCGGACACAACAATGCATGCCGGCGTGTCAGTTCGACACGGCCCTCAGGACTGTGGTCCCCCGGTGGAGCGCGCAAACCCGCGAGCGCCGAGCGGTCGCGGGCGAGGTCCGCCTGATACTCCGGTCGCCCCGGAGGACCGGACTGGGCGGCCAGCGGGGAGTCCGCGGGTTATGGTGGAGCACGGCCAGCAGGGTATCGGGGCTGGATACGGCGGCCTCGGTCCAGAGGGGCGCCAGCGAATGACCCGGTAGCCCCGGGTTAGGGACCTGGGCGAGCTGAGCAGCCCACCGGGCTCGATCCGAGATTCTGAGGCGGCGACTGGCGCGCGGGATTTGAGCGCCGTGTTTCCAAGTTATGCGGTGGACGCAGGACGGTTTCGGGGCGTGATCCGGGAGGAGTGGGCAGGTGGCGCGGCTATATTTGGTGAGTCCGCATCAGGTTGATCGCAAGCCATCGGAAAGCTCTGCCGGACCCTGTTCTCCCTCGCCCCGCTCCTCATGCTGGGCTGCGGGGCGAAGACCAACCCGCCCCGGGAGGGCGGAGCCGCCGGCATAGCCAAAACGGCGGATAGGCTCGGGCGTGCACCCGGCACAGTCAGAATGGTGGACACCCTTGCAGCGATCTACCAGGCTGCCTGGGCAAATCCGGCGCGCTTCCCCTACCTCAATCGCCGGCGCGCCGAGCTAATCTCAGCCGACTTGCCCCGCCTGGCCCCCGAGAAGGTGCCGCTGGTCCGCTATACGCTCGCCCAGGAGCTGCTCAAGGGGGGCCAGACGCGTGAAGCCATCGCCCAGATCCAGGACCTCATGAAGACGGCGAGGCTCTCTCCCGACAGTATTACCCTCGACTCGAAGCCGCTCTTCGACTTGCTTGCGATCGCCTACCTGCGCCTCGGGGAGCAGGAGAACTGCCTCGACAATCTGGCTGCGGAGGTGTGTATCCTGCCTCTGAAAGGGGCCGGAAAGCATATGAAGGAGGAAGGTGCCCGCGAGGCCATGGCAAGGTACGAGGAGCTGCTGAAGCGCTTCCCCAACGATTACGGATCCCGCTACCTGCTCAACATCGCCGCCATGGCGATCGGGGGCTATCCGAGCCTGCTGCCCCAGCGCTACCTGATCCCCGCCCTGGGGGAAAGCAAGGGCTCGTTCCCTCACTTTCCCAACATCGCCGGCGACGTCGGCCTGGCCGTCAAAGGCCTGTCAGGCGGCGTGGCCGTTGAGGATTTCAACGGGGACGGGTTGCTCGATCTATTCATGAGCTCGTTCGGGATCATCGATCCGGTGCGTTTTTTCCTCGCCGACGGCAGGGGAGGCTATGTCGATGAGACTGAGGCCGCTGGGCTCGAGGGCATCGTGGGCGGCCTCAACACCGTGCATGCCGATTACGACAACGACGGCCATCCGGACGTGCTGCTACTCCGGGGCGCCTGGCTCGGCGATGCGGGCACCTGGCCGAACTCGCTGCTGCGCAATCGGGGCGATGGCACCTTTGAGGACGTTACCTTCGCATCCGGGCTGTTTTCGTTGCATCCCACCCAGACCGGTGCATGGGCCGACTACAACCTGGACGGCTGCCTCGACCTGTTCATCGGGAACGAGTCGGCCATCCACCACCTCCAGGGCGCGGCCTCGCACCGGTCCGAGCTCTACCTCAATCACTGCGACGGCAGCTTCAGCGAGATCTCCCACCAGGTGGGGATCGACGTGGACGACTTTGTGAAGGGCGTGAGCTGGGGCGACGTGAACAACGATGGCCTGCCCGACCTCTACATCTCGGTGATGGCCGGACCCAACCGACTCTACCTGAACCGGGGAGGATCCTCCCGCGACCAGTGGCGGTTCGAGGAGCGGGCCGCCCAAGCCGGGGTCCAGCTCCCGGAGTTTTCGTTCCCTGTCTGGTTCTGGGATTACGACCAGGACGGCTGGGAAGACCTGCTGGTCCTGAGCTTCGATCTCCGGCACGTGAACGAGGCGCACGAGATCGTGGCCCGCGAGTATCTCAACTTGCCGCTCACGATCGAGCACGACGGACAGAAGGTGCCGGCGGAGCGAACCCGTCTGTATCGCAACAACCGGGACGGCACCTTCACCGATGTCGCCCCGAAGGTGGGCCTGGACAAGGTCTCCTTTGCGATGGGCAGCAACTTCGGGGATTTCGACAACGACGGGTGGCTCGATCTCTACGTTGGCACCGGCACTCCGGACCTCCGGGCGGTGATTCCGAATCGTGCCTACCGCAACATTCAGGGCCGGCGATTCGAGGATGTCACCCTGGCGGGCGGGTTCGGGCACATCCAGAAGGGCCACGGTGCCGCTTTCGCCGACCTGGACCGGGACGGGGACGAAGACATCTACATGGTCATCGGCGGTGCCTACGAGGGCGACTGGTTCGCCAACGCCCTGTTCGAGAACCCGGGCTGGACCGGCCGATCCTGGATTACACTGGAGCTCGAAGGCCGCTCAGCCAACCGCTCTGCCATCGGGGCGCGGGTCGAGGTCGTCGCGGTCGAGCCTGGCAGCAAAAAGCGCACGCTGTACCGAACAGTCAGGCCCGGCGGATCATTCGGGTCGGCGCCGCTAGTGCTGCACATCGGCCTAGGCCCCGCGATCCGAATCGAGCAGGTGCGGGTGCAATGGCCGGATGCGGCCCGGAGCACGAACTCCTTCTCGGGCCTTCAGGTCAACCGCGCCTATCGCATCGTGCAGGGGCAGGAGCCCGCCATCCTGGAGCGGCCGCCGGTACCATTCCGGAAGGTGACCGTGGCCCCGCACCCCCATTGAGCTCTCAATCGATGGCAACTCAGCAAAACCAATCGGTATAATTGGCCTCACCATGAGCAAACTGCGCTGCACTCACGTCGGGCTTTCCCTAGCTCTCTGCCTGACTGCGATGGGCTGTTCCAGGGCGGTTCCGCCCTCGGACCCCCGGATGATCGCCGAGTGGATGCAGAACTACTACGGTCTCATCCGCGCCGAGCGAATCTCTCCACCGGTGGCTTCCCGCGTCCTGGCTTATGCCTCGGTCGCGTTGTACGAGGGGCTCGCGAGCGCCACTCCAAGCCTTCGCTCGCTGGCCGGGCAGCTCAACGGCCTGGACTCGCTGCCCCGCGCCGAAGCCAGGCGCCGCTACGACCCGGTGCTGGTAGCGCTGGCGTCCGAACGAACCGTACTCGACAGCCTCTTCGCCGAGGGGCTGCCCGCGACCAAGGCTGCTCTGGCCGTCCTCAGCGATTCCCTCACCTCGGCTCGGATGTCGCGGGGCATCGGGAATGAGGTCGCGGGGCGCTCTAGCGAGCTCGGAGTCCGGATCGGGAACGCGATCCTGGTCTGGGCCGCCCGCGACGGCTTTGACTCGACCCGCACGAAGCCGTGGAAACCGCAGGTCGGCCCCCAGTACTGGCTCAACGACACTCCTGAGAGCGACTACGTCCCGCAGAACCTCTCGGCCGCGAGCGACCTGGTAGAGCTCAACAACCCCTCGGCAAGCCTCAAGCCCGCCTCGGCGGGGGAAAGGGCTCTGGTGGTCAACCGCCCCAAAGCCGGGAGCATCAAGAGCCTCAAGGCGATCAACCCGGCGGGCGCCACGGAACCGTACTGGGGAACCCTGCGCCCCTTCGTGCTGAGGACGCCGGACGAATGCGTTCCGCCCGCGCCAACGGAGTTTTCCGCGAAGCCCGGATCGGCGTTCTACCAGGAGGCGATGACCGACTACGACGTCAGCAGGACCCTGACCGACGAACAGCGGCTGATTGCGTTGTACTGGGCCGATAACCCTGGCCAGACCGGCACCCCAACCGGGCACTGGCTCTCCATCGGGAGCCAGATGATCAGCCAGCTTCAACTGCCGGCCGATCGGGCCGCGGAGCTCTTCGTGCTGGGAACCATAGCCCAGGCGGACGCGTTCATCACTGCCTGGAACGAAAAGTTTCGCCGGGAGCTGATCCGGCCCTACACCTACATCCGGCGGCACATCGATGCCAACTGGCACAGCCTGATCACTACCCCGGCCTTTCCCGAGTACCCGTCGGCGCACGCTACCCAGTCCGCTGCGGCAGCAGGAGTGTTCACCGCGCTCCTGGGAGAGGTTGCCTTCAGCGACAGCACCAACCTGGCGCTCGGACATCCGGCGCGTCGGTTTGCCTCGTTCAAGGCCGCGGCCGACGAAGCCGCGATGTCGCGCTTGTACGGCGGGATCCACTACAATATGGGCAACGAGGGGGGGAAGGTGAGTGGACGCTGCATAGCGGCGAAGGTGCTGGAGCGGGTGAAGACGAGGGACTAGCTATGGGCTATGGGCTATGGGCTTCGAGCCGAGCCAAGCGACCTAGCGGGTCCAAATCATGATGGCGCCGCAGCTGTTGCCCACGAACTCGGGTTGTCCCCTGGCCGGGCTGGTGTAGACCTCGATCATCTCGATCTGAAGCGGATGGATTCGTTCGAGGAGCGCACCGGTGACCTGTGCCGGAGTCTTGGGAT
>DASYTT010000092.1:0-51193 GCA_036002045.1 Gemmatimonadales bacterium
CGTTGTGGGTGCAGGCGAACAGCACCGTCTTCACTGAATCGGCTTCCTCCCCCGCACGAACGCGCCCATGAACTTGCCTTCGATCGCGGTCGCGACCGACTCGACGTTCAGGCCCGAGCCCTCCAGGAACGCGCGCGCGTCATCCACCTTGTAGATGCGGGTCGGCTCGATCTCCACGTCGGTGAAACCTGTGGACAACATGATGGACTTGAACTCCTCCTCCTCGAGCGCTCCCGCGACGCAGCCGATCCAGAGCTCCATGTTGCGCCGCACTTCGTCCGGAACAGGCCCGCGCACCACCACGTCCGACACCGCGAAGCGCCCCCCGGGCTTGAGCACCCGGAACGCTTCCTCCAACACCCGGCACTTGTCGGCCGAGAGATTGATCACGCAGTTGGAGATAATGACGTCAACCGAGTTGTCCGGAAGGGGGATGCTCTCGATCTCTCCCTTCAGGAACTCGACATTGCTGAGCCCGGTCTTCTGCTGGTTGGCGCGCGCGAGCTCCAGCATCTCATCGGTCATATCGAGCCCATACGCCTTGCCCGTGGGGCCCACGCGCTGCGCCGAGAGCAGCACATCGATCCCGCCGCCGCTGCCCAGATCGAGCACCGTCTCCCCTTCCTTGAGCTCCGCGAGCGCGGTTGGATTGCCGCAGCCGAGCGACGCCAGCACCGCGCCCTCGGGCACGACCGCCGTCTCCGCCGCGGAATAGAGCTCCGAGCTGATCGGGTCCTTGCTGCCCCCGCAGCAGCTCGAGGCGCAACACTCGGCCTGCTTGCCCTCGAGCACTCGCTGAGCCGCCTGCCCGTACTTCTCCTTTACCGTTTCCCGAATCCCGACGTCGGTCACCCTGCCCTCCTTTGGGTTGTTAGCAGCAAGCACCCTTGAGCCAGCTCTTCCCCGGCCCACAGCAATCGGTCAGCACGCCGGCCAGCCGGTCGACCTGCTCCTGGTTCAGCCGGTAATACACCCAGCGCCCCTCCTTCCGATCCAGCACCAGCCCGGCCTGCTTGAGCACGCCGAGGTGAAAAGAGAGCCGATTCTGCGCCGCACCGAGTGCGCCGGTCAGATCGCAGACGCAACGTTCGCCACCCCGCAGCTGGTCCAGCAGGCCGAGCCGGGTGGGATCGGACAGCGCGTGGAAGGCGCGGGCGGCAGCCTCGAGGTCGGCGGCCGAGGCGGCATGGGTCCTGGTCATGGCCACAATTATATCAACGGATTTTGATGCGTCAAGAGGGGGCCCTTTTCGGCTATAATTGCCCCATGGACAGCCCCGAACGGCTCCGGACCCTCATATATGAGGACCACGAGGCGCTGACCGGCGCGGTCGCGGCTCGCATTGCCGAATTGATCCGCGCCCGCCAGGCCGAGGGCCGCCGCGCGGTGCTCGGCCTGGCAACCGGCTCCACGCCGATCGGGGTGTACCGCGAGCTGATCCGGCTGCACCAGGAGGAGGGGCTCAGCTTCCGCGGGGTGATCTCGTTCAATCTCGACGAGTACTACCCGATGCCTCCCGAGAGCATCCATTCCTACCACCGCTTCATGTGGGAGAACCTCTTCCGCCACGTCGACATCGATCCCGCCGACGTCCATCTCCCGCGCGGCGACATTCCCCGCGAGGAGGTCTCTGAGCTGTGCACGGCCTACGAAGCGGCAATCCGGGAGGCCGGCGGGATCGACTTTCAGCTCCTCGGCATCGGCAAGACGGGCCATATCGGCTTCAACGAGCCCGGCTCGGGCGCCAAGAGCAGAACTCGCCTGGTCACGCTCGACACGATTACCCGGCGGGACGCCGCAGGCGATTTCTTCGGCGAGCCCTACGTGCCGCGCGAGGCGATCACCATGGGCGTAGCGACGATTCTCGAGGCGCGGGAGATCGCGATCCTCGCCACCGGCGAGCACAAAGCCACCATCGTGCGCCGCGCGGTCGAAGGGGAGATCGACACCGAGGTGGCCGCGACGTTTCTGCAGCGGCACCCCGCCACGACCTTTTATCTGGACGGACCGGCCGCCGCCGAGCTCACCCGGGTTGCCACGCCGTGGCTGGTGGACGAGGTGGAGTGGAGCGACGCGCTCGCCGTGCGCGCCATCGTCTGGCTCTCTCAGAAGGTGGACCGCGCCATCCTCAAGCTCACCCGCCGCGATTACGTCGAGCAGCGGGTTTCGGCGCTGCTAACCCGCTATGGCTCTCCCGGCGCCGCCAACGGGTTCGCCTTCAACCAGCTCGGCGCCAAGATCCGCGGCCGCTCGAAGCTGCCGCGCGACGCGCGCGTCGTGGTCTTCTCTCCGCACCCCGACGACGACGTGATCTCGATGGGCGGGATCCTCCACAAGCTGGTCCAGAACGGCAACGGGATCACCGTCGCGTACATGACGAGCGGCAACATCGCGGTGTTCGACCACGACGTGCGCCGTTACGTGGACTTTCTGGAGCGGCTCAACGCGGCCCGCGGGCTGGATGCCACCAGAGTGGCTGCGCTCGCAGCCGAGGTGCGGGGGTTCCTGGACCAGAAAGCCCCCGGTGACGTGGACATCCCCGTCGTACAGGACATCAAGCGGATGATCCGGGAAGCCGAGGCGGTAAGTGCGATCGAGACGGTGGGCCTCGCGGCGTCGCAGGCGCGCTTCCTCAACCTGCCTTTCTATCAGACCGGCAAGGTGAAGAAGGAGCCGGTTGGGCCGGCGGATGTCGCGATCGTGCGGCAACTGCTGGAGACCGAGAAGCCCGAGCTGATCTTCGTCGCCGGAGACCTCTCCGATCCGCACGGCACCCACCGGATGTGCAAGGAGGCCATCGACAGCGCGCTGGATGGCCTGGGTCGGACCCCGGAGGTCTGGCTCTATCGCGGCGCCTGGCAGGAATGGTCGGTCACCGAAGCGACCTGGCTGGTGCCGCTCTCGCAGGAGGAGCTGGCGGTCAAGATCCAGGCGATCTTCAAGCACCAGTCCCAAAAGGATTCGGCGCCATTCCCCGGCCTGGACGAGCGCGAGTTCTGGCAGCGAGTCGAAGCCAGGAACAAGGAAACCGCGGAGACGCTCAACCGGCTCGGGCTGGCGGAGTACTTCGCTATGGAGGCGTACCTGGTGGAGCGGGCGGCTCCGGCCGCGCCAGTCGCTCGATCAGCTCCGCCGCCCGCGCAAGGAGTTTTCGGTCGGCCGGCGGGAGCGCCTTGAGCCCCGCAGCCAGCCGGGCGACCCGGCGGCGACGCCCTTCCTCCATGACCTGACGGCCGCGGGCCGTGGCCCGAACGCGGAGGACCCTGCGGTCGTCGGCGTCGCGGACCCGTTCCACCAGGCCATCCCGTTCCAGCTCGCGCACCAGTCTGGTGATGGTGGGCGGTTGCACCTGCTCGGCCGCGGCCAGCGCCGCCATCGGCAACGGCCCCCCGAAGACAATCACCGAGAGCGCCGAGAGCCGCGGGCCGGAGAGGCCGCTGGCGCGATCCTCCACCCGGATGGCGCGGAGCAGGCGGATGGCGGCGGAATGCAGGGTATTCGCGGCGGCGAACTCGGGAGGCGCGGATGACGCGGATGACGCGGAAGTATCGGCGGATTGACGGCGGCGCTGAGGCATGCTTATATTTAGTTAGCAAGGCTAACTAAATATAAGGGGCCGCCGCCCGGAAAGCGAGTCGCCATGTCATCCCCTGTCGAGACCGCCAGCGCACCGCTGCTCCAGAAGATCGGCCAGATCGCGGTTCGCGCCACCGAGCTGCCCCGCGCCGTTCGGTTTTACCGGGATGTCCTGGGCCTGGGCTATCTGTTCGAAGCCCCCGGGCTGGCCTTCTTCCAGTGCGGCGGCGTCCAGCTCATGCTGAGCGGGGCCGAGACCCCTGAGTTCGACCATGCGGCTTCGGTGCTGTATTTCGACGTCGAGGAGATTCAGGTGGCGTACCGGGCGCTGGTGCAACGCGGGGTGCACTTCCGCGACGAGCCCCATGTGGTCCATCGGGCGGGGGAGCTGGCGCTTTGGATGGCCTTCTTCGACGACTCGGAAGGGAATGTCTTTGCCATTCGCTGCTGGAGAGCGGCCTGAGGGAGTATATTTCCGGCTCCACCACTCAGAGCCTGCTAAGTGCTCGGCGTCCTGTTCCTCTTGCAGACCGCCTCGACACCTTCCTGCGCCCAACCGGCGCTCTGCCAACTCCTTGAGCGGGCTGCAGCGGCTAACCGCCGGGCGGGGCTGGCCACGGGCGGTTACCGGGCCACGGTCGAGACCGAAACCGCGACGCTGGGCCTCCGCGAAGGACGGATGGAAGCAGCGACGCTGCTGGAGCAGAGCAGCGGGATCGCCCGCTGGGGCAACGACGTCGGCTTCGACTTTCATATTGTCGGCTCCCGCGCCTACCTGGGGGCGATTCCGCTCTCCCGGCTTGGCCTGCTGCGGATTGCCTGGATCGTTCCGACGCTGGCCGGCAGCCGGTTGGGACTGATTACCCGGAGCGGCACCGGCAAGACCGACTTCTCTCAGACGCTGACCGGAGCACTGGCGCCGGCCGTCGTGGTGCATCCGCTGACCCTGGACCACGAACGCTTCTACAGCTTTACGGGCGGGACCGTGGCGCGACGGAGGATCGAGCTCACGGAACGCGAGGTGCTGGTCCTAGAAGTGATCCCGCGGACCGACCTGACCGGCCAGGAGACGCTCTTCGAGGGCGAGCTGGATCTCGATCCCCAGAGCTACGGGATTGTCCGGATGGTGGGTCGGTTCCGAGTGATTGGACCGGGGCGGCGCGGCGGCCTGCTCCCGGATTTCGAGCCGGAGAAGACGCTGGTGGATCTGATCAACCAGCAGCTGCCCAACGGCAGCTGGGTTCCGCTGGTGCAGCGCTTCGAGATCCAGTCGCCCTCCTCGCACGAGAAGGGGTCGGGAGGCGCGCGACGGGTGATTTCGCGGTTTCACCAGGTCGAGGCGATCGCCGGCCGCGCAGGGGAAGTGGAGATCGGCATGTCCACCATGGGCTACCAGGTCACCCGGGCGCCGCGCGACTCGCTCCGCCGGTTTCGCGGCTGGTTTACCCGCGCCGGGGCGGCAACCGAGGGCGTCACGACCGCCGATTTCAGCCGCTATCAGCCCGACCGGGACAACCCGAATGGCCGTCCGCTCTTCATGCTTCAGGGCTTCCACCGGCGGGACTTCCTGCGGGTCAATCGGATCGAGGGTCTGTTCACCGGCCTCGCGGGGATGCTGCGGCTGCGTGATGCGGCGCCGGGCGGGTTCCTCCATGGGGCCGGCGGCTACGCCTGGTCGGAAAAGACCTTCCGCGGCACCGGCGGGATCGGCTGGGAGTCTCCGCAGTGGTCCCTGTACGGCCGCGCGGCCCGCGAGCTCGACGTCACCAATGAGTTCCGCAACCAGTTCGACAGCCGAGCGCTGGCCGCCCTGCTCGGGCGGGACGCCTGGGACTACGTCGACCGTCGGGAGGCGGGCGCGGCCCTAACCCGCTCGCTCGACCCGCAGGGCGGCATCCTCAAGCTCGAGTTCGCCCGGGTCGAAGACGCGATCGCGTCGCGGCACATGGAGAAGTCGCTGTTCGGGAGAACCATGCGGCCCAACCGCAATATCGCCCCAGGGACCTACTGGCGCAGCCGGGCGACGCTCGACTGGAACCCGGAAGTAAGCCCGCTCTTCGCCCACGACGGGGTTGGGTTCCGCGCGGAGGTCGAGCGGGGTGACGGCGAGCTCGATTACACCCACCTCGAGGGCCGGGTGGTGCTGCGCAAGACGCTGACCCGGATGTTCTTCATCGCCCGGCTTCACGGAGGCGCACTGCTCTCCGATGCGCCGCCGCCCCAGCAGCTGTTCGAGCTGGGGGGGCCGGCGGGAATGCCGGGTTATGAGTACAAGGAATTCGCCGGAGATCGCGCAGCGCTCTTTCGGATGCGGCTGACCTACCCGCTCACCCTAGCCAATCTTCCCTGGCGGGTAAGCTCCAGGCTTACCCTGCCCGCGCTGGCCCCGGCGATTTCGCTCGGCTTCCAGGCCGGGTATACCGATACGCGCAACGCGGCCGGCGCGGCGGCAGTCCGCGCCCTGGGCGATCGCTACGATTACAAGACCGGGGAGCTGGTGAGCGACTCGCTCACCGGCGACGCACTACCGGCTTCGGTGGTCACCGACAAGGTCAAGACCTCGATCGACGTCCGCATCGGATTCTTCGGGGACGCACTCGCGATAGGAGTGGCGCGCGCGCTGGAGAAGGGGCGCAAGACCCGCTTCATCTTCGCGTTCGGGAGGCAATTCTAGTTTGCCGGCGAAGATCGGCTTCCCAAGGGTCAGCGCGGATCATCCGGATTGAACCGATGAGGCGGATAGTTCTCGGCTGAACAAGCATGACCAGAGCAGATTTCGTCGTGCGGCGCGCAGGGGCGGAAGACCTCGCCACGATCGCGCAGCATCGGGCCGCGATGTTCAGCGATATGGGCATCCTCCCGGCTGCTGCGGTTCCCGAGCTGATCGAGCAGACGATCGCGTACTTACAAGCGGCGCTTCCCTCGGGCGAATATCTCGGCTGGTTGGCGGCGGACGCTGAGAAACCGGACAGCATCATCGGCGGAGCCGGGGTGCAACGGCGGCGCGTGCTGCCCTTTCCGAATCCGGAAGGTGCCGGGCGGTCCGTCGCCTCCGGCCGGCAGGGCCTCGTGCTCAATGTGTACACCGAGCCAGCATGGCGGCGGCGCGGCGTGGCGCGCCGCCTCATGGAGGAGGTCCTGGCGTGGGCACGGGAGGAGTGCATGGAAAGTCTGGTGCTCCATGCGTCGAGCGACGGCCGAGCGCTCTACGAGGAGCTCGGCTTTTTAGGCACGAATGAGATGCGGCTCACTATCGGGTGACCAGAAGACTCATGCGGATACCGTTAGGACGAGGCACCAGGGGGAGTCGCAGGTGGATCCAGCACATCGTCGCCAAGCAGCCGCAGCTGCTCGACGAGGCCTTCATCGCGGCTGGGGCCTTACGTGCCGATGAAACCATCGACTGGGCATCGCCGAGAGCAGAGGATGATTGGGCCGAGTATCGGGACGGCAGTTTTCTGGGCAAGATTGGCTGCACGCGGCTGCTCTCAGAGCTCTCGCACTTCTGGCCTACCGGCGGTCCACAATGGGACGCCTTGGGCTGTGGCCCGAGAGACACTGTCTTTCTGCTCGAGGCCAAGGCTCACGTGTCGGAGATGGACTCCAACTGTCATGCTTCGCCTGGGTCCCGCTTTCTGATTCAGCAGTCCCTCGCGCAGGCGAAGACCGCCTATGGCGCGAAGCCCGAGGCAGATTGGCTGACCGGGTATTATCAGTACGCCAACCGGCTCGCCCATCTCCATTTCTTGCGCCGGAATGGCGTCCCAGCTTGGCTGGGGTTTGTCTATTTTCTCAACGATCACGACATGTCAGGCCCGCAAACATCGGCAGGATGGCAACAGGACCTCGCTCTGGTATACGAGCATCTTGGCCTGGCCTCATTCCGGCAGGTGCCCGGCGTCGTTGACCTCTTCGTCGATTGTCACAGCCTCGCCGCGACCTAACCCGCAAACGCGGTTGGTCTTCACGATCATAACGTTCTTCCACACGTAGGGACAGGTTCCTATGCCCGTGTTCCGATTCGAAGGCCTCGAGCTCGAGGAGGCACCAGAGCACGTAGCGCCCGTCTGCCCCACCTGCAAGGTGGACCTGCAGAGGCTCTGGACCAAGACAAGAGGAGTCGGGGGCGTCTCTCAGAAGCAAATCCTGATGTGCCCCCATTGCCGTGCGTTCCTGGGTTATGGAATGGTGCAGACCTAACAAATGACCATCCTGGTTTGTCCGCTCTCGAAGGTCGGGGAGCAGATTTCGGCGCACCGCCCGGGATGCGTGATCAGCTTGCTCGATCCGGCGGGGGGCTTTCCCGAGCTCGGGCCGCAATACCTCGACCGGCATCTGCGCCTGGGGTTCCACGATATCCTGTCGCCGGCAGAAAACCTGGTGATGCCCGCGGCGGAGCATGTGGCGGAGCTGCTGCGTTTCCTCGAGGCATGGGACCGGGGCGATCCCCTCCTAGTTCACTGCCGCGCCGGAATCAGCCGTTCCCCCGCGGCCGCGTTTATCGCGGCATGTTTTCTCAATCCGGAGATTCGCGAGAACGAGATTGCCCTCGCCCTGCGCCGGGCCGCGCCACTTGCCCGGCCGAACGAAACCCTGGTCGCGCTGGCGGACGACGCACTAGGGAGAGCGGGCAGGATGAACGAGGCCCTCCGAGCGACCCGGCAGGAGCCGGCATGGGTCGAGCTCGAAGAAGCCACACCGTTTTGGCTCGCATCGCGCTATCACAGCGAGAATGGCAGCGCCGATGCACCGCGCTGACCCTTCGAAAACCAAACTCCGTTAGAAGTTCAGATCCACTCCGAGCGTCCACACGAAGCTGGATTGCAGGCCCCCGCGGCGCAGCGGCACCAGCAGGTTGGTCACCAGGATGGGTCCCCCCGGCGTACGGAACTTGAATCCCAGCGAGCCGTTGACGCGGTGGTCTCGCATCTCGGGAATGTTGGTGGGCTCGACTGTCCGGACGAAGGGATAGAGAAAGCTCACGGTCCCCGGCAGCTCCAGCGCACTCTTCCCGATCTCCCAGTCCGATACCAGATCCGCGGCGATGGTTGCCCAGCCGGAAAGCGGCTGGTCGAAGCCGGCCGTGAGGAGCAATCCGTCGTTGCGCCGGTTGCCGCCGCGCCACACATAACCCGCGTTGACATGGGGCGAGAAATCCCCGAACCGCCCGGATGCAATGAGCAGGCCTCGGAGCGCGAGGTGACCCGACCCGCTGAGATCTTCCTCCGAGCCGGTCGGCAGACGCGCGTCGGCCATGAGCGAAACGCCGAATCGCTCGTCACGGCGCAGCGCGCGTTTGACGCGCAGCGCGATGTCGCCGATGCCGGTGTGGGAGCCGAAGGTGGCGGCGCTCGCGGAAAGCCCGGGGTCTTCCGGCGTTCCCGTAAAGAAGTGCACCGCCGTGGGTCCGCCGAAGGGAAGGATCTGGGCTGCGCTCCTCCCCTGCATCGAGGTGTGCACCAGCGGTATCGCGACGCTCACATCGGTCTGGTCGTCGAGGCCGTAGGTGGCGAAGAGGGTGGACACCAGGAGATCCAGGTAGAGCTGAAGCTGCACCTGGAGAACGTCGTTCTCCTTCTCCGGATCGCCGAGCCCGGGTCGGCCCACGCCGGGGACATCCTCGTGGGTAAAGTTCAACACCAGCTTGTCGAGCGGGACCCCGCGGATCGAGTTGAAGTTGATGCCGCTCAGATTGGCGCCCACCACGAGGCGGCCCTTACCGAGGGGCTGGGCGCGCTCGCCGAATACGGGGCCGAACGACGCGGAGGTCCTGACCGGGAGCCCACCCACGAACTTGAAGGTCTGGCTGCTGCCCGAGGCGGAGAGCGGAAGGTTCGACGCGTTGACGGCAATGGCGTCGCTCAGGAACCCGATGATGGTGGAGTTGCCCGCGGCGACATCGGGAAGGAAATGCTCGCCATGACCATTGGCAGCGCTCACCGAGCCATCGAGGCAGAGCGGCTTGCCGCAATTCCCGAAGCTGAAGAGCTGCTGGATCCGGTCGCGCAGCGGGGGCTGCTGTTGTGCCGCGAGCGGAAGCGGAGCGGCAGTCAGACACAGCACGAGCACGGACGCGAGTAGGCGGCCGGACATGAATACCTCCGTTGGATTCAATTGACCAGCGCGACCAGCCGCCACTCCGTTCCGCGGCGCTCGAGGCGGGCGCGCAGACTCACCGACTGATTCGTGGCCGCCGCGCGGGCAGTGCTTACGCTGTTGCTGCCTTGCACGCGAGCGGTCGCCACATCCGTCCCCACGGTTACCTCACTCACAGTCCAGCGGGTTCGCATCGTACCTCCCGCTTTCCAGAACGCCTCCAGGCCCTGGCGCTGCTCCGGCGGCATTCCCGGATAGAGCCGGAGCGCCTGAGTCAGGTCCCCGGCTTCGAGCGCGCGTGCGTACGCCAGAATCACGTTGGTGACCTCGACCTTTTCGTCCCGGGTCACGTTGGGAGCAGGGATTTCCGGCGCGGGAGTCTGCGCTGCAGGGGAAGCTGCCGGCAGAGGGACAGGTGCCGGTGGAGGCGGAGGTGGAGGTGGAGGTGGAGGTGCGGCCGTCAGCTTCGCAGCGGTATCCAGCGGTGCCGCGGTGACCGCCCGTGACACCGGCGGCTTCGCGCCCGGCGGCGGGCTGGGACTCCGACTCGGTGCGGTAGCCTCGGGGTGTGCCGGTACAGAGGGATGCTCGCCCCCGATCCCGGACGATCCCGCCGCTGGGCTGACCGGAGGGACGCTTTGCGTCTGAATCATTCCGGCTGCCGGCGGAGCGGGCCGTGGTCGTAGGAGCAACACCGCGACGATCGCAACGGCGCCGCCTGCCGCTAGCAGCCAACCAGGCCGCTTTCTCGTCGCCCGGCGCTCGGCAGTCCTGGCGCCGGTGTGGCCGAGTGGGATGGGACTGCGCGGCGTCTGCACCTGCGAGACGATCTTGTGCGTAGTGCCGCTCCGCGCCAGCAAAATGAGCTGACTCCGCGTGGGATCGTCGTGGGCCAGGTGCCGAGCTCCGAGCGCGGCGACAGCCTCCTCCATCGAAGGCCAGCGCGCCGCGGGATCCTTCTCGAGCATCCGCATCACTGCGGCCTGCAACGGCTCGGGGCAATCGGGACGGTTGAGGGCGATCGGCGGGACCGCTTCGTGAAAGTGGCTGTACATCAACGCCATGGTCGAGCCCGTGAAGGGCGGCCGGCCGGTGAGCATCTCGTACGCCACCACTCCGAGTGAATACTGATCCGACCTGCCATCGATGGCGTTGCCGCCGCACTGCTCCGGACTCATGTAGGTCGGCGTGCCCATCGCGCTGCCCGTCTGGGTGAGCGCCTCCGATTCCTGCACCTTGGCAATTCCGAAATCGGTGACGACCGCCCAGCCCTCTTCATCGATCAGGATGTTGCTCGGCTTGATATCGCGATGGATCACGCCGCGCCGGTGGGCATAGCCGAATGCGCCGCCGACTTGCGCGAGAATCGCCTCGACCATCGGGATCGGCAGCTTGCCGAGCTCCTTCATGATCGAATCGAGCGGAGTGCCCTCCACCAGCTTCATCACGAAATAGAGGAGATCGCCGGCTTCGCGAACCGCGTAGACGGGGATGATGTTGGGGTGGGAGAGATGGGCCGCCGTGCGGGCTTCGCGCTTGAAGCGCTCGATCATGCCCGCGCCGTAGGTCAGCGCGGGTGACATGACCTTGATCGCCACCTTGCGATCGAGCGCGAGCTCGTGCGCCAGGTACACCGTCGCCATCCCGCCGCGACCGAGCTCACCGTAGAGGTCGTATTCGCCGAGCGTGGCGGCGCGCAGCCGCTCCAGCAGCGGATCCGTTCCGGCCGGCGGGAGGCCCGGCGCGGCCGGGGAACTTCCTGAAACGGTGTGGCGCGGCGGGACGTCGGTCATCAGACAGGAAGACTAAGGGAGAACCCAGCGGGGAGCTAGATTAAGGAACTTTTTGCGGAGCAACGCGTGCAGGAACAAGTCCTCGTCGTTGGGGCAGGCCCGATCGGGCTGGCCTGCGCCATTTCGGCACGCCGCCGGGGACTCGATCCGCTGGTTATCGATGCCGGCGCCATCGCCAACTCGATCGTGCGCTATCCGGTGGGAATGGTCTTCTTCACTACGCCGGAGCGGCTCGAGATCGGCAGACATCCGCTGGTCTGTGCCGGGCCGAAGGCGACGCGCGAAGAAGCGCTCAAATACTATCGCGGCATAGCGCGGGCCGAAGGCTTGAGAATTCGGAGCTTCGTTCGGCTCATCGGCGCCGAGCGTCATAATGGAGCGCTGCGTTGCCAGCTCAGCACGCGCTTAGGGGAGGAGGAGCTCTCCTGCGAGCGCCTAGTGCTCGCCACCGGCTACTTCGATCATCCAAATCCTCTCAACATTCCGGGAGAGAGTCTGCCGCACGTCTCGCATTACGCTGAGGAACCCCATCTGTCGGCGGGACTTTCCGTTGTGATCGTCGGTGGGAAGAATTCCGCGGTGGAGCAGGCGCTGAACTGCTATCGCGCCGGCGCGCAAGTCACCCTGGTCTACCGCCGGGCCGAGCTCAGACCGAGCGTCAAGTACTGGCTCAAGCCCGACCTGGAAAACCGGATCAAGAGTGGAGAGATCGCGGCGCGCTGGGAAGCGCGGGTCGTAGGGATCGATCCAGCGACGGTCACGATCGAGTCGAAGACAGGCAGCGAGAGCCTGCCAGCAGACCGGGTCTACCTGTTGACGGGATACCATCCCGATTTCGAGTTCTTCCGCTCGCTGGGGATCGAGCTCCATCCGGAGACCTGCAGGCCAACGCTGAATCCGGACACGCTCGAGAGCAACGTGCCGGGGGTCCACCTCGCCGGGAGCGTCACGGCGGGGAAACGGATCTCGGAGATTTTCATCGAGAACGGCCGCTACGACGGCGAGAAGATCTTCGGCGACGCTGAAGCCCGAGCCCGAGCCAAGCAGGGGCTTGAGACGCAGCTCCGTCCGGTAGGAGAGTAACTGAAAGGGGAGCGCGAGAGGAAGCAAGAAGAGGGAAGAGAGAAGCGGATCGTTTTTGGTCATGGTGCGTGCGGTTTCCGGTCACCCGATCGTCCACTTCCCTAGAGCCCACGAGGCTCAAAGGAGGCGTGATGACGACCCAAACTGCTTCTCGCTGGACGGGACGTTCTCGCTGGGTGCTCGGCGCACTGATCGTAGCGGCAGCCGGGATAGTGGCTGCTGCTGTGGTATCCAATTCGGGAACCCGTGAGGGCACCATTCCGGCAGGCACGCGCGTGGTTGCCGCACTGCAGAGCACGATATCCACGGAGCGGAACGACGCCGGGGACCGAATCGACCTGATTACCAAGGCCCCCATCGAGCTGGCGGAAGGCGGTACGCTTCCGGAAGGCGCCCAGCTCGAAGGACAGGTGACCCACTCAGAGGGTGGTGGACGGATTGCCGGAGCTCCGGAGCTCACCCTCCGGTTTACCCAACTCGTGGTGAACGGCCGCTCCTATCCCATCACGGCCGAACCCTTCAGAGTCCGCGGCAAGAGCGACGCGGCGGAGAGCGCAGCCGAGATCGGCGGGGGCGCGGTGGTTGGCGGGATTGTCGGCGCGGTCGCGGGAAGCGCCGTAAAGGGCGCGGTGGTCGGGGCGGTACTGGGGACCGGTGTGGCGGTCGCGACGAAGGGAAATCAGATCGTGCTGCCGGCCGGTCAGCGGCTGCGGGTTACTATTTCGCAGCCGGTGACCGTTACCTACAAGCCTGCTGAGGAGAAGAAGTAGGCAGTCAGGGAAGAGAGAAGAGGGAAGAGAGAAGAGGGAAGAGGGAAGAGTAACTCCTCTTCTCTCTTCGCTCTTCGCTACCTATCAATTCCAGCGCAAACCCCGCAACTGCTCTAAATCCACATTCCCGCCGCTCAGCACGCACACCACCTTCGCACCCGCCGGCGCGCGAATGAGACCCTTGAGCAGCGCAGCGACGGGTGCGGCCGCAGCCCCCTCGACGACGAGCTTGGCGTGATGCATGACCCAGAGCATCGCGTCGAAGATTTCCTCGTCGGGTAGCGCAACGACTTCGTCGACCGTCTGCCGCACGATCTCCAGCGTGTGCTCCCCTACCCGCTTCACCCGCAGGCCATCGATGATACAATCGACTCTATCGAGGGTGACGAGGCGGCCCTCCGCCACGCTGCGCTGCATCGCGGGAGCTCCCGACGACTCGACGCCAATCACCCGGATTCTGGGGTTTCTGCTCTTGAGCGCGAGCGCGATCCCGGAGATCAGCCCGCCACCACCGATCGGCACCACCACCACATCCACCTCGGGCCAGTCCTCGAGAAGCTCGACCCCGACGGTGCCCTGCCCGGCGATCAGCTGCAGGTCGTCGAAGGGATGGATATAGGTATAGCCCCGCTCGGCCACGAGCTGCTTGGCGAGCTCGTTTGCCTCGTCCCAGATCGTGCCGTGCTGGATGACCTCGGCGCCGTACCCGCGGGTGGCCGCGACCTTGGAGGGCGTTGCATTGCTGGCCATGACAACGACTGCATGCATGTGGTGGATCGCGGCGGCCAGCGCCACGCCCTGGGCATGATTGCCGGCCGAGGAGCAGATCACCCCGCGGCGGCGCTGTTCCTCGCTCAGCTGGGGAAACTTGTTGAGCGGGCCGCGGATCTTGTAGCTCCCAGTGCGCTGCAGCAGCTCGGCCTTCAGCCGCACCTCAAAGCCCGTGGCGGCGCTCAGGGTGCGGGAGGTGTAGAGCGGGGTATGGTAGGCGTGGGCGCTCACGCGGCGGCGGGCCGCGTCGAACTCCGCCTTGCCGGGAAAAACCGCGGGCTCAGTCGGCATCCACCAACCTAGCCCCGACGGTTATCTTCGCCAAACCGATTCCCTGCTCCTTCCGGAGGACCACGCTCATGCTCCCACGCCTCTCAGGTTGCCTGGTGCTGGCAAGCTTCCTTGCGTCGAGCGCCGCGGCGCAAAGCGGCAAGCGCGCGCGCGATCTGGGCATTCCGCTCGAGGGACGGCCCGCGGCTCTCAACGCGATCACCGATGTCGCGGGCGTCGAAGTCGGGATGACGACGCTCATCTCGGGCGCGGGCAAGCTGGAACGGGGCAAGGGACCCGTGCGCACCGGCGTCACCGCGATTCTGCCACGCGGAAAGGGCGACCCGCACGCCGTGGCGGCTGGCTGGTTCACCCTGAACGGCAACGGCGAGATGACCGGGACCACCTGGGTGGACGAAGCGGGACTGCTGGGTGGACCGATCATGATCACCAACACGCACAGCGTCGGGATTGTCCACGATGCGGTGATCGAATGGGTGGTGCGCCACGGCAAGACATTCGACTGGTCGCTGCCCGTGGTGGCAGAGACCTGGGACGGCGGGCTCAACGACATCAACGGCTTTCACGTCAGCCAAGAGCACACGCTGTCCGCACTCGATAACGCAAAGGGGGGCGCGGTGGCGGAGGGGAACGTGGGCGGCGGCACCGGGATGGTATGCCACCAGTTCAAGGGCGGCACGGGAACCTCCTCTAGGCGGATCGCCGTGCTGGCTCGCACCTATACCGTGGGCGTCCTGGTGCAGTGCAATTACGGCGGGCGGGCGCGTTTCGCGGTTGCCGGAGTCCCGGTAGGCCAGGAGATCTCCGACTTGCTGCCCTGCTTCGCGGCGCTCGCCGACGGGAGCTTCGCCGGCCAGCCGCGTTGCGACAGCGGGCCCGGTCAGGACTTGGGCGATACGGGATCGATCATCGTCGTGATCGCCACCGATGTTCCGCTCTTGCCCCATCAGCTCAAGCGGGTCGCCAAACGCGCCGCGCTCGGCATCGGCCGCATGGGCGGGATCGGCGGGAACTCCTCGGGTGACATCTTCATCGCCTTCTCCACGGCGAATCCGGGCGCGGATCGCCCGGACAGCCTAGTGACCCTGCAAGCCATCCCGAACGAGACGATCAATCCGGTCTTCGAGGCCACGGTCGACGCGACCTCCGAGGCGATTCTCAACGCGATGCTGGCGGCGGAGACCATGACCGGGGCCGACGGCCGCCGGGTCTATGCCCTGCCCCACGACCGCCTGCTGGCGGTGCTCAGGAAATACGGCCGGGTGCGCTGAGAGCGCCCGTCGCTCGTCACAGTGCAGGAACCGGATGACAACCGAAAGGGGGACGGGATGAGCGACATCGTGAAGGTCATCGAAGTCATCGCGCAATCGACCAAGGGCTTCGACGATGCGGCGCGCCGGGCGGTCACCGAGGCGGGAAAGACCGTTCACGGAATCAAGGGCATCTGGATCGACAACCTGAGCGGGACAGTCGAGGGAAACAAGATCACGGAGTATCGGGTGAACGCGAAGATCTCCTTCGTGCTGGACGAGAAGCGGTGAGTGGGGATTAGGGGGTTGGGGAGGAACGAAACGGGCCCGGCAGCACTTGGCTACCGGGCCCGTTGAGCAAGCAGTGCTGCTGGGCTAGTGCGCCGGAGTCTCGGAGGCCTTTTCGACGTAGCGCTCCGGATTCTCATCAAACGCCCGCTTGCACTCCAGGCTGCAGAAGTAGTAGAACGACCCCTCGTAGTCCGACTTGGCCACTGCCTCAGTGTCCTCGATCATCATCCCGCACACCGGATCTCTGACTTGCATGGCGAGCTCCTTCCAGGTGACTGACGAGAAACCGGCGAAACCAGTCCGCCGCCAGTACTGCGACGGCTTCGAGGGTTCCCGGCTCTTCAAAGAGATGGGTCGCGCCCGGCACTACTTCCAGCCGCTTGATACACCGCAACCGGTCGTATGCCAGCCGGTTCAGCTCGAGGACGGTCGCATCCCGCCCGCCCACGATTAAAAGGGTGGGGGCCGTGACCTTGGGGAGCCACTCGCCCGCGAGATCAGGTCGGCCGCCCCGTGACACCACCGCGACTACGGGCGGATCGGCCTGTGCGGCAGCCACCAACGCGGCACCGCCGCCAGTGCTGGCGCCGAAGTAGCCCAGCGCGAGCCCTGCCGAGTCAGGGCGTAGCAGCAGCCAACGCGCAATCGCGCTCAGCCGTCCGGCCAGCAGGCCGATATCAAAAACGTTGGTTCGGTCGTGCTCTTCCGCGGTGGTGAGCAGGTCGACCAGGAGCGTACCGATGCCCGCTTCAACCAAGGAGGCGGCAACGAAGCGATTCCTTGCGCTCAGGCGACTGCTGCCGCTCCCGTGGGCAAAAACCACGATGCCAGGGGCATTGGGAGGGATGGTGAGATCTGCCTGCAGCGCAATGCCTCCAGCATCCACGCGGACGGGCTGGCTCGGGACCTTGGGCGGAGAGGGATGCATCGGGTCAGCGCGGTAGCGGGGCTGCGATGGGAGAGGCGGTGCGGAGCAGCGCCTGCACCGTCTCGTCGCTGACCTGGGGGAACGCCTCATAGGCCTGGCTTACCGCCCGGAAATCATCGGGCTTACGGGCGCAGACCACTTCATCCGCCTCGCGGGCGACCTGATTGGCCCCCTCATAGGAGCAAACCGGCGAAGCAAAAATGATCCGGGCCGGCCTGCGCTGGCGAAGCGCCCGCAGTCCGGCAACCGCCGTCGCCCCAGTGGCCAGGCCATCGTCGATAACGATCACAGTTCGCCCCTCGACCGATGGCGGCGGCCGCCCCTCTCGATATAACGCCTCCCGGGAGGCCACTTCGCGGGTCTCCTCGGCCACGGCGCGCTCCACAGTCGAGCGGGGAATGCCCAGGTGAGCGATCAAGGGCTCGTTCAGCCAGATGGCACCCGCCGCTACGGCACCCATGGCGAGCTCGGGATGCACTGGGACTCCCACTTTGCGAACGATCAAAGCGTCGAGCGGAGCACCGAGCGCGGCAGCAACCTCCGCCGCGACGGGCAGACCGCCCCGGACGAAGCCCAGCACGATCGGATCAGCCGCTCGGTACTTCTCCAGCAACGGAGCCAGGGCGCGGCCGGCGTCGCGGCGGTCGATGAAGGTCATCTGGTTACGCTCTTCCTTCGGCTACGGCGCGGGAAACATCAGAGGTGGTGACGATGCCGCTCAAACGACCATGGTCTACCACGAGCAGGCGGTGGATGTCGGCCTCCTGCATTCGCTGCGCAGCCGCCTCGACCGGCTGGTCGGAGCCGATGGTCTGCAGCTTGCGGCTCATCACCTCTTCAACTGTATGCTCGCTCAGGAGGTCCCACTCCGGACCGCGCAGCGAATCCGCGCGCTCCGGCAGCTCGGCCCCAGCATCGGGCCAGAGATCTACGAAGAACGCCGCGTCCGCCTCGTCCCCCTGCTCTATCTCCGGCCGCGGCTCCGTTTCTTCGCCAAGGTCCCGTTCGCCCGGTTCGTCTCGCGGGACAGCCGGAAGACTGGCCTGGAAGCTCATGATGTCGTCGAGAGTGACCACCCCGACGACCTTGTCTTCCGCCACAACCGGAGCGCCACCCAGGTGTTCGTTGGCGAGCAGCTCCACCAGGTCGCGCAAGGAGAGCTGCGGACTCACCACGACGAGCTGGGTGCTCATGATGTCCCTGACCAGAGTCATCGCGCTGTCCCCCTTCAGCAAGGGGACGACCCGGCCGCGTGAATAAGGACAGCGAGCCGGCGAAAGCCCGGCGGTGTGCCTCGTTGACGGCTCGTCGTCCTGCCCTGCAGGATGAGTGCGCAACGTGTGGGTCCGATGCTCCGACTGGCCGGCAGGCCTTTGCTCGCCGCGGTCTGTCTGGCGGCGTGCGGCTGCGAGGGCACGTCCGCCTTCGGCGGCCGAGCCAAGTCGTCGCGAATGGAGCCTGTGGTTCGGGTGATCGAGACCGTATCGCGCACCGGCCGGGGATTACCGGGTCCTGTCACAACCGCCGGGGAGCGCACTCAGCTCCGCCAGCTTTACCAGGGCTCGGCGAACATGCCGCTCTGGCTCAACGCCTCGGGCGATCTCCGCACGGTGGGCAAAGCTGCCATCCAGCTCCTGATCAACGCGGATAAAGATGGCCTGCGGCCGGAAGACTACGCCGCGAATCAGCTCGAATCCCTTGCACAACGCACCGGCGCGGAGAAGAGCGCGGCTCCGGACACCGTGGGGCGACTCGACGCGGGGCTGAGCCTGGCGCTGCTCCGCTACTTGCGCGACATCCACGCCGGCCGGGTGAATCCCCGCTCGGTCGGACTCGCGATGCAACCCCCGCGTGAGCGGCACGATTACGTCGTCCTGCTTGGCAGGGCGGCACGCGAAGGAGATCTGGGCGACGTGGTAGCCGAGCTGGAGCCGCCACTGGCCCAGTACCGACTGGTGCGCGATGCCCTGGCGCGGCTTCGCAAGCAGGGGGTCGACTCAATTGCGGAGACGCCGCTCACCATTCCGGTTCCGCTCAAAGCGGGTGCCGCCGTCCCCGGCCTCGATGCTCTGGCGCGCCGCCTGGTCGAGACCGGCGATCTGCCCGCCCAAAGCGCCACCGCGAGCTTCCCTCGCTACGAAGGGATTCTGCTGGACGCCGTACGCCGCTTCCAGTATCGCCACGGCCTCGCTCCGGACACCGTGCTGGGTAAGGAGACGGTGCAGGAGCTCAACGTACCGCTCTCCTGGCGAGCCCATCAGCTCGAGCTTGCCCTGGAGCGACTCCGCTGGCTGCGCGATCTCGCCAACGAGCCATTTCTGCTGGTGAACATTCCGATGTTCGAGCTGACGGCCTGGAATTCCCCCAGCGACCAGGGACCTCCCGCCTTCCGAACCGGGGTCATCGTCGGCAAGGCGCTCGACACCGAGACGCCAGTGCTGGTGGAAGAAATGCGTTACATCATCTTCCAGCCTTACTGGAACATCCCGCTGTCGATCGCCCGCGACGAGACCATCCCGGACATCGAGAAAAACCGCGATTTCCTGCGCAAGAACGACATGGAGATTGTGCAGGGCCAGGGCGACGACGCAGATCCCGTCGAGCTATCGGACGAAGCGCTCGAGCGGGTGGCCCGGGGCGAGCTCCGCATCCGGCAACGGCCCGGGCCGGAGAACGCCCTGGGACCGATCAAATTTGTCTTCCCCAACGATCAGAACGTCTACCTGCACGGCACTCCCGCCGAGCAGCTGTTCGACCGCTCGCGGCGCGACTTCAGCCATGGCTGCGTGCGCGTAGAGGATCCGACTGGTCTGGCGGAGTGGGTTCTGCGGGACCAGCCGGAGTGGACGCGCGAACGGATCGTCGATGCGATGGACGATTTAACCAGGAAGTCACGCCGGGTGAGCTTGGCGCGGCCGCTGACCGTGCTGCTGTTCTACAGCACGGCCGTGGTGGAGGCGGATGGAACGATGCGGTTCGGGCAGGACATTTACGGCCACGATCGGCGCCTGGACGGCGCCTTGCACCTCGCGAGCCGCTGAGCGTCTCAGGCCATTACCAGCTGCGGACCCGGCCGGTATCTACGTGGACGAAATTGCTCGAGGGCGCCGGATAGTATCCCACGCCTCCCCGCCGTAGTCCCAGCGCCAGATCGCGGAGCCGCGCGAGCGGGATGTCCGGAAGCCGGATGTCGATCGCCATGCCCTTGAGATGCAGACTCCGAGGCGATACCTGCTCGCTGTTCCGCGCCAGCATCGCATTGGTCGAGGGACAGCGGTACCCGCAGATCACATCGAAGGGGTGCTTGCTGCCGGACACTTTGTGCAGCTCGTTGAGCAGATCGAGCAGCGCGGGATCCATCGCGTGGATCTCGTTGGTGCGCCAGTCGCGCAAGACGTGATTGACCTGCGCTAGCGCATTCGGGAGGTATTCGCCCTGCGCGAAGTATTCCGTGGTGAGGCGCTCACCCGTGTGCAGGTGATGGAAGGAAAGCGAGCGGGACGGCTCCATCGCGCGCAGCAGGCGGGGCACCTTGACCATGCCAAGCCCAGCAACCGCCATTGAAGCCAGGAAACTCCGCCGAGTAAAACCGCTCTTTTCCTGTAGAGGCACCTGCAGCGAACTCATCGTACCCTGTTGCTGAAGACAGTCAGATTAAAAAACCCGAGCAATTCTATCGGGATTAAAAGGGGAGTCAACGGTCCGGATTTCAGTGGACCGAGTTTGGAATTCCTGCCGTGATCGATTTCCGGCAAGGGGCTATGGCTTCCAGAGGGTCCGCGGATAGGGCGGATGAAACTGATCAGGCGGATCGTTTCTCGGCTATTTTGTTGTCCCGCCCTACCCCAAAAAACAACAATAGATCCATCCGTTTGATCCGCTCTATCCGTTGAACCCGCAATTCGGAAGCCAAGTCTTACTCCGCATACAACGTCGCGTTCCGGTTCGGCCTGGGCCGCCCGCCGTAGAGCCCCACCGCGGGTCAGCGCGGATTCAACGGATCGAACGGAGTGGGTTGGATCGATCTCGGAGTCATTGGGTGATAGTGTGCGGTGCTTTGGTCAGTAGGGTTTTCAAAAGGACGCCAGATTAGTGCGTGCCCAAACTCATTCACTCGGCCCTGACTCGATCCGTCATCGGAGCGTTTTTTGAGGTATACAACACACTCGGCTTCGGATTCCTCGAACATTTGTATGTGATGGCGATGGAGCGTGAGTTGCTCATGCGAGGCCATGACGTCGCCCGCCAGGTAGGGGTCGACGTCAGATACAAGGGGCAACGACTCGGAACCCAGCGCCTGGACCTGCTTGTAGACCAGAACTGGTCGTAGAAGCCAAGGCAAATTACGAATTACCCAAAGCGGCGCACCGCCAGCTCTACAACTATTTGCGCGCCACCAACCTGGCGGTGGGCCTGCTTTTTCATTTTGGTCCTGAGCCGCGGTTCTTTCGGATCATCTGCAAATACAACTGGGAGATCCGTCTAATCCGTTCCATCCGTAGAGTCCGTACTTAGCATCCGCGCCGAACCGTCGCAACCCAAAACTCAGGGCAGCGCCGCACACCCCTCAGTTCGCGCACATTTCGGATCCAGCGGCGCCAAGTTGAGCCGCGCGAGCTCGCGATTCACGGCGGCCAGGTCCGTGGCCCAGACGGCCGCCAGCCGATCCGTATAAGTCTTGAGCTCGGTGGAAAGGATTCCAAAGATCTCCGGCATATTGGTGGTCGGTGGCCCATCGCCCCGCTCGGCCATCGACAGCAGGTTGGCCAGCCGGTTGTTGACCTTGATGGGGAAATTGAGGGGATCCTGTCCGCTCTGGTTGCGCACCTGGTAAATGTTCTCTTCGACCGCGGAGCTGTTGGTGGTGAGGGTGGCACCGGCGGACTTAAGCGCCGGGTCCTCGGACTTCTTCAGGCGGTCGGTGAGCTGGACCTTCACGTTGCGGATGGCGATCACCGCCCGATTGGCTTCATCGGCCTTGTCCCGCACGCGACGGGAGAAGGCGAATTGGGCGCGCAGATCCGCATCGCTGACATCGGTGAGCAAGGGGTTGCGGCGCACCATCACCGGGGCGGTGAGAGTGAGTCCATCGGCGATGAGCCGCGCGGTGTAACGACCGGGCGGCACAGCCGGGCCGGCGGTTCCGGCGCCCCAGAGGATCATGCCGGGAAAGCTCGCAATTCCCTCGGTGCGCAAATCCCAGGTCAGCCGCTGCAGTCCGGCCGCTTTCGGCAGGAACACTCCCGGTCCGAAGCGTCCACCTCCGCCTTCTCCTCCAGGTCCCGCCGCGGTTCGCGCGGAATCCCGGCGAGTCGTGTCTGTCACAAAGCTGCGCAGCACCACACCGGACGAATCGACAATCTCGAGCCGCGCCGATACCGGGACGGTCTTGAGCATCCAGCTCAAGGTCACTCCCGTTCCCGAGCGAATACCTGAAGGCGGGGTAAAGAGATGGCCCGCCTTGGACAGAACCTCGGGCGAGGCCTGCCGGAGCGGCGCGAGGTTGTCGAGCACCCAGAAGCCGCGGCCATGGCTCGCGATGACGAGCTCGTTCCCCTCCACGATCAAGTCCGCCACGGGCACGTCGGGCATGTTGAGCCGCAGGGACTGCCAGGAAGCACCGTCATCATAAGAGAGATACACACCGTGCTGGGTCGCCGCGTACAACAGCCCTTGCCGGGTTGGATCCTCCCGCACGGCGTGGACGTAGGCATCCGCCCGGATGCCGTTGACGATCTTGGTCCAGCTGCGGCCGAAGTCGGTCGTCTTGAAGATGTAGGGCGCGAAATCGTCGAGCAGCGGACGCCGGACGGAGACGTAGGCCGTAGCGGAGCTCGCGGTCGAGGCATCGATCTGGCTCACCCGGCCGAACTCCGGCATCTCCTTTGGCGTCACATTGGACCAGGTCTTCCCGCCGTCCCGGGTCACGTGCACGAGCCCGTCATCCGAACCGGTCCAGATGACATTGACGTCACGCTTGCCGGGTCCAACCGAGAAGATGGTCGCGTACACCTCGGGCCCGTTCATGTCGCCAGTGATCGGGCCACCCGAATGCCCCAGCGTGCTGGGGTCATGGCGGGTCAGGTCACCGCTCAACGCGGTCCAGCTGCGGCCTCCGTCAGTCGTCTTCCAGAGCCGCTGTGAGGAGACGTAGAGCGTCTTGGGATCCACCGGGGAGAAAATGATCGGGAAGGTCCACTGCCAGCGCTCCCGGATGTCCTTTGACGGTTCCCCAGAATAGAACCAGGGATAGGGGTTCACCTCGCGGGAGGCACCAGTGCGGCGATTGTACTTGTCGACATAGCGGCCGTTGTTGGTGCCGCTGTAAAACACGTCGGGGTCGAGCGGATCGGGCGCGATATACCCCGGTTCGCCGCCTCCGGCGACATAGGCGACCGCCATTCCCCCAGCCGTGGGGTCCCGTGGAGCAGCGCCGGCTCCCCCGCCCCCGCCCCCGAAGCGGAAACCGCCGCCAGCATTCCAATTGAAGGGGACACAGAGCGTGGAGTTGTCCTGCTGGGATCCGCAGACGTGGTAGGGAATGTGCTTCGTGGTAATGGCGTGATAGAACTGCTCGGTCGGATAGTCCTGGGCGGTCCAGCGGCCCCCCGTATTCGTGGAGACGGCGCCACCACCGTCATTCCCGACGACGAGGTGGGCCGGGTTATCGGGATCAATCCAAAGATCGTGATGGTCGCCGTGGGTGCCTCCGCCGACGTTGCTGGTGGTCTTCCCGCCGTCGGCCGAGCGGAACATCGAGGTGTTCTGCAGATAGACGACGTCGGCATTTCTGGGATCGGCGAAGACGTGGGTGTAGTAGAAAGCGCGCTGCCGAATCGCCCGGTTGTCGTTGACCAGGGTCCAGGTGGCGCCGGCGTCGTCGCTCTTGAAGAGGCCGCCCTTTTCGTTCTCCACCAGGGCGTACACCCGGTTCGAGCTGGCTCCTGAAACCGCGACGCCGATACGGCCGACCACTCCCGGCGGCATGCCCGGGTTTCGGGTGAGCTCCGTCCAGGTGTCGCCACCGTCGGTGCTCTTGAAGAGTCCGCTGCCGGCCCCGCCGCTCGACATCTGATACTCTTTGCGGTACGCCTCCCAGAGCGCGGCATAGAGCACGTCGGGGTTGCTGCGGTCGATCGCGATGTCGATGGCGCCGGTCTTGTCGTCGCGGAACAGCACCTTGCGCCAGGTCTTGCCGCCGTCGCTGCTCTTGAACACGCCACGCTCCGCGCTCGGCGCGCTGTATTTCCCGAACGAGGCGACGAAGATGATATCCGGATTGGTGGGATGGATCCGGATCTTGGCGATACCGTGCGAGTCGCGGAAGCCGACGTGCGTCCAGGTCTTGCCGGCGTCGCTGCTCTTGTAGACGCCGTCGCCGGGCATGATGTTGCCGCGAATGCAGGTCTCTCCGGTTCCGATGAAGACGACGTCGGGATTGGTCTCACTCACCGCCACCGCGCCCACCGATGCGCTGGTAATGATTCCGTCCGTCACCGGCGCCCAGTTCTCACCGCCGTCGGTCGTCTTCCAGAGTCCGCCTCCGGTAGCGCCGAAGTAGGCCTCATTGGGACGGCCCTTTACGCCGCTCACCGCGATCGAGCGGCCGCCGCGATCGGGGCCGATGTTGCGCCAGCGATAGGCGGCGAGAAACGCCGAGTCGAGGACGACAGGAGTCAACGCCGCGGGGGCCTGCGGACGCGGCTGCACCGATGGAATGAGAAAGCCTGGTAACACCAGCGAGAGGAATCTGCGCGTCGAGAGCATAGCGGTTCGGTCCGAGATCGGGTGATAGCGAGGGAGGCGGAAGCTACGAATAATAGAGCCGCCGGGTAAGATTGTTCTCATGCGCCGCGCCGTGCTCATCCTGCCCTTGGCGCTCGTCGCCGCAACAGAATTCGGGCTCGGGCCTTCGCTGCAACCCCCGGCTCAAGGCGAATCGACGGACACGCCGTGCCGCGCGGGCGGAGCACTGCCGCGCCCCAGTCGCGATCTCTACTGCATCGAGCTCGATCCGATCCCCGCGCTCGAGGGCGTGAGCGCGACATTCGAGCTCAATCGCATTGCTTCACCCTTCGGCGTCAACGTCACCCGGGACGGCCGGCAGGTCTATGCACCGGTGCTGCGGGCGACCGGATTGCCGGAACCCGCGGCATTTTCTACCGGAGCGCGGGTCTGGGTGGCCTGGATCGCTACTCAGCAGCTCAGTGCAACGCGGAAGCTTGGCGCCGTCGGCAACGGGCAGCACGAGTTGCCCGCGATCGACTGGCCGAAGTTTCTGGTGCTGATCACCGCGGAACCTTCCGCAGACGTCCGGGAGCCGGATGGCCGAGTCGCCCTGCGCGGATTCTCGCCGAGCGCACGCATGCAGCCGCCGGACCTGTCGGAGTTCCTCTACGGTGCCGCACCCACCGGGAATCGCGCGGTTTCCGGGATCGTGGCAGCCGATTCCAGTCACGCGATGCATACCGGGGAGCCTCCGCCCAGCGGCACGACTCGCTGGATCCACCCACCGATGCCCCCCGGCCTGGCCATGATGCCTGCCGAGCTCGGTCTGCCACTTCCCGCAGCGAGTCCCTTCCTCCCGCGCGAAGGGGACGCCCGAATTCCTGAGGCCCGGCCACGCGAGGTGGTGCGGCTCAAGGACGGCGATACGCTCGTGCTCACCGCCGCTCCCCTGCGGCAGACGGTTCGCGGCCATTCGTTCATCGGCTACGGCTACAACGGGCAGGTCCCCGGCCCGCTGCTCTGGACCACGCAGGGAAGCACGCTCCAGATCCGCTACCGGAACCGGATCGAGTGGCCGAGCACGGTACACTGGCACGGGGTGCGACTGGATAATCGCTTCGATGGTGCGGAGGGGCTGACCCAGGACGCGGTGCCACCGGGCGGTGATTTTCTCTATACGGTGCGCCTGCCCGATGCCGGCCTGTTCTGGTATCACCCCCACCGGCGCGACGACATCCTGCGGGACCTTGGGTTGTACGGCAACCTGCTGGTGACTCCGGCACAACAGGAGCTCGGCCGGGCCAACCGCGAAGCGGTGCTGATGCTGGATGATCTCGAGCTGGCTGAGCAGGGCGTGGTCCCCTACGGACGGGAACGGGCCACTCATGCGCTGATGGGCCGGTTCGGCAACGTCACGCTCGTGAACGGGCGGACGGACTGGGCGCTCACGGTAGCCCGCGGCGAAGTGGTTCGCTTCCTGTTGACCAACGTCTCGAATGCGCGGACGTTCAACGTGTCGTTCGGCGCCGCGCGAATGAAGCTGCTGGGGTCGGACCTGAGCAACTTCGAGCGGGAAGAATGGGTCGAGAGCGTGGTTGTCGCTCCCGCCGAGCGTTACCTGGTGGACGTGCGGTTCGCGGACCCGGGACGGGTCGCGATCGAGAACCGGGTGCTCGCGGTCGACCACGTCTTTGGGCGCTTCTTTTCCCAGGTCGATACGCTCGGGATCGTGCAGATCGCCACCGGCAAGGTGAGGGAGGATCTCGAGGGGTCGTTCAGCCTAACCCGCGAACATCGCGCCGTCCGTACCGGCATCGATCATTTTCGTAAGGATTTCGAGCGGCCCCCGGATCGCTCGCTGGTCGTGCGCATGGAGGCCAAGGGCCTTCCCTTCTTCGTGGAGCGATTTCTCCGGGCCGATTCGGTCTACTTCCATCCGGTGGAGTGGAGCGGCACCATGCCGATGATGAACTGGAACTCTACTTCCGCCGAGGTCCAGTGGATAATGGAGGAGCCCGGCAGCGGCCGCCGGAACATGGACATCCGCTGGGACTTCAAGCAGGGCGACGTCGTCAAGCTGCGGATCGCGAACCTGCGCCAGACCCTGCACGCCATGCAACACCCGATCCATTTTCACGGCCAGCGTTTCCTGGTCCTGGCCCAGAATGGAATCCACAATACGAATCTGGCGTGGAAGGATACCTTTCTATTGCCGGCCGGCGGCACGGCCGACATTCTCCTCGAGGCGGCAAACCCGGGTACCTGGATGGCGCACTGCCACATCTCGGAGCACCTCGAGTCCGGCATGATGCTCACGTTTTCGGTGCGATAGGAGGCTTCATGCACAGTTCCCGAGTCCTACTTCCCGCCCTGCTCCTGCTGGGCTTCGGTCGCTTCGCGCAGCCGGCGGCCGCCCAGCGCGCCGATTCGATGGGCCGTGCGGTCAAGGATGTGGTGAGCGCCGATGCGCCGGTGATCGTGCTGACCCACGTCAAGCTGATCGATGGTACCGGCACACCGCCACGCGAGGATCAGACGGTCGTGATCGAGAACGGACGCATTCGCGCCGTCGGCAATGCCAGTGAGATCAAGGCACCAGCGGACGCCCGCGTCATCGACCTCTCCGGGCACAGCCTGCTTCCCGGGTTCGTGGGTCTGCACGACCACCTCTTCTACACCGCTGCCGGGGGTCGCTCCGCCCAGCTCAGCTATACCGCGCCGCGACTCTACCTCGGCGCGGGGGTGACGACCATCCGCACCACCGGCAGCCGGGCGCCCTATGCCGAGCTGAACCTGAAGGCGGAGATCGAGAAAGGGCGGGTGCCCGGTCCCCGCATCCACGTCACCGCACCGTACATCACCGGCGGCGAAGGCATGTCGCAAATGACCCTGCTCACCAGTCCCGAGCAGGCCACGCGGTTCGTCGCCTACTGGGCCAAGGAGGGCGCGACCTGGCTCAAGGCCTACACGGACATCCGCCGCGCGGAGCTCAAGGCGGCCATCGACGAGGCGCACCGGCAAGGCATCAAAGTGACGGGCCATCTCTGCTCAGTCAGCTACACCGAGGCGGTCGAGCTCGGCATCGACAACCTCGAGCACGGCCTGTTCACCAATTCGGACTATGTGACGGACAAGCAGCCCGACGTGTGTCCGACGTCGATGGTCGCCGCCGGCGCGGCGGTGAAGCCGACCGATCCTGCGGTCCAGAAGACCTTCAAGGCCCTGATCGACAAGCAGGTCCCGGTAACCTCGACGCTGGCGGTATACGAGCTGTTCGTCCCCAACCGGCCTACCCGGGATCCGCGGGCGCTCGAGGCGATGGCGCCGGAAGTGCGCGAAGACTACCTGCGGGCGCGCCAGCAGATCGACAGCTCCGGGCAGGCTCGCTTTACGCTCGAAGTGTTCCGCAACGGGATGGCGTACGAGCGGGCGTTCGTCGCCGCCGGCGGCCTACTCGCCGCGGGCGTCGACCCCACGGGCAACGGCGGGGCACTGCCGGGGTACGGCGATCAGCGAAATTTCGAGCTGCTGCGCGAAGCCGGATTCACACCCGAGCAGGTGGTTCAGATCATGACGCTCAACGGCGCCAGAATCCTCGGCGTCGACAAGGAGCTGGGAAGCGTGGAGCAGGGCAAGCTGGCGGATCTGGTCGTCGTCCGGGGCGACGTGGTTACTGACCCTGCGGCAATCAAGAACGTCGTCACGGTCTTCAAGGACGGAATCGGCTACGACTCGGCGAAGCTGTTCGCGCTCGTCAAAGGACGGGTCGGCATCAATTAGCTGGGCGGGGTCGACAAGTGCTCGTTCACGATCAGCCAGGTTCCGGAGATCCGCCGGAAGATCGCGGTCCAGGCGCCCCGGATCGTGTGGGGCAGGCCGGTCGGCGCAATATGGGGAATCGACCAAGTGGCAGTGAGAACCGCCGCGTCATCGCTCAGGCGCTCGACGTAGACGTCACCCCACTCCCACTTTGGATTCCTCATGTTCTGGCCGACGTTCTGCCAGAACGCCGCGATCCCCGCCCGCAGGGTGTCTGCGGAGACGGTAAACTGGCCGCCACTCGCGGAGAGCACCCGCCCGGTATCCGGATAGAGGGCATTCATGCGCTCGACCACTCCGGGACGGCTGAAGTCATAGGCCGCCTCGATCCGCGCCTTGAGCGTATCGGCCAGGGCAGCGTCGTTGCCGCTGCTCTTAGGTGGCCCACTGCAGCCGGTCAGGAGCGCCAGGAGCAGGCCGAGCCGAACCTGCTTAGGATTCCAAACGGCCAGGGTGTCCGCCCGGTGAGACCGGGTTGTCGCCGGGGGATGACACTCGATTGCCGAAATCGAGTCGGAACCCCCGGCAGCATCGGACAATGGTTTGGCCCGGCATATGCCCGTGCCAGTCATGAATAGCCTCGCATTTAAGTGACGCTTCACACCCAAGGTAGGAGGGAACAGTGCGCGAGCGAACCTTCATCGCCGCCGCCCTCGTCACGGGAATCTGGGCGGCTGCATGTTCCAAGCCCGGCTCCGAAGCCTCCCGGACACTCCGGCAATCGGCCGATAGCGCCCGAGTGAATCTCGTAAGCACCCCCGCTCCAGACGCTCCTGTCGTTTCCAACCTCGAAGCTGGTCGCGATCCCCGCCTGGCTCTGCCCCGTCCGCTGGTGCGGAAGCCCGCTGAGCTGCCGGTTCGGGGGAGCGGCGGGGCGACGGTAGCGCAGGCCAACGGGGAGGCCGCCCATGCCCATGCGGCTGCCGCGCTGGTCCCCACGATGCGGGTGACCACCACGTCCCTCGCGAGCGTGGCACCGGATGTCGCTCCGTCGGTACTACCGCTGGCGGCAGCCACGGGCGGACACGCAATCGGCAGCGATGGTTCAGAGGGCTCCTCAGAGGGTTCCGCGCGGCTACCCTCGGTTGTCAGCCGCGGTCCCGCCATCATCATTCGCGGCGGGATGGGCTCGGCCCGGGATGACTGCGACCTCCACCGCCGCCCGGGATTCGGTGCGTTCGGAGGCGGCGGCGGCGCAGCGGTCAATCGGATGGCCCCTTCGCCTGGGCGCAGCATGGGGGGGCCCATGATTGCCAATCCTTCGGGATTGCGGATCCGCTAGCGACAACGGCTGCAGCCCGAAGAAGCCCCGCCGTGGATGGTCGGCGGGGCTTTTTTTGGAGCTTGATTTTCGGGATTTCTTCGGTATACTGTGGCTAGCTTTGCAGGAGCCAGACGTGGGCGATTCGGATCTCGAGACCCGGCTCGGCGTGCTGATGTCGCTAGCCAGCGATGACAGGGATGGGCGACCACCGCCTCCCCGGCTGCGGCACGCGCGGGGCGCAGGAGCCCTGGGGCCACTCAACATCCGCAACCTGCGCACTCCTGGCGGTCGGACTAGGCTACTGCGCGTTCTGATGACCAATGCCTGCAGCTTCAATTGTCACTACTGCCCGATGCGGAGAGACCGCGAGCTGCCTCGCACCCTGCTCAAACCCGAAGAGCTGGTGCGGATCTTTCTGGGCGCGCTGCAGCGCGGGTGGTGTGACGGATTGTTCGTCACCACGGGGATCCCGGGGCGTCCGATCCACGTCATCGATCAGCTGATCAGCGCGCTGGCGTTACTCCGGGAGCGGCATCGCTTTGGCGGATACATCCACGTCAAACTGGTGCCGGGAGCGGAAGCTGCCCAGATCGAGCGGCTGACCAGCCTGGCCAGCCGAGTCTCCCTCAACCTCGAGGCTGCCTGCGGGGCGACTCTCGCGCCCATCGCGCCGGAAAAGAGCTGGGCCATTACACGAGCCAACTTCGAGCTGGTGCGCGGGTTAATCTTGCGGGAGCGGGAAGCCCGTGCGGCAGGGCGTCCCAGCGACCCGCTGCATCCGAACGGTGTTTCCGGCCTGACCATGCAGTTCGTGGTAGGGGCGACGCCGGATACCGACCGGTCGCTGGTAAGCACGGTAGCCGAGCTCTCTCGACCCGGCGGGGTCCACCATCCGCACTTCAGCGCATTTCGCCCGATCGCCCGCACGCCGATGGAAAGCTTCCCTGCGGCGCCAGCGCTGCGCGAACACCGGCTCTACCAGGCAACGCACCTCCTGAACGACTACGGGTTTGGCGCGGATGAGGTCGTCTACGAGCAGAGCGGGAACCTGCCCCTGACGCTGGATCCCAAAGCGGCCTGGGCGCTGGCGCATCCCGAGCGGTTTCCGGTGGAGGTACGCACCGCCGGCTATGAGGAGCTGGTTCGAGTGCCGGGGATCGGCCCCCTCACCGCCCGGCGGCTCACACAAGAGCGAGCGTCGCAGCATTTCCGCGGGCTCGGCGATCTACGCAAGCTGGGGGTAGTAACGACGCGGGCGGCGGGATTCCTCTCGTTGCGCGGGCGGCGGCTGGCGAGCACTCGCTGGACCGAGCAGCTCGGCTTCTGGGCGCCGGAGGACGAGGCGGGCGCCTATCACCTAACCTATGAGGTGAGTCCGGGAACGTTCCGGTAAGGAGAGGAAAGCCCTCAGTCGGCCACAGTCAGCGTCGCGGTCAGGCCAGCGGCTACGCTGCCACTCAGCGTGGCGAGCTCCTGACCCCGAATCCCGCTGCCAGTCGCAAGAGTTTGCGCCGGTCCATGACCGCGCCCGTCTGCAAGAGGTCGCGATGCAGGCCACCAAAGTCATCGTGGTCGTTGGGCATGGGCATCTATTGAGCTCCCTCCGAGAGACGCTGGCCGTGCGATCGTCCGGTACATTTTCAGTCATGTGGTAATGAGTGCCGACGCCGACAGCGCGGGGGGATTCCTATGGCGAAGGATACGAGCCTGTCCACGGGCGGTCCGGCCGATCGAGAGGTCGGCTCCAACGAGGCCCTGGTTCTCGCATCGCCGGAGACCGCGGGTGCCGCTCCTCCGCTGTCACGCCCGGGACGACCGCACCTCGTCGTAGTAGTGACCCGCCCGGTGGCGAATGGGGAGGGCGTGCCCGCGGGATCCCTGCTGGTCACCCGGTTCTGGCACCCTCGCGACCGGCGCTGGAGCGAGAACCACTTCGAATCGCTCGAGCACGCGCTGCGGCTTTTCGTCGATGAGAGCGGCTGGGTGTTGCGGCAGCAGCAGGAGCTCAATCATCCGCACGCCTGGGAGCTCATCTTCGAGGCACGGCGGGAGGACTTCGCAAACTTGACCACGACCGAGCTCCTGGAGGTGGTCGGTCTCTCGAAGGAGCGAGTCGAGAAGGTGGTCGCTAAGGTGGATCGCAGCAAAAAGGCGGCGGAAGAGTAAGAAATGGGCCTGGGGTCAAGGGTCGGGCCATTGGCGCTGCGGGTCGAGGTTAGTCCCTGAGCGCATCCCGCAGCTGGTCAAGGGTGGCGAGGTTCGGCAGGAAGCTTCTTGATTGTAACGGGTTGCGAGGCCATGGGGCGCCGCCTAGATTCGCACGGTTGGGCAACCCGTGGTCAGGGGGAGGTGCTTGATGCTCGCGCTGTTCATTGTCGTGAAGGCCCTCAAGTGTTGCTGCGGGTGTTGCGACGATTGTTGCTGCAACTGAGCGGCACGGCAGGGTCCGCAAACGCCCCGGGGCAGATCACCCTGGGGCGTTCTGTTTCGTGCCCTCGGTTATAGCGGTCCCCTGCGGGTTCGGTTCCACATTTGCCAGCCTGCATGGTCTAGTTATCGTCCGTCATGATCACGACGCTCAGCCTCCGCAAGTTTGCGCTCACCGCACACGTCACCTTTTCGGTTGGCTGGCTCGGCGCGGTCGCTGGCTTTCTGGCTCTCGCCCTGGCCGGTCTCACCAGCCAGGATGTTCAGCTGGCGCGGGCTGCCTATCTCGCGATGGACCTCACTGCCTGGTTCGTCATCGTCCCGTTGAGCCTCTTGACGCTGCCAACCGGGCTGGTCATGGCGCTGGGCACCGAATGGGGGTTGTTCCGACACTACTGGATCCTGGCGAAGCTCGTGATAACCGTTCTCGCCACCCTCCTTCTGCTGGTGCACCTGCAGCCGGTGGGACACCTGGCAGCCGTCGTAGCAGCACGGACTTTGGCGCGTGGCGAACTCGCCGGACTGCGGCTCCAACTGGTGGCCGATTCCGGTGCTGCCCTGGTCGCATTGCTCGCGACTACCGCACTCTCAGTGTACAAGCCGCGGGGCCTGACCCCGTTCGGGCGCCGGGAGAGCATACCTCGGACCAGCGAAGACAGGCAGGGTGGTCCTTACAGGCCACGCTGGGTGAAAACGCTTGGGATCATCGCCGTCGCCCTGTTCCTGCTGTTTGTCATCCTGCACCTCACCGGCGGTGGCCTGCACGGCCATTGAGCTTGGTGAGTCACCGGTAAACAGACGCGCCACTCGCGCGAACCCGTATACGTCAGCCCGCCGCAGTGCTGGGGGGGGAGGGCGCTCGCACAAACCCATTGCACGGGAGTCTCCCATGATTCGTGGCCTCGCAGTAACTGTTTCGTTCCTCCTGGCAGGTGCCGCACCGGCACTGGCTCAGGCCCATCCGGGTTCCCACTCCGGGACGCATCCCGCCCATGGCCCGGGCCACATTCGACCCGATTCGGCCACCCACGCCGCGATGCACTCGTTGCTGCTGGGAAGCTGGACAGGAACGTTCTGGTCCCCGCAGGGTACGTCCAGCAGCCTGGACCTGGCGATCACGCCGGACAGTCTGCGGGCGGTGACGCTCACGCTGAGTCAGGCTCCGCCGCTCTGGGCCGGGATCGCCAGCGATGTCGGGATGACTGCCGATACCCTTTACTGGACGCAGAACCTTTCCGGTGCAGCGTGCAAGGCGACCGCGGTCGTGAGCCCTGCCACGTCGACGGCGCGCGAGATGATGAAAGGGAAGATGGCCTGTGAGAACGGTGAGCTCAGCTTCACGCTCTACAAGAAGACGGGGTGACGCGGCCGGCGCGTGAAGCAAGAGGGACGCGCGGATGCAGAGCTCCTCGCGGCCACCGCGCGCGGCGATGGTGCCGCATTCGCCGTGCTGGTACGGCGCTATATCCGCGCGGCGACCTTGCTGGCTGCCCAGCTGCTGGGCGACCGCGATGAGGCCGAGGACATAGTGCAGGATGCCTTTGGCGTGGTGCACCGGAATGCGCGCAGGTTCGATGCGGAGCGCCCGTTCCCTCCCTGGTTCTTCGCGATTGTCCGCCGCCTGGCGAGCAACCGGAGGTCACGCGAGGCACGGCGGGCGCGACTGTTGCGGCTCTGGAGCCGGAGAACTTCCGCCAAACTCGCACCGGCGCCAGCCGACGCTGCCCTGCTCGCACGGCTCGATGCTGCGGCCGCGAGACGCGCGATGGAAGATCTTTCACCGATGCAGCGGGCCTGTTTCGAGCTGGTCGCCATTCGCGATCTCGCCCCCGAAGAGGTAGCAGCGATGCACGGAATCAGCGAATCCACGGTGCGGCAGCACGTGTTCCGGGCTCGGGCGGCGCTTCGCAATGTGCTGGGAGACCATGACTGATCTCTTCGATACCAGTCAGGTCCGGGATGAGCCCGCGCACTGGGACGCGCTGAGCGAGCGGATTGCGGCGCACGCGGCAGGCGCGACGAAGGGAGGTGGCATGGGTTGGTTAGCGCAGTCACCTGCCGGCTGGCTTGCCACCTCGCTGCTGCTGGCGGCAGCGCTGGCGTTCATGCTGCTGCCGGCTCGACCAGCAGCAGAGGGAGACCTCAAGGCGGAATGGTCGCGGGTGCTTGCTCCTGGCGATGCGGTGGGGAAGGCGATCGGGTTGCAGGATGATCCGCCCGCCATTGGCGCGCTGCTGCTCGGTAGTCAGGGCCGGGGGTCGAGGTGACGCTGCCGGTCTGGGTGAAGGGGACGTTGTTGCTCGCCGTGGCATTGGCAGCCGGCGTAGCCCTTGGGGCAACGTATGAGCGCCGTCGGCTACTCGCGCATGAGACGGCCAGGATCGAGTCTCATCACGTGATGCACCGCTTCCAGCAAGAGCTCGGGCTGGACTCAGCGCAACAGCAGGCGATCGCCAAGATCCTCGCCCGCCACCAGGGAGCGGTGGATTCCACCTGGCATGCGCTGCGACCACACGTGCGCGCGACGCTGGATTCCGCCCTCCGGGAGGTCCTTGCCGTCCTCAGGCCGGACCAGGTCGCGAAGTACCGGAAAATGGTGGAGGAGATGCATCCGGGGACCCATCCGTAGGCCTTGGCCAGTCGAGGCCCGCAGCCCAATCGACACCGCCATCGACAGCGCAGGCTCAAACCGGCTGAACAGAAAACCCCGCCGGAAGTCACAACTTCCAGCAGGGCCTAGAGATGGTCGACCATGGGCCTGGGTAGAGTTGAACTACCGACCTCACGCTTATCAGGCGTGCGCTCTAACCACCTGAGCTACAGGCCCAACTCCAAGACTGACAACAAGATCGCCAAACCGCGCTGGGCCCGCAACTAGCGCTCTTCCACTTCCTCGTCGATTTCGAAGTCGTCCTCGAAATCTTCTTCGAGCTCCTCGTCATCGTCGCCGAACTCGTCCTCGTCGTCGAATTCGCCGCCTTCGGCGTCGTCGTCTTCTTCGTCCTCGAACGAATAGCCGTCTTCGAATTCCTCCTCTTCCTCATCGAAGCGCCGACGGAGCTCGATATCCATCAGCGACGCCACCAGGGCCGGCATTGTTGTGGTCCGCCTCTCCTAGAACCTGGGTTGACTCGCGTGTGGTTGCTACGACGCATCGGCGATCCGGGCCGCCGCCCGGGCCGCCTTCTTCCGATCGACCGCCGCGAGCATCCGCTTCCTCAGGCGGATATTGGCGGGAGTCACTTCAATCAGCTCATCCTCCTCGATGTATTCGAGGCCGTACTCCAGGGTGATCTCGCGCGGCGGCTCGAGCTGCACGTTCTCGTCCGAAGCCGTGGTGCGCATGTTGGTGAGCTTCTTCTCCTTGGTGACGTTGACGTCCATGTCACCGGGCCGGGAGTTCTCCCCCACGATCATCCCCTCATAGACCAGCTCGCCCGGCACCACGAACATCTGGGCCCGCTCCTGCAAGTTGCCCAGCGCGAATGCCACCACCGCACCTTCCCGATCCGCGACCAGCACGCCACGCTTCCGCCCGGCGAGCGGACCCGCCCAGGGACCGTAATCGAGGAAGCGATGATGCAACGTCCCGGTGCCCCGTGTATCAGTCAAAAAATCCGAGCGATAGCCGAAAAGCCCGCGGCTCGGGATCCGGAACGCCAAGCGAACGGCACCCATGCCCGGGTTACGCATTTCGGTGAGCTCGGCCCGCCGGGGACCCAGCTTCTCCATCACCGCCCCCATATGCACCTCGGCGACGTCAATCGTCAGCTCCTCGTACGGCTCCAGGCGTTCACCGGTGTCGCTGACCCGGGTAATCACCCGCGGCCGGGAAACCTGGAACTCGTAGCCCTCGCGCCGCATGGTTTCCATCAGGATGCCCAGATGCAGCTCGCCGCGTCCCGACACCGTGTGGGTGTCCGGGGAATCGGTCTCCTCTACCTTGAGCGCCACGTTCCGCTCCAGCTCCCGGTACAAGCGGTCCTTCACTTGCCGGCTGGTGACGTATTTCCCCTCCCGGCCGGCGAACGGGGAGTTGTTGACGATGACATCGACCGAGATGGTCGGTTCTTCCACCGCGATCCCGGCAAGGCGCTCCCGCCGCTCGGGATCGGTGAGGGTCTTGCCTATTTCGATGCCCTCGAAGCCGGAGACGACGCAGATGTCCCCGGCGGGCACCTCGTTTACTTCGATACGCTCGAGCCCGTCGAAGGTATAGAGCCGGGTGATCCTGCTCTGGTCGCCAACCCCCTCTTCCACCATGCCCGGCTCCCCGAGCGGAAGCACCGCGACGGACTCCCCGACCTTGGCCACTCCGCGCTCGACCCGGCCGATTCCCAGCCGGCCGAGGAAGGGGGAGTGGTCCAGGGTCGAGATCAGCATCTGAAACGGCCCGCTCGGGTCCCCAGTCGGCGGGGGAACCCGATCGAGAATCACCTGGAACAGCGGAGTCAAATCGGTGCCCGGCCGGTCCAGGTCCGGGGTGGCGGTACCGTGGCGGCTCGAGGTGTACAGGAACGGCGCATCGAGCTGCGCGTGGCTGGCCTCCAGATCGATGAACAGGCCCAGCACCTCATCGTGCACTCGGAGCGGCTCGGCGTCCGCCCGGTCGATCTTGTTGATGGCCACCAGAGGCATGAGCCCGAGCGCAAGCGCCTTCCTGGTGACGAAGCGGGTCTGCGGCATGGGACCCTCAGCGGCATCCACCAGGATTAAGACGCCGTCGACCATCCGAAGGATGCGCTCCACCTCGCCACCGAAGTCGGCGTGTCCCGGCGTGTCAACGATATTGATCTTGGTGCCGTGCCAACGGACGGCGGTGTTCTTGGCCAGGATGGTGATGCCGCGCTCGCGCTCCAGCGGGTTGGAATCCATCACCCGCTCCTCGACCTGCTGGTTCGAGCGGAAGACTCCAGCCTGCCGCAGCATCTGATCGACCAGGGTGGTCTTCCCGTGATCGACGTGCGCGATGATGGCGATGTTACGGATGCTCACTTCGGCCTCCAAGTCGGCCATAAATAAGGATCTGGATGCCGTCCCGCAACCCTGTCAGTGAGACTCGTGGTGGAGCTGGGAATGGGGGTGGGAATGGGGATGGGAATGCGCCGCGGCTTCCAGTGCCGTAAACGGCGCAAGGCAGTCCACGCCTTCGCAGGTATCCTCGATCTCCAGCTGGATGGTGGCGTGTCCGATGCCCAATCCGGCCAGCGCCGCGCGTAGCCCGAGCAGAGCGCCCGGATGCTGCGCCAGCTCCGGCACGACGGCGTGCCCGCTCATCGCCACGACGCCGCTCGTGACCGTCCAGACGTGCAAGTCGTGCACGGCCCGAACGCCGCCTACCTGCAGCATCCTCCTGCGGATGTCCTCCAGGGAGAGATGCGAGGGCACGGCCTCGAGCAGGATATCGGTGCTTTCCCGCACCAGGCGCCAGGCTCCCGCGAGAATCAGCAGGGCCAGAAAGATGGAGACGATCGGGTCTGCGGTGGTCCAACCCGTCAAACGGACCACCACTGCAGCGGTCAGCGCACCAACTGAGCCCAGCGCATCGCCGAGCACGTGGAGATAGGCTCCCCGAACGTTGAGCGAGCCGTGGCGGGCACCGTGCAGCACGCGTAGCGAGAGCAGGTTGACGACGAGGCCGAGTGCCGCAACCACCAGAAAGATGCCGGTCCGGATGGGCTGCGGATGGGAGATCCTGCCGATCGCCTCGACGACGACCCAGGCGGCGAGGCCGAATAACGCGGCGCCATTGACCAGGGCCGCGATGATCTCCCAGCGCAGGTAGCCGTAGGTCCGTTTGAGGTCGGCAGGCCGCCGGGCGAGCATCGCGGTAAAGAGCGAGAGGGCAAGCGCGCCCACGTCGGTGAGCATGTGACCGGCATCGGCCACCAGTGCGAGCGCTCCGCTCAGCAGCCCTGCGCCGAGCTCCACGACCATGAAGAGGGCGGTGAGCAGCAACACCGCGAGCAGCCGGGTCCGGACCGCCTCCCGCCCACGGGTGGCGAAATCGCTTACCTTCTCGGGGATATGGAGCCTCCACAGGCTGAGGTAGGATCCGTTGGGCTTCGCCTCGCGGCGGTGCTGGCCCTGGTACTGGCCAACGCGTTTTTCGTCGCCGTGGAGTTCGCCCTGGTCGGCGCCCGAAAGACCCGGCTCGAAGAGCTGGCCGCGGCCGGCGACCGCAAAGCTACGCTGGCCCTCAAGGCCATTCAATCGCTTTCCCGTTACCTCGCCGCGGCCCAGCTCGGCATCACCGTCGCTTCGCTGGGGCTCGGCTGGATCGGCGAGCCCGCGCTGGCGCAGCTCTTCGACCAGCTATTCACCTGGTTGCCCGCAGGCCTCCGCAAAGTAGCCAGTCACTCCGTGGCGGTCATCATCGCCTTCAGCCTGATCACCTCGCTGCACATCACGCTGGGCGAGCAGGTGCCCAAATCCATCGCCATTGTGGCGCCCGAGCAATCCAGCCGGTGGCTCGCCGCGCCGCTCATCGTGTTCGCCTGGGTCATGGCGATCCCCACCCGGTTGCTCAACAACGTCTCCAACTGGACGGTGCGCCTCCTCGGGCTCAAACCGCCCGGTGAACAGGAGCGGGTCCACTCCCCCGAGGAGATCCGGATGCTGGTCGAGCAAAGCCAGGAGCACGGCAGCCTCGGCGCGCACAATGCGCGCATGCTGGAAGGGGTCTTCGAATTCAGCGAGAAGACCGCCGAGGAGGTGATGACGCCACGGACCGATGTCGTGGCCATCGCGGCGGAGGCGAGCGTCGAGGCCGCGGCCGACGTGGTGGCCGAGGCGAAGAAGAGCCGGTATCCGGTGTACAACGAATCCCTGGACGAGATCGCGGGGATCGTGCATGCGAAAGACATCCTGCGCGCGCTGCGGCAGGGCCAGGGCAGCAAGGTAGGCACGCTGGTCCGCCCGCCGCTCTTCGTGCCGGGGACCCGCGAGGTCGAGGATGTGCTCACGGACATGAAGCGCTTGAAGACGCACATGGCGGTCGTGCTCGATGAATACGGCGGAACCGCGGGTGTAGTGACGATGGAGGATCTGCTGGAAGAAATCGTGGGCCAGATCGTGGACGAGTTCGACATGACGATGGAGCGCCCGATGCCCCTTGCCGGGACGCTGGTGCTCGATGGCGCCACCCCAATCAGCAGCTTCAATTCCGACTACGACGAGTCCCTCAGCGATACCGATTACACCACGATCGGCGGCTGGATCTTCGGGCAGCTCGGCCGGCTACCCCAGGTGGGAGACCGGGTCGCGGCGGGCCGCATGAGCTTCGAGGTCGTCGAGATGGAGGGCAGGCGAGTCAAACGGGTGAAACTGATTGCAGGGAGCCAGGGGATCAGGGGATCAGGGGATCAGGGAGTCCGGGGACCCGGGAGCTCCCCTGCCCCTCTGCTTCCCTGATTCGCTGATTCCCTGATTTCCTGATTCGCTTTTCCCGCCAGCTCCACCGCCAATTCCAGCGCGGCCCGCATGCTGCCTGCATCCGCCCGTTGTTGTCCCGCGATGTCGAGGGCGGTTCCGTGGTCGGGTGAGGTGCGAATGAAGGGCAGCCCGAGGGTCAGGTTCACGCCCTGGCCGAATCCGGCGACCTTGACCGCGGTCATCCCGACGTCGTGGTAGGGGGCCAGCACGGCATCGAACTCGCCTCGCAGTGCCCGGACGAACACCGTGTCGGCCGGGAGTGGCCCCGCCGCGCCGAGCGCCTGCGCGGCGGGGAGCAGGATGCGGGCCTCCTCATCGCCGAAGAGACCCTGTTCACCCGCGTGAGGATTGAGCGCGCAGAGCGCGAGGCGGGGCTCGGCGATCCCGAACCAGCCGATGAGCGCTGCGCGCGTGATCCGGCCGGCCTGGATGATGCGCTCGGTGGTCAGCAGGAGGGGGACGTCGCGCAGCGCGACGTGGGTGGTGACGAGCACGACTCGCAACGCCCCGCTCGCGAGCATCATCGCGACTTCGACGCCGGCGAGCTGCCCGAGCCATTCAGTCTGGCCCGGATAGGGAAAACCGGCAGCGTGGAGGGCGTGCTTCTCGACTGGGCCGGTGACGATGGCGTCCAGGCTCCCTTCGAGCGCGAGCCGCGCGGCCCGCTGCAGCGCGTGCCCGGCGAGCTGCCCGGCGCGGACCGCGCGGGCGCGATCGCCGCCGTGCTCGCCCGCGCCACCGCACCAATTGCCGACCGAAATGTGCGCATCGGCAGAGACGGCTTCGATCTGGTCAGCCGCGCCGATCACGGTGACGTGGGCGGCCACGGATTCGCGCAGCGCCTTCGCCACGACCTCGGGACCGATGCCGCGCGGGTCGCCCAGCGTAACGGCCAGCCGGGGCCGGTCCGTCCCGCCGGCGCGCGGGGAGGGGCTCATCCGCCCCGCAGGTCCACCAGCGTTGCACGGCGAAGCTTTTCGATGAAGCGCTGCTGGGTGAGCCGGTCGACCAGCAGCTGGCGGATCTGCTCCTTGGCATCCTCGTAGCGGACCTCGCCAGCGGGCGTCCGGGCGGTGACGAGCAGGACGGCGAACTTCGAGCGCAGCGGATCGACCGGCGCTTCCATGCGGAAGACCGGGGCGAGCTCGCCGGCGGGGACCCCGGCCAGCGCCTCGCTGTAGGGCGCCGGCAGACTCTCCAGCGGAATGCCCTCCAGATCCTTTTCCTCGATCTTGTCATGCCAGATCCGCTGCAACGAATCAAAGGGCGCACCGCGCTTCACCGCTTCGCGCAGGGCCGCCGCCGTGCGGGCCGCGCTGTCCGCATCCGCCGCGTCGATCGTGGGCATGATCAGGATGTGGCGCACCTGCACTTCGGCCGGCTGGGCCCGCTCGACCTGAATCAAGTGAAACCCGAAGGAGGTCTCTACCGGATCGGAGACGACACCGGGACGCAGGGAAAACGCGGCCGCCTCGAAGTGCGGATCCAGCACGCCCGCCCCGCGGCGAACCCAGCCGATCCCGCCGCCGGCATCCTTGCTGCCCGGGTCCATCGAGAAGCGCCGGGCGGCGGTAGCGAAGTCGGCCCCTTTGCGGAGCTCGGCAAGAATCGAGTCGGCCAGTGCACGGGCACGAGCCAGCGCCTCCTTTTTCGGAGGCGGCGGGACCACGATCTGCCGGAAGGAAACCGTCTCTGATCGCTTCGGAAAGCTCGCCTTGTTCTGGTCGAAATAGTCGCGGATTTCTGCTTCGGTCGGCACCACCGTCTTGATCTTGCCCGCAGCGCGCAACTTGTTCATCAGCTCCCGGATCGTAAGCTGCCGGCGCTGCTGCTCGGTGAGCCAGAGGCGGTACTCATCCGGTGTATCAAAGCCGGACGCGCGCAAGTCCTTCCGCCATTCCTCCTCGCTGGAAAAGCGGCCGCGCGTCGTCCTGATCAGGACATCGACCGACTTGGTCACGTCGTCGTCGGAGATCTTGATGGCGGTGTCGCGCTGGGCTTCCTGGACCAGCAGCTCCTCATTCACGAGCGCGTCGAGCACTTCGCGCTGCAACCGCTCCTTCTGCTCCGGTGTGGTGGGCAGCCCTTTTCCCTGAGGGAATTCCTGCAGGATGCGCTCTTCGATGTTCGAGCGCAGGATCGGTTTGGTCCCCACCACGGCGACGATCCGATCCACCACGGAATCGGTCCCCACCGGGGTGCGCTGGGCCCATAGCGGATTCGCCGCGCTGGTCCCGAAGAGGGCCAGCGCGGCGAAGGCGAGCGGAAAACCAGGACGGCTCACGGCCGCGGCGGCACTGTCGGCGGCCCGCCCGGCGCCGGCTGCAGGGTTCCTGGAGGAGGCGGAGCCGGGGACTGGCCGGCATTGCCGGCCGCCGAGTCGGCGCGCCGCTTAGCGAGCACGAGCTCGACCGCGCGGGAGATCCCCGCCTGATAGATCTTGTAATCGCCCTCGGCGCGGAGCTCCGCGGAGAGTGTGGGCGGGATCTGGCGGAATTGCGCTTGCCCCTTGGTGAGCTTGTCGAAGTACTCGTCGACCTTCTGGCCGGCGAGTTTCACCCGTTCCGCCACAGCCGTCTTGGAGGAATCGGAGAATTCCGGTCCGTCCAGGCCGATGGAGCGCTTGAGCTCGGTCACCAGCGCCGTGTATTGCGCCGCCAGGCCCTGATAGGTGGCCGGGCTCACGCTGATTTTGGCGGAATCGGCCTCGCGCAGCAGCACGGTATTCTGAGCCAGGTTCTTGAGGAAGATCGTGAGCAAGGAATCATTCGCCTCACGGATCTGGACGAGCTGGCCAGCGGGAACCGCACCCATCCAGCGGGCGAAGTCCGCAACGATAAAGGAGCCGTTCCGGTAGGTCACCAGCGTTTTGCGCGACTTGCGGGCCGAGTTGAGATCGCTGAGCGCGCTGCGCACCGCCGCCGGCGCCCCGGATTTCACTTCGATCTGATTCTTCTCAGACTGCTGAGCGAAGTAGATAGAGTCCTGGAGCTGCGCCAGAATCGGCTTGAGCTGCTCGGTGACCCGGTCGCGGACTTCGTCCAGGGGCGGCCGCCGGATGATGTGATGGCCGAATTGCGTCGTCACCACGTCACTGACCTGTCCTGGCTCCAAGCTCCAGGCGGTCGCCTCGAAGGTCGGGTCGAAGGCTCCCCTGGGGCTCAGGGGCAGGTACCCCTTGTCTCCTTTGTTGCCCGGGTCGGCGCTGTATTGCGCGGCCGTCTTGCCGAAGTCGGCCTTGGCGAGCGGGACCAGGCGGGCCACCTCGGTTTTCGCTTTTGCGCTGTCCGCAGCGGTGGCGGCCTTCGGCTGAATCAGGATGTGCTGAAACAGCCGCAGGTCTCCTTTTCCATACGCGCTGTCCACAGCCGAGAGAGCCAGCGGGGGGCGGCGCGCAAGGAGCGTGTCATGCCACGCGGCGGACTTGGCCTGGGCAAGCTGCGGCCAGAGCAGGCGCTCCAGCAGGGCGCTGTCGGCCTTGAGCGCCCCATGGGCAACGCGGTCGGCAAAGAGCCCGAGATCCACCCAGATGGCCGTCACGGCCTCGGCGGCCTGGGGATTCGCGTTGGGGCCGCCGACCCGGCTGATGACGTCCGCGACGTAGGCCGATTTGAGCTGGCGCGAACCGACGCGGGCAGCAGTTTCCGCGTGGGAAGTAAAGACGTCGCGGAAACTACTGCAGGCTGCGAGGGACGTCGTCGCGATCAGTAGAACAGCACGGACTTGCCGCATGAAGACTCCGAATTAAGGACTGGGGGTTCTCACCTTCAGCTCTTCCCGCTCACCTGCTACCGCCACCAGCGCCCGCACCAAGGCGGGAATCAGAGCTTGCCCTCCAAGCCGGACCAGCCGCAGGGCAAGCGGCACCGTCCGGCGGACATCTGCCGCCAGCTGCACATTGTCGAGGGCGGAGGTCAACCGGGCCATTCGCGGCGCAGCGCCGGTTCGGAAGGTGACCCGCGCCTCATCGCCGCGAACCAGGATATGCTGAATACCGAGTGTGCCGCCGACCACGCGGAGTCGCGAGAGATCGAGCAGCCGATCGGCCTCCTCGGGGAGGGGGCCGAAGCGTTCCCGCATTTCCTGCCGCAACTCATCAATTTCGCCAGACGCGACCGCTCGCGCCAGTCGGCGGTACAGGTCCAGCTTGGTGTCGTCGTCGCCCACATACTGGTCGGGAATGTGGGTCGGTTTGTCGAACACCACCTCCGGCGGCTGGAGCAGGTCGCCCGTCAGCTTGCCATCCTTGCGGCCTTCCGAGCGGAGCACCTGCACGGTCTCCTCCAGCCAGCGCAGGTAGAGGTCGAATCCGACGGCGTGGGCGTGACCCGATTGCTCCGCGCCGAGCAGATTTCCGGCGCCCCGGATCTCCAGGTCCTTGAGCGCGATCCGGTAGCCGGCGCCCAACTCGGTATGATGCTCGAGCACCTTGAGGCGCTCCTCGGCCACCGGGTCCATCAGGTCGGGCGTGATCAGGTAGCAGTAGGCGCGCCGGTGACTGCGGCCCACCCGTCCGCGCAACTGATAGAGCTGGGCGAGACCGAGCCGGTGCGCGTCGTGGACGATCATGGTATTCGCGTTGGGCACATCGAGGCCCGACTCCACGATCATCGTGGAGACCAGGACGTCCACCGCTCCGTGAACGAATCCGAGCATGACACGCTCCAGCGTTTCCGCCGGCATCTGCCCGTGCGCCACGCCCACCCGCGCCCGGGGCGCGAGATGCCGCGCGCGCGCAGCGATGGTTTCGATCGTCTCGATCCGGTTGTGCACGAAGAAGACCTGGCCGCCCCGGTCGAGCTCGCGGGCCATCGCCTCCTCGAGCAGGGCATCATCCCAGGGCTCGACGAAGGTCAGAATGGGAGAGCGGTCGCGCGGCGGGGTCTCGATCAGTGTGAGATCCCGCAGGCCGGCGAGCGACATGTGCAGGGTACGCGGGATCGGCGTCGCGGTGAGGGTCAGCACGTCGATGAGGAGGCGAAGTTCCTTGAGCCGCTCCTTGTGGCGCACCCCGAAGCGATGCTCTTCGTCGACGACCAGCAGGCCGAGATCCTTGAAGGTGACGTCCTTGGAGAGCAGGCGATGGGTGCCGATCACGATATCGATCTTTCCCAGAGCGAGCTCGCCCAACGCGCGCTTCTGCTCTTTGGGCGTCCGGAAGCGCGAGAGCACTTCGGCGCGCACCGGATAGTCGGCGAGCCGCTCGCTGAAGGTGCGTCCGTGCTGATCGGCCAGAATCGTGGTAGGCACCAGCACCGCGACCTGTTTGCCGCCCTGCACCGCCTTGAAGGCCGCCCGCACCGCGACCTCGGTCTTGCCGTAGCCGACATCGCCCACCAGCAGGCGATCCATGGGGACGGGGCGCTCCATGTCGCGCTTGACGTCTTCCGTGGCCTTGCGCTGGTCGGCGGTGTCTTCGTACAGGAAGGCCGATTCCAGCTCGCGTTGCCAGCGGGTATCCGGGGGAAAGGCAAAACCCGCGCTGACCTTTCGCCGGGCGTAGAGATCCAGCAGCTCGGCGGCCATCTGCTTGATGGCCTCGCGGGTCTTTTCCCGCTGCTTCTTCCACGCCGTCCCCCCCAGCCGATGCAAGCGGGGAGGCGCCGCATCGGCATCCTCGGTGGCGGCGCGATAACGCTCGAGCTGGTCGAGCCGGTAGAGCGGGACGTTGAGCCGGTCGCCACCCTCGTATTCGACCACGGCTACTTCGATGGTGGATTCCCCTACCATGATCGTCTGGATCCCGCGATAGATCCCGATCCCGTGATCCAGGTGAACGACGTAGTCGCCGGCAGTGAGCGCTCCGGTGGCAAGCGAGGGCGCGGCCTGCCGGTAGCGGCGGAGCCGACGGAGCCGGCGGGCACGGCGGAAGATCTCGTGATCGGTGAGCACCCGGAGCGTCGGCATGACGAAGCCGCCATCGAGCGCCCCGACCGCGAGCATCGCCGCCGCTCCCTTCGACTCGCCTTCGTGGAGCAGCTCATCGAGCCGCTCGAGCTGGCCCGCGTTGTCGCAGAGAATGAGGGTCGGGGCCCCGCCGGCGAGCAGCGCGCGCAAGCGTCCGAGATTCCGGTCCACCGCTTCCGGCGGGAGGAAGCCGGCTTGCAGCTGCGGGGTTTCCTCCCGGAGCAGCAGGCGCGGGAATCTGGCCAGCCGGGCTGCCCAGGCCGCCGGGTCGGCAAAGAGCGCGTCTCGCGGGGGCGGAAGCTCGCCCAGTCGGCGGGCGATCTCGAGATGGTGCTCCGCTTCCTTCCAGGCGCGGGCAACCTCTTCGGCGTTGGGATGGCTGGCTTCCTCGACGACGAGCGTCTCGGAGGGGAGGAGGTCAAGGAGAGTGCGGCGGTGCGGCTGTGTGGCAGTGTGGCGGTGGTCTCCCATACTGCCGCTCTGCCGCTCTGCCGCACTGCCTACTCCGATCGGCAGCACGGTCACGGAGCTCTGCTCTTCGCCGCTCCGCTGCGAGGTCAGGTCGAAGCTGCGAATAGAGCGGATCTCGTCGCCCCACCATTCCATCCGGGCGGGCTGCGCCATGCCGAAGCCGTAGAGGTCCACGATTCCGCCGCGCACGCTGAACTCGGCGACCTCGGTGACGACCGGCACCCGCCGATAGCCCATCTGCTCCAGCGCGATGACCAGCGCGGTCAGCGGGAGGACCCGCTCTACGGCGAGCTCGAGGCGCAGCCGGTCGAGCGCCTCCGGCACCAGCGTCTTCTCCGCCGTCGCCCGCGCGGTGGTCACCAGAATGCGCAGCCGCCCCCGCAGCAGTGCCTCGAGGGTTTCGGCGCGCTCCCCAGCGATCTCGTAGTGCGGCTCTTCCTCGCCGAGTGCTTCGCGCTGGGGATAAAGCGCACTCGGCTGGCCAGTAAGCGTCGCCAGATCGGCCAGCCAGCGCTCGGCATCCGCCGGAGTGGCGGCAACGACGGTGAAGAGCCGCTGAGTCAGCTGTTCGGCGAGCCAGGCGACCATGACCGCACCGCTCGAGCCGGAGAGCCCCGCCAACCGCAGCGCACCGCCAGCGGGAGGAAGCCGCTCCGGCAGGTCCTGGGCAAAGGGAGTCCGCGCGAAGGCGGAGAGGATCGGTTCCACTAGGCGGCCCGGCGGGCTGCGCGGCGGGCGCCGATCCCGGCGAGACCGGCATCGGCGAGAGCGAGCACGACGGCGAGCAGGAGCAGCGGCCCGCGCAGATCGGCCCGTCCAGACGCGGCGAGGGCGGCGGAAGCGGCCTCCCGCGGAGCCACCACGCGTGCTCCTGGCCAGAGCCGACGGACCTCGACATCGCGCCCGCGCGCCAGCAGCGACTCGCGCGGATCGGGATTCACCGCGACCACGCCGATGGTATCCCGCCCCGCGAGAATGAAGTGCAGCCCGGTACGCGAGGAGCGGTACCCGCTGCCCCCCTCGACCTCGCGCAGACGCCCTTCGTGGATCACTGCGGTCGCGGCATCGGGAAGCTGGGCGGGATCCCCCGGAGCGGTGTCGAGGAGCACCAGCTCGCCGCGGACTGCGCGATTGGCGAGAAAATCGACGAAGGGAACGAACTCAGCCGACACCGGCAGCTCGGTCCACTCGGGCTCTAGCCGGCTACCGAGCAGAATCGTGTTGCCACTGCGGGCCGCCCAGGGGGTCCCCCCGACCGTCAGCAAGACGCCTCGCGCGGCCGCGCCGCCCGCGGCCGGCAGCAGCTGGAAGCGCCGGGTTACCTGATGACGGCCGAGCAGGGGGCCGCTGTCGATGACCGCGCTGCCGGGCAGCGGGTCGCCAAAACGCCACGCCAGACCGCGAACCGCCAGTGCCCGGTTCAGCGCGCCGACCGCCGCAGGATCTTCGGGTGGCTGCACGATCGAGGGGCCCGGCCCTAACACGCCGATACTCAGCTCGGAGCCCCGTACCAGCCGACCATTCTGCAACAGGACCTCGCAGGCGGTGGCGAGGAAGCGGTCCTCGCTCCGCCAGCTCGCCTTCGCCGCGTTCGCTACCCGTACCGCGGTCACTCGCGCGTCGTCGAGCCGCAGCTCGTCCGCCTCGAGCTCCGCGCGAACCGGCCACCAGCCGGCCGGAAGCGGCCCGCTGCCGGCGGACAAGGTTGCGCCGCCCGATGCAAGCTGCTGGCGGGGCGGCCGCGGGCCGACCCGCAGGGAGAGGGCGGCGCTCTTGGCTTCGGAGCCCACCACGGTCACTGTCGCCCGACCGCCCTCCGGACCCCAGGGTTGGCGGCCGGCAGAAAGCGCCGCGAGCCCCAGATTCGGGACCGGCGGCTCATCGGGGCGGATCACGACCACTGGCCCGGAGCCAGCGGCGGCCGCGAGGGCGCTGTTCTGCAAGTCGCTCAGCACAACGACGGTGGCGGGGAGCGGCTGCGCTGACATGGCCTCGCGGGCCACCCCAATCGCCTGGCCGAGGTCCATACGGAACTCCGACGCGGGCAGCCGCGAGACGAGCGCCGCGAGCTCCTGCGAGGTACCCTGGAGGGGAAGCGCGTCCGCGGTGAGCAGCCAGAGCCGATCATCGGGGTGCGCGGCGGCCAGGATATCCCGAGCCGCCACGCGCAGCCGTTCAAGGACGGGTGTCCCGCCGGCTGTAGCGGCACTGGAAAGCGAATTATCGAAGACCAGGCTCAGGGCGACCGGCGCGTGGGTCGCCACGCCTAAGCTGGGGAGGGTTGGTCCGGCGGCGGCAAGCACCAGGGCCGCGATCAAGAGGGTCCGGACGAGCAGGAGCAGCCAATGTTGCAGGGTCAGGCGGCGATGCTGCGCGCGCGCGGTTTCGGCGAGGTAGCGCGTCGCCGGAAACACCACCGTGGGCGGCACGCGCCGCGCAAAGAGGTGAAGCAGCAGGGGGATCGCAGCGGCGGCCAGCCCTGGCAACACCCAGGGCGCGGTAAACCCGATCACGTGAGGCCGGTGGAGCGAACCAGTGCCTGACGCAGAGCCAGGCCGAATGGTGTGTCAGTAGTAACCCGCTCGTAGGCGATTCCCCGTCGCCGGCACGCTGCCCGCCACTCGGCCACCGCGGTCCGAACGGTGCGGGCGTAGGCCTCGGCCCAATCCGCGGGCCGGAGCACTACGGCTTCGCCGCTCTCGGGATCCTCATAGCGGGCCTCGGCCGGACCCCGCAACTGGACTTCTTCGGGATCCATCACATGAAGCACCAGGACCTGGTGCCCGCGATGGCGCAGAAAGCGCAAGGCAGTGAGCGTGAGCGGCGGGTCGAACAGCAGGTCGGAAATGAACACCACCAATCCCCGGCGGCGGAGCTGCTCCACGACCCGGCGCAGGGCGGGTTCGGCCGCAGTGCCGCGTCCGGGAGGCGTGGCCTGCAGCTCGCGCAGCAGCAAGCGCCACTGACTGTGGCGTGCGCGGGGCAGGACCAGCCGCTGGACTTCCTCGTCGAACGTGAGTAACCCGGTCGCATCGCGCTGGCGCAGCAGCACCAGCGCGAGCGCGGCCACCAGGCACTCCGCATAGGCGCGCTTGGTGAGCCGGGTGGCCGGGGCACCGGACCATTCCATGGACCGGCTGGTGTCCAGCACCAGCATGGCACGGAGATTGGTTTCTTCCTCGAATTGCTTTACATAGAGGCGGTCACTGCGGGCCAACAGGCGCCAATCGAGGTACCGCAGCTCGTCGCCCGGCTGGTACATTCGGTGCTCGGCGAACTCCACGAAAAACCCGCGGCGCGGAGAACGATGCAACCCAGCCAGAAAGCCTTCGACGATCCCTTCGGTGATCACTTCAAGACCGCCCAGGCGGGCGACTTCGGCCGGGTCGAGCAGGTCGAGCCGGGCTGTGGACGGAGATCCGACGGCGGCGGGCATGCCGGGCGCAACGTAGGGCCGTGTCCCGAGTGAGTCAACGCGGGGGTTTCGTGTCCCTGCGGGGGGACGGCCGGATCCCGGGCCGGGCTGGACCCGTGGCGGTAAGCGATTGCCGGCACAGCGGTTTGTTCGACCGGGCACGGCGCAGTCGCCCTGGCACTCCCCCTGCAACAAGCGGGGCGATCATGACCGGCATCCTGTTGTTCCTCACGCTCGTCATTACTGGACCGGCCGACGTTCAGGCAGTCGCCGATACGGTCCGGGCTCCCAAGCCGCCGCCGCTCGCCCCCACGGTCGGGCGAGGGAAGCCCATTCCGACTACCAAAGGAAAGCCCGTCGGTGAACCCCAGCTCAAGCGACGCAAACCGCCGAGATTACATTTGCCCCAGATCGGATAGCGATTCCGGGTTGCGCTGAGTCTCCCACCCTTCCATCCAACTCATGATTCGAAGCTTCGGCATTACCTGCCTGGTAGCCGTTGGCGCGCTCCCTTTGGCCGAGGCTCAGTCCGGCGCGATCCAGCGGGCCGCAGGGAGCATCACCGCAGCCGACATCCGCCGCCGCATCTTCGTCATCGCGCATGATTCCATGGGTGGGCGCGCCACGCCGAGCCCCGGACTTAGCAAGACCGCCAACTACATCGCGGGCGAGTTCCAGCGGTTCGGCTTGAAGCCGGGCGGGGATGCAGGGACCTATCTGCTCAAATACCCGATCTACCAGAAACGGGTGCTCGCCGAACAGTCGACTGTCCGGTTCGGCAATGCGGGGGGGCAGCGCGCGGCAACAACCCTGGGAACCGGGGCAGCGTTGCTGTTCGGTCCGACCGGGAAGCTCGCGCGAGGAGAAGTCGTGCTGGTCGGCGGCGCGCTGCTGCCGGACAGCATCAAGCCGGCGGACGTCAAAGACCGGATCGTCGTGTACGTGCCTTCACCCAGCGATGAGCGCCTCAACCCGGTGAGCATCGGCGCGCTGCGGCGGCTCAACGAAACGGGGGCCGCGGGCGTCGTCATGGTGGTCGGCGCGGACTCGGTCTTCGCCGAATACGCGAAGCGGCAAGCGCTGAGCAGAACCCTGGTGGGCGACGCCGCGAGCAGCGGCATGCCGGTGCTGGCGCTCTTGGAACGCGCCATTACCCGGCAGGTACCCGAGGCCGCTGAACAGTTCGCGCAGCTCCGTGCGGCAGCGGCGAGCGTGGTGCAGGTGATGCAGGACTGGAACAGCGAGATCGCGCTGCGCGACAGCACCCTCACGGTCAACTACGCCCCCGACGTGGTCGGCATTCTCGAGGGCAGTGATCCGGTTCTCAAACACGAGTACGTCGTATTCTCCGCGCACATGGATCATATCGGCACCAGTGGACAGCCGGGGGCGCAGTGCAGTCCGGTGGGAACCGACCACATCTGCAATGGCGCCGATGACGATGCTTCCGGGACGGTCGGCGTAATCGAGCTGGCCGAGGCGTTCAGCCAGCCGGGCGCCCGTCCCAGGCGGTCACTGATCTTCCTCACGGTGAGCGGCGAGGAGCAGAACTTGTGGGGGAGCGAGTGGTTCGTACGGCACCCGCCAGTGCCGTTGCCCCAGATCGTGGCCGATCTCAACGCCGACATGATCGGGCGGAACTGGAAGGACACTGTCGTGGCGATCGGGAAAGAGCATTCCGACCTGGGCAGCACGCTCGACTGGGTCAATGCTGCGCACCCCGAGCTCCACATGGTCGCGATCGACGACCGCTGGCCGGAGGAAAGCTTCTACACCCGGTCGGATCATTACAATTTCGCGCGAAGCGGCGTCCCGATTCTCTTTTTCTTCAACGGCGTGCATGCCGACTATCATCGGCCCTCCGACTCTCCCGACAAGA
>DASYTT010000093.1:0-26989 GCA_036002045.1 Gemmatimonadales bacterium
CGGTCAGCCGTCCTCACCCCTCCCCACCGGGCCCTTTCGGGGCGGCTGGGGAGGCGGTAGCCTTGGCCCATTCAGACGGGCCAGCTCCATGAGTGAGGGACTCGCGCGTGGCGTGCTTGCAGTCGCAGGGGCATATGTAGCCCTCGGGCTGCTGTTTGCCGTGCCATTTGCTGCGCGGTGGGCCGGCCGGCTCGATCCGGCGGCACGGGCGGGGACACCGGGGTTTCGTCTCTTGATCGTGCCTGGCGCCGTGCTGCTCTGGCCCATGCTGCTCACCCGGCTGCTCAAGACCCGATGATCCGGCGGCTCCGGCAGCGGCATTTGCGGGTGGTGCTCGTCCTGGCGATCCTGATTCCCGCCATCATCGTGGCCGCGGTGCTCGCCCGCCAGAAAATGCCGGTGGCCGCGATTCCGGCGGAGCTGACCGCGCCGTGAGCAACCGCTACGTGGCGGTCAACTGGAACCGCCAGAAACGGGTCTACGACACCGTGATCGGGCTCGGCGCGCCCCTGCTCGTCGCGCTCTTTTTCATGACCACGCTGCTCACACACCCCCATGTCACCGCGGAAACAGGGCTGATCCGGGGGCTGGGCCTCACCGCGCTCGTGTTGCTGCATGTCATCCTGTGCATCGGGCCGCTCTGCCGGCTCGATCCGGCGTTTCTGCCCCTGCTCTACAACCGGCGGCATCTCGGCGTCACGATGTGCATGATAGCGCTGGCTCACGCGGCGTTCGCCACCTTCCAATACCACGCACTGGGGGACCGCAATGCCCTGCTGAGCTTGCTGGTCTCCAACGCGGCGTTCGGATCGCTGGCGGGGTTCCCCTTCGAGCTGTTGGGACTCGCCGCGTTGCTGATCCTGATGCTGATGGCGGCCACGAGCCACGACTTCTGGCTCTCGGTGCTCTCGCCGCCGGTATGGAAGACGCTCCACATGCTGGTGTACCTGGCATACGCATTGCTTATCGGGCATGTCGCCTTGGGAGCCATGCAGGCAGAAGCCGGCGTAGTTGGCCCTCTGCTGCTCGGCGCCGGAGCCTTGGTGGTCATCGGACTGCATCTGCTTGCGGGTCTCACGGAGCGAGCACCCGACCGCAAGCGCTCCGTAGCCGAGTGGGTGCCGGTCTGCCGGGCCGAAGATATCCCGGAGGCAGGGGCAAAGCTGGCGCTGGTGGGCGGCGAGCGGGTCGCGGTGTACCGGTATGCGGGCCGGCTCAGCGCGGTCTCCAACGTCTGCAAGCACCAGAACGGCCCGCTGGGGGAAGGCCGCATCGTCGATGGCTGCGTCACCTGTCCATGGCATGGCTATCAGTATCGGCCCGACAGCGGGACCTCGCCGCCTCCCTTCGACGACAAGGTGCCGACCTACGACCTGCGCATCGAGGGCGGACAGGTCGTGGTGCAAAGGCAGGCTAACCCGCCCGGAACCTATGTCGAGCCGGTACCAGATCGCGTCGAGGCTGCGGGGTTGCCAGTGAACCGGGACGAGCGACCGTTCTACATCGGGTATCAGGATCGGGCCCCAGCTGCGGTGGCACGCCACACGCGCCGCGCCGTCACCCTCATCGGCGTTCTGGCGGCAGGCACGATCGTGAGCCTCGCGCTCGCCCAGGAACCGTTCGCGGACTCGCGCTTCGAGTACGGGCAGCCGCGCACGATCGTCGGTCGCATCACGGCAAGGCCATACCCTCGGCTCGAGGTGCCTTCCCCGGCGGGAGTAACCCAGTACCTCCTGGCGGCCGCGGGAAAGCATGGCGCGGCGTCCCTGGTGGCTCCCTTCGACGGCCGGGTGGTGCGGCTGGTCGGCTCACTCGCTCAGCGCGGCACCGCCAAGCTGCTCGAGGTGGACTCGATTGCTTCCGGAGCCGGCAGTGCGGTGCCCGCAGTCGCGCAGCGTGCCCTGGGAGATTTTGAGCTCCGCGGCGAGATCGTCGACTCGAAATGCTGGACGGGAGTGATGAACCCGGGACAAGGGAAGACCCACCTGGATTGCGCGGTGCGCTGCCTGAGCGGTGGGCTTACCCCGCTGCTGGTGATCCGCGACAGCACCGGCCGGGAGAGCCACCTGATTCTCACCGATGCCCAGGGCGCACCGCTGCCGCGGAGCTTCCTGCCCGCCGTCGGGCGACCCGTCGCCGTACAAGGCCAGGTGCTGCGAGAAGGCGAGCTGCTCTTTCTGCGGACCAGTCCTGAGGCCATTCGGGTGCTGCGGTGACGACTGCGCGTGCGCTGGTTTCCAGCTTTCCTGCCGCTCCCTGGGCAGTTCCCGCCTCGACGACTTCCGCGGGCCGCTACCTTCTGCGCTTTGCCCGGACCGAAGAAGAGCTCGACCGCATCCTCCGGCTGCGCTACGAGGTTTTCAACCTGGAGCTGCAGGAAGGCCTCGACACAGCACATGCCGAAGGTCGCGACGAAGACCAGTTCGACCGGCGCTTCCATCACCTGATGATCGAGGAACGCGAATCCGGTCTGCTCGTGGGCACCTACCGGATGCAGACCGCCGAGATGGCCGCAAGCGCCGGGTACTACTGCTCGGGCCTCTTTCAGCTGAACGGGCTGCCTGAGGACGTACGCAGTCGAGCGGTCGAGATCGGGCGGGCATGTGTCGCCCGGCAGCATCGCAACGGCCGGGTGCTGCATTTGCTCTGGCGGGGGCTGGCGAGTTACCTCGCGTGGAATCGGAAGAGTGTGCTTTTCGGCTGCTGCTCGCTGACCTCGCAGGATCCGGCATTCGGCCTCACCATGCATCGCCATCTCGAGCAGATCGGGGCGCTGCATCCGCGCCTGGCCGTCGAGCCGCGGCCCGAGACCAGCTGCGCCTCCAGCGATTGCCTTCCAGCGACTGGTCAGCATAGCGCTCCGCCCAAGGTTCCCGCCCTGTTCCAGGCCTACCTGACGATGGGCGCCAGGGCGCTGGGAGCTCCGGCGATCGACCGCGAATTCAAGACGATCGATTGGCTGGTATTGCTGGACGTGGAGGAGCTGGATCGGTTTACCTATCGGGCGTTTTTCAAATAACAGCCCACGGCAGAGAGTAAGATTCAGGGTGGACACCACCCTCGCGCCCGCCCCTGTCGATACGCCATCTACCAGGCAGATTCGCGGCGGGAGGGTGCGGGCGGGGCTGCGGCTCGCTGGAATCCTGAGCTGGACGCTGCTGAGTTTCTTGGGCTGGGCGACCGGAAGCCTGCTCACCCTGCCGATCCCTCGCCTGCGGCTTCGCTGGCGCCAGTTCTCGGTGCGAGGCTGGGCGCTGGGGATGGCCTGGCTGCTGGGGATGCGCCGCAGCATCCTGGGGATCCCGCCGCGGGCGCCGTTTCTGCTGGTGACCAATCACCTCAGCTACCTCGATATCATCTTGCTTTCCAGCTGCGTCGAGGGAGTGTTCGTCGCCAAGCGCGACATGCGCTCCTGGCCCGTGCTCGGCTCTCTGGCGCATCTGACGGGTACGATCTGGGTCAAACGCGAGGTCCGCCGCGATGCGGTACGGGTCCTCGACCTGATCGATGAAGCGATCGCCCGGGGCGACGGGGTGATCCTCTTCCCCGAGGGAACCACTTCCTCGGGGTCGGCGTTGCTGCCGATGCGGCCGGCCTTGCTCGAGTGGGCCGCGCGCGAACAGTACCCCGTCCATTATGCGGCGATCACCTATCGGAGTGCGCCAGGGGCTTTGCCCGCAGAGTTAGGGCTCTGCTGGTGGGGAGCGATGTCGTTCGGGAGCCATCTCATGGGTGTCCTGCGCACGCGGAACTTCGACGCGGTGGTGGACTTTGCGGCGGATCCCGTCACCGCCCCGACGCGGGGAGCGCTCGCGGAGCGCTTGCAGCGGGCCATTGCGGAGCGCTTCGTGCCCGTGGGGGACCGACCGTGATGAAGGTCGTGCCCGAGGGCAACCGTCGCACTCCCCGCTAAGCACCCGAGCGACGCCGAGGTGAAACGGTTGCGCTGGATCGTGGCGGGTTACCTCGGCTTGCTCGGGGCAAGCTGGCTGGTTCGCGCGCTTGAATCGAAAGAGCCGCTTCCCCGACCCGGCAGCCGAGTGGTGACGGTGGGCGCGGTCGCCCTCGACCTGACAACCGCGCGTCCCGTGCGGATCGCCCGGTTCGATTCCACTCCCGCAGCCAACCCCGCTGCACCCGTCGTCGTGCTGTTGCATGGAAGCCCCGGCGACCACCACGAGGTGCTTCCGCTCAGCCGCGTGCTCGCCCGGGATTTTCGCGTGGTGGCGCCCGACTTGCCCGGGTTCGGCGGCTCGAGCCGGTCCATCCCGGACTACTCGATCCGGGCCCACGCGCGCTATGTGCTGCAACTGCTCGATTCGCTGCGCATCCAGCGCGTTCACCTGATCGGCTTCAGCATGGGTGGCGGTGTCGCGCTGAATCTGGCCGACCTCGCCCCCGCTCGGGTCGCCTCTCTCACGCTGCTCTCGGCGATCGGAGTGCAGGAGTACGAGCTGCTCGGCGATTACCATCTCAATCATCTCGTCCACGGGCTGCAGCTCGGCGCGCTCTGGCTCTTGCTGAACGCCACCCCCCATTTCGGCGCCTTCGATGGCGGGATGCTGACGATCCCCTATGCCCGAAATTTCTACGACTCCGACCAGCGGCCGCTTCGCGGCATCCTTTCCCGCTACGCCGGACCGATGCTGATCGTGCAAGGTGAGCGAGATCCCCTCGTGCCGGCGGCCATCGCGGCGGAGCACGCGCGACTGGTTCCCCAGAGCGAGCTCCTGATGCTGCCGGGGAACCACTTCATGACCTTCCGGGAGCCCGAGGTTCTTGCGGGACCCATCGAGCGCATCATCGCGCGCGCCGAATCCGGCCAGGCCACGCTGCGAGCAGGAGCGAGCCCCGCGCGGGTTCGCGCGGCCGCCGAGCGCTTCAGTGCGGAACGGATGCCGCCCGCGCAGGGGATCGGCTTCGTGGTGCTGCTGCTGTTGCTCGCGGCCGCGACGCTGGTCTGGGAGGACTTTACCTGCATCGCCGCGGGCCTCCTGGTCAGCCGGGGAACCGTCGGCTATCTCCCGGCGACCCTGGCGTGTTTTGGCGGCATCGTCGTAGGCGACGTGCTGCTCTACGGAGCGGGAAGATGGATCGGCCGGACGGCGCTGCGCGGCAGGATCGGGCTCAAGCGCGCCTCTGCCTGGCTCACCCGGCGCGGGCCCGTCGTCGTGCTCAGCTCACGCTTCCTTCCCGGAAGCCGGCTGCCCACCTTCGTCGCCGCGGGGATTCTGCACACCAGGTTCCTGCCGTTCGCGGGTTACTTTCTGCTCGCCGCCGCGCTCTGGACGCCGCTGCTGGTCGGGATCGCGACCCTGTACGGCGACGCGGCGCCCATGCTTTTCGCATCCTGGCGCCGCTGGTCGCTGCCGCTCGTCATCCTCGCCGGCCTGCTCCTGCTGCTGTGCGTCAAGCTGGTGGTGCCGCTCTTCTCCTGGCGGGGACGCCGCCTGTTGCTCTCGCGCTGGCGGCGGCTCACCCGCTGGGAATTCTGGCCGCGCTGGGCCTTTTATCCCCCTCTCGTCCTCTACATCCTCTGGCTGGGACTCAAGCATCGCAGCCTGACCCTCTTCACCGCGACCAACCCCGCGATCCCGGGCGGCGGCTTCCTAGGTGAGTCGAAGTGGGAGATCCTCGCTGGCCTGCGGGGCCCGCGCGCGGGGATTCGGGAATCGGGGATCGGGCCGGTTGTCGAGGGAAATGCGTATTTCCCGACCAGCATGCTGATCCGCGCTGAACCCTCCGTGCCGGCGAAACTGGACGGAGTTGCACGCTGGATGGCGCAGCACGGACTGCAATGGCCCGTGGTGCTCAAGCCAGATATCGGCGAGCGCGGCGACGGAGTCCGAATTATCCGTGCGGCGGAGGAATTGGCCGGGTACCTCGAGCGCGCCGGGAGAGGGGGAGCACTGCTGGCCCAGGAGTACGTCGGCGGACTCGAGTTCGGGATCTTCTATTACCGGCTGCCGGGCGAAGCAACGGGCAGCATCTTCTCGATCACCGAGAAGCGCCTTCCGACGGTCCGGGGAGACGGGCGCTCCACGCTCGAAGCACTCATCCTCCGGGATGAGCGGGCGGTGTGCCAGGCGCGCCTGTTTCTCGACCGGCACGCCCTCAGGCTCGGGGAGGTTCCGGCCGCGGGCAGTACCGTCACGCTGGGCGAGCTGGGAACCCACTGCCGCGGCGCGGCGTTCTACGATGGCAGCGGGCTGGCGTCCCCCGAGCTCGAGGCGGTGGTCGAGGAGATCAGCAAACGCTACCAGGGGTTCTGGTTCGGCCGCTACGACGTGAGAGCGGAATCCCTCGAGGCCTTGCGCGCCGGACGCTTCCGGATCATCGAGCTCAATGGCGTGACCTCCGAAGCCACCAGCATCTATGATCCGAAGTACCGGCTGCGGGAGGCTTATGCGCTGCTCCGCAAACAGTGGCGCATCGCCTACGCCATTGGCGCGCGTAATCGGGCGGCCGGGAGCCGACCGGCGAAGCTCACGCTGCTGCTCGAGCTCGTCCGGCGGCATCGCGCGGCCAAACACGCGCACGTCGCCGATTGAGGATCGTAACGCACTTATCTTGAGGGTACTCCCTTCCCTGCAGGACGTTCGATGCCCGAACCCGTCTGGCACGATCTCGGTCCGGTGGAAGCACTGCAACAGGCCCCGCTGCGTCAGCTCGTGATCGGCCGTACCCGTATCGCGCTCAGCCACCGCGACGGTGTCTTCGGCGCGATCTCCGGTACCTGCAACCACGCCGGTGGCCCGTTGGGGGAGGGCCGGCTGGAGGGGGAGTACATCACCTGTCCCTGGCATAACTGGAAGTACCACCGGCTGGGCGGCCAGGGCGAGCCGGGCTATGAGACCGAAACCCTCCCTCGCTACGACCTCAAGGTGGAGGGCGGGCACCTCTGGGTGAACCTCGAAGCAGCTACCAAGCGGACCCGGATTCCGCATGAGGTGCACCCGCTCGCCCGGAAGCTGGAGCGGGCGCCGGGGCCGGTCCGCGTGGTAGGCATTTCCACCACGGCCATGGACCGCGCGAATCCGCGGGTGTCGACCTCGGAATTACTCCTCGAAGCCGCCTTGCATCACGCGCAAACGGCTTGCGGCAGCGAAGTGCGCCTCCTCAAGCTCAATGAGCTCAAGTTCCGCCATTGTGAGGGGTATTACTCGAAGAGCGCCCAGGCCTGCACCTGGCCTTGCTCGATCACCCAGATGGATCCGGCCGACCAGATGGATGAGGTTTACGAGGCGCTGGTGCACTGGGCCGATGTCGTGCTGCTCGCTACGCCGATCCGCTGGGGCGCCTCGAGCTCGCTCTTCTACAAGATGGCCGAACGGCTGAATTGTGTGCAGAATCAGGTCACCATCCGGAACCGGGTATTGATTCGCAACAAGGTCGCCAGCTTCATTATCACGGGCGGGCAGGACAACGTACAGGAAGTGGCCGGCCACCTGCTCATGTTCTTCGGCGAGCTGGGTTTCTTGTTCCCTCAGTTCCCCTTCATCGCGCATTCCCGGGGCTGGTCCGCGGAAGACATGGAGAACAACGTCAAAACGGTGGAGCACAGTACAGAGCTTCGCGAAGGCGCGGAGGAGCTGGTGGATCGCGCCGTCCAGATGGCCGCGGAGCTGGTGAAGGTCGAGTTCACCCACGATCACGTCGCCCGAGGCGGGCGCAAGGCGCACCACTTAGCGTAGGAGGCAGTATGACAACCGATCGGCGGGAGTTTCTGGGAATGCTGGCGGCGGCTGGAATCGTCGGGAAGGCGGGCGGCAACCTCCCATCTTCCCGTGCTCCCATCCCTTCGTCCCCATGGGACGTCTCCTGGGCCGACCGCATTACCGGGAAGCATCGCGCGGTCTTCGATAGCGTGGAAATCTCGGCGGGACTTGGCTTGCTCCGGGCGCTCATCTGGATGAAGGATTACGGTGAGGTCTACGGTGCCACGCCCGCGGAGCTGAGCGCGGTGGTGGTCCTGCGGCACAACGCCATCTGGCTGGTGATGGACGATGAGTTCTGGGCGCACCACAAGATCGGCGCGCTGACCAAGATCACCGACCCCAAGACCAAGCAGCCGATCGAGCGGAACCCGGTCATCGGGCCAAACCCGTTCGGACTCCCTCCAGCACTGGCGGATGACGGGCTCAAAAAAGTGCTGGCCAGCGGCACGGTGCTGGCCTGCAACCTGGCCCTTACGCTCGACGTGGTCGAGCAGATCAAGGCGGACCTCAAGCTGGACGATGCGAAGGCCCGCGAGATGGCCCTCAAGCATCTGGTGCCCGGAGTGATCCTGCAGCCCTCGGGCGTGTTTGCCACGCTGCGCGCCCAGGAGGCGGGCTGCCAGTATCTGCTGGCGACGGACGCATGAACGGAGATCGGCGCGAGTTCCTGGGAACCTTGCTGGCGGCCGGGGCGTTGCCGTTGGTCGGGAAGTCGGGAGGCACCGTCGCGTCCTCCCGCCCTCCCGACTTCTGGGATCTATCCTGGACCAGTCGCCTCGCCGGCCCTCACCGCGCCGCCTTCGACTGGTTCCAGCCCAATGCCTCGGCGGGCCTATGGCGCGCGGGCACCTGGAAGCGGCAAGTGGTGGAGGCGTTCGGGGTGAAGCCGGAGGAAGTGAGTGCGGTGCTGGTGATCCGCCATTCCGCCATCCCAATGATCATGGGCGACGAGTTCTGGCTCCGCCACAAGCTCGGCAAGCAGCGCAAAATCAAGGACCCGATGACCAACAAGGTCGCCGAGCGGAACCCCTACCGGAGCTTCGCAAAGGCCGCCAAGCCGCCGGCCCCCGAGCAGGACAGCTCGCTGGAGGGATTCCTCAAAAACGGCGGGATCGTGCTGGCCTGCGGCTTTGCGTTCGGGTTTCTGGTATCGCTCGAGGCCAAGTTGCAGGAGAAGAAGGCGAGCGAGGTCCGCTCGGAGGTGCTGCAGCAGGTGATCCCCGGAATCATCATCCAGCCGTCGGGATTCTTCGCCCTGATCGAAGCGCAGCGGAACGGGTGTGGGCTGTTTCCCGCGGAAGGGGAGGTCTAGGCGGCCAGGCGGTCGGGGTATGGACATCATCACGCTTTCCATCCCGTTCTTCTTCGCGCTGATCGGGCTCGAGCTGCTGGTGGCGCGGGTTCGCAAGCGGCCGCTCTACCGACTGAGCGACTCGATCAGCGACGTATCCTGCGGCATCCTGAGCCAGTTCGCCGGGATTCTCATCGCCCTCCTTACGATCGCCGGCTATGGCTGGGTGCAGCAGCACTGGGCGGTCCAGCAATTCCTCCCGGTGCCCGCCTGGTCTCACTCCGCGCTCGCCTGGGTCACGGTGTTTCTGCTCGACGACCTGGCCTACTACTGGATGCATCGTTCGTCCCACGTGGTCAATCTGCTGTGGGCGGGTCACGTGGTGCACCACTCGAGCGAAGAGTTCAATCTGACGGTTGCGCTCCGGCAGAGCAGTCTGCACGGACTGATGAGCTGGCTGTTCTATCTGCCGATCGCTCTGCTGGGCGTGCCGGTGACGATGTGGCTGATCTGTCACGCCCTCAACCTGGTCTACCAGTTCTGGATCCACACGCGCGAGGTGGATAAGCTCGGCCCGCTCGAGTGGATCCTCAATACGCCGTCGCATCACCGGGTCCACCACGGGATCAATCCGGAATACCAGGACAAGAACTTCGCGGGCACGCTCATCATCTGGGACCGGCTCTTCGGCAGCTTCGAGCCCGAGCGCGCGCCGGCGGTCTACGGCATCACCAAGCCGCTGGCGACCTGGAATCCGGTGCGAGCCAACCTGCACCACTTCGGCGAGATCTTCCGGAACGCCCGCGCGTCACACAGCTGGGGCGACCGGCTGCGCGCCGTCTTTGCCCACCCCCGCTGGCGGCCGCCCCAATTCGGGCCGCCGCTCGAGCCTCAGCCTGTCTCGGTGGAAAGCTTCGAGAAATACGAGCCCCCGGTCCCCCCAGAGCTCAAGGGCTACGCGCTGGTGCAGTTTCTCGTGGTGCTCGCGGGCTCGCTGGCCCTCTTGGGCGCCGTGAACAGCCTGCCAGCGGCAGAGGTTCTGGCCGGTGGTTTCTACATCGCGGTGTCGCTCGGCAACATCGGAGGGGTGCTCGAGGCCCGCAGCTGGGCCGGCGTCAGCGAGGCGGTGCGGCTGGTGGTGTTAGGCGGCGTGGCAGCGCTCCTGCTGGCCACGGGCGCCGCACCGGAGTGGTTGCTGGTTCCGCTCTTGCTCTTTGCGCTTGGCTCACTCGGCTGGATCCTGCGACTGCGGGGTCTGCTCACCTCTTCCGATGTGAGGGCCGTGGTGGTGATGTAGCCTCACCTGCGGGCACTGCGCCGAGACCCGTCCTCGACTTACCAGCTTTCCGATAGAGCAAGCACAAATCCCGCCAGGATCGTCACCCACACTGCGGCGTACAGCGGCACGAAGCGCTTCCGCTTCTCGAGCCAGTCGGGAAACAGCACCGGCTTGCCCGCGAATTTCCCGCGCGGCTTGCTGGGGAAGAAGAACGTCTTGTAGGTCTCCGTCGTCGCCACGGTATACCCGATGGCCCCGAAGACTCCCTGCACCGGCCTCGCACCCAGACGAAAGAGCAAATACGCGAACCCGGCCGCAATGAGCGGACTGCGGAAGAACTTGAAGATCTGGAAGCCTTCGATCGGCGCGTCTTTCCAGGCTCCTCCGAAGGCGCTGTACCAGCCGCCCAGCGCACCGATGGTGACCGCCAGCACGAGGGGTGAGGTGCCGGGCGCGGGACGGTAGTGCGACAGCAGCGCGAGCCCCCCGAAGATGGCACCGAGGTAGAGTATGCCGAAGCAGAACCGCGCCGCCCGGCTGCCGACGGTCTTCCCGAAGACGGCGAGCTGCATCGGGATCGCATACTTCGACTGATCCTCGGCGCGGAAGAAGGTCTTCCAGGCCTCGAGAATCGCTCGTTCCATGGAATACACGCACCCGAAGAGAATGACGGCGGTCGCCGCGCTCTCGGGTACCACGCCGAAGACGCGTGACACCAGCGGTGCGATCAAGGCTGCGAGCAGCAGGCTGCGCGCGTACTTGGGCCAGGTGAAGCCTTCGTGCGGGGCGTCCTTGTACATGCCCCAGGTAGAGGCATGCGCGCCGACGGCTGCGCCGATCAACACGGTCCAGAGCAGTTGCATCTCAGTCCTGGGTTGCGGTTCGGTAGGCGGTTTCGACGACGGCTAAGTCGCGGCGCGCCGCTGCGAGGGTCATGCGCGGGGCCCGGCCCGTCGCCAGCGCAGTGAGAAAATCGTCGAACATCGCCCGGAACCCCTTGATGTCGCGGAAGCCGGGAAACAGGAGCCGCCGGCGCGCCCCATTGAGGAGGACGAACAGGCCATTCGACTCGAAAACCAGCGTCCCTTTCTCGCCGATGATCTGGGAGAGGGAAATCCCCTTGAGGCGGGCCGGCGCTTCCCACGAATGGTGCAGCGTCCCAAGGGCGCCGTTGGCGTAGCGCACCACGACCACCATGGTGCGCTCCGGCTCGGCCCCGCCGCTTGGACGGTATCCCCGCACGTCCACGATCTCGGGCCCCAGCGCAGCGAGCAGGTTCACCCAGTGGATGCCGCCCTCGAACAAGGCTCCGCCACCCGCCAGCGCCGGCGACCCGCGCCAGTCGGGCGTCGCCTGGTACTTGAGCGCGCTCAGCCGGACGAGCCGCGGCGCACCGATCTCGCCGGCATCGAGCAACCGCGAGAGCATCCGGGTGAGCGGCTTGTAGGCGTAGTTCTCCGCCACCAGCACTTGTCGCCCGGCCTGTAATGCCGCCGCCTCGACCTGGGCGACGTCATCCGAATGAAGAAAGGCGGGCTTCTCCACGATCACCTGTTTCCCCGCCGCCAGTGCCTCCAGCGTCAAGGCGAGGTGCTGGGCAGGCGGGGTCGCCACCAGCACGGCGTCGATACGGGGGTCGGCGAAGGCCGCGGCATACTCGCCAAACGCGGCGAAGCCCTTGCACTCGCGCCGAAAGGACTCCGCCCGTGCGGCATCGCGGCTCGCGAACGCCAGCCGAACGCGCGAGCCGAAGCGCGACAGCGTTCTGGCGTGCGTGCGCGTGATCGAGCCACAGCCGATCAGCGCGAGGGAAAGGCTCACACCATCCGCGCCGATGCCGCGACGGGCGCCGCTCTGGTCCCGGTGAGCGCGGCGGCAACGCGGAGCGCGTTGGCGGCGATGGTCAGGCTGGGATTGACCGCGGCCGAGGTGGGAAAGACGCTGCCATCGACCACGCGGAGGTTTTCGATCCCGCGGAAGCGGCAGCCGGCATCGAGCGCCGAAGTCTTCTCATCGCGTCCCATCCGAACCGTGCCGAGGGCGTGAGAGAAGGTGCGGATGGGACGGCGATAGCAGAACAAGGCACCCGCCGCGCGAAGGATCTGACGCGCGCGTCCGCGCAGCGCGCGATCGGCTGCCTGATCGCGGGCGGTGTAACGGTGGGTGATCCGCAGCGTCGGAAGCCCGGCGCCGTCGCTTGCCCGCGGATCGAGGGTCACCCCGTTCTCCCGCCGGGGCTGGTCTTCTGCGATCGTGAGCAGCCCGGCGCCACGGGGCAGCAGCAAACCCGCGACCCAGGGAAGCGGAGGCGGTACCTGAGCCTTGACCACGCCCAGCGGTGGAGTCGGCAAGGACTGGATGCCGCCCAGCGGGCCGGCCGGTGCTCCGGCCACATCGTCACCCTCGTAGAAATCGTGAATCGCGAGGTCTTTGCCGAACCCGTCCGCGGGAAATCGCTCGCGCAGATAGCCGAAGATGATGCTGTTGACATGGCGCATCAGAAAACGTCCCACGGTGTGGCCACCGGGGTTCTGGCGCTCGAGGCCCGAGGCAAGCACCAGATGGGGTGTGGCCAGCGCACCGGCCGCCAGCACCACCTGCTTGCCGCGTACCGTGAACCGTCGCCCCGACGACCGCTCCACACACTCCACCGCGGCGACTCGGCCACCCACTTCGACCAAGCGCACCGCCGCCGTGCCGCTGGCCAGGTGCAACCCTCGTGAAAGCAGTGGTGTGATGACCCGCGTTGCCAGATCGTTCTTCGCGGAGACCGGACAGGCAAAGCCGTCGCAGGCGCCACAGCGGATGCAGCTCGCCCGGCCCTCCTCTCCCCCATGATGAATCGCCATGGGCAAGGGAAAGGGGTGCAAGCCGAGCGAGCGGGCGGCGACAGCGATCCGCTCCGAGAGAGGCGAGAAGGGTCCTGGCCCGGTCAGATAGGGTGTGCTGCGCCAGGGAGCAGTGGGATCACCGCTTTCGGCGCCGCTCACTCCGATAATCCGCTCCGCGATGCCGTAGTAGGGCTCGAGGTCAGCATAGCGGATCGGCCATTCGGCGCCCGAATCCCCGATGATCTCGCCCGGCGGCGTGAAGTCGTGCTCGCGGAGCCGGAACGACACGCCTCCGTAGAACACCGACGCCCCGCCGACACAGAAGAGCGCCCCGGCGGGATTGGCCGCCCGGCCGTCCTGCGCGACGAGATAGGCGGCATCCCTCGCAAAATGGGGGGAGTGCAGCACGAAATTCTCGATGCGCGACGCAGCCGGACCCCGCTCAACCCAGTCTCCCCGCTCGAGCAGCAGGACCGACCAGCCGGCATCCACCAGCGCGTGCGCGGTGAGCGCGCCGCCAAAGCCACTGCCGATGATTACCGCATCGAAAGTTTGGTTCATCCGGACATGGAACGGGTAACCGGCACGACCTGAGCGTGCGCCGGTCGCAAAGATAATCGTCTCTCAGTCGGGTGTTGTGGCCGCGCCCTTCGTGGGGTAGCCTTCTTCACGACCTGCCGCGATCCTGCCGGCAATCCCGACCCGAAACCGGAGCGAGCAGATGCGGCTGGTCCGCGCGAGGCGCGTGGTAGTAGCAGCTTGGATGAGCGTGGGTATGAGCGGCTGCGTGGCGTGGCGAGTCGAGTCGATCCCCCCCCGGGAAGTCCTCAAGAACCCCGACGTGCACGCCGTGCGGGTCACCAGCACGGATTCCGCCGCCACGAAGATTGAGATCTACGACCCCTCGCTCGTGGGGGACAGCATCAGCGGGCATCCCACCAAGCAAGCGGTCGCGCGCATTTATGTCCCGCTGAGCCATGTTCAGGCCATCGCCACCCAGCACAAGAGCGTCGGCAAGACGGCGTTGCTGGTACTTGGCGTCGGCGGGGCCGTCGCCCTGTATGCATTGCTGCAATCCCTGAATCCGCCGGGGTACTGAGTCCGGCTACAGCTTCACCCGATGGGTCTCCGGCGCGAAGAGCGTCGCCACCACCGTGAGCGCACAGGACCCCGCCATATAGGCCGCCACGGCATCGGGTCCGTAGCGGTCCAGCAACAAGGTCGCGATAAACGGCGCGAGCCCTCCCGAGAAAACCGAAGTAAGCTGATAGACCAGCGACGCTCCGCTGTAGCGTACCCGCGTGGCGAAGAGCTCGGAGAAGTAGGCGGCCTGCGGGCCGTACATCATGTCCTGTCCTACGTTGAGGCCGAGCACGATCGCCAGCCCGACAAGTCCGGGGCCGCGGTCCAGCAGCCAGAAGAAGGGAAAGGCGTAGAGCAGCGAGAGGATCGCCCCGGCGAGATACACGGGCCGGCGGCCTAAACGGTCCGACAGCGCGCCGAAGCAGGGGATCGAGAAGAGACCCACTGTGGCCGCGACGGCGAGCCCGGAGAGCATGGTCCCCTTGCTGTAGCCGAGCGTTTTCTCGCCGTAGCTCAGCACAAATACCGTGAAGATGTAGAAGAGCACGTTCTGCGCGAAGCGCATGCCCATGCCGACCAGAATCTCACGGGGCTGCGCGCGAATCACCTCGAGCAAGGGCGCCGGAGACGGACCGGCGGCTTGGCGCAGCTGGGTGAAGGCGGGAGTTTCGAGCAAGCGGAGCCGGACGAAGAGTCCCACCGCGATCAGCAGGATGCTCGCCAGAAACGGCACCCGCCAGCCCCAGGAGAGAAACTCCGCCTCGGGCAGCTGGGTCGATACGAAGGCGAAGACCCCAGTCGAAAGCAGCAATCCCGCCGGCACTCCCATTTGCGGCCAGCTCCCATGCAAGCCGCGCTTGCCTTCGCGCGAGTGCTCCACCGCCATCAGCACCGCCCCGCCCCATTCGCCGCCTACCCCGATGCCCTGTACGAACCGCAGCACCACCAGTAGCACCGGCGCCCACACACCGAGTGTGGCGTAGCCGGGCAGGAAGCCGATCAGGGCCGTAGCGATCCCCATGATCACCAGCGACCAGACCAGCATGGTCTTGCGCCCGAGCCGGTCCCCGTAGTGCCCGAACAGGGCGCCGCCGAGCGGGCGGGCCACGAAGCCGACCGCGAAAGTCCCGTACGAGCTGAGCGTCCCGGCGAGCGGCGCGAGCGTTGGGAAGAAGAGCTTGTTGAAGACGAGCGCGGCGGCGGTACCGTAGAGGAAGAAGTCGTACCACTCGATAGTTGTGCCGATGAAGCTGGCAACGATGACCGGGCGAATGGTCCGCATCCGCTTGAATATACGGCGCGGAGCGGCCCTTCCGCTCAGGCCGCTTTCAGCTTTCGCGTCACCCCGGTCTCCTGCTCTCCAGGCTCGTTTTACGCTGATCCGATTTTGAGCCAGCACGTCGGAGACGTGCGTGCCGGGCCGCTTTGCTACGTTCTAATAGTGCCGGCCCGCGTGGAGGACCGGTCATAGAGCGTCCGGATGGTCGGAGCAGCCGGTTCCGAAAATGGCGGGCGTGGAGCGAGGCTGCGAACACAGCCGAGTCCACGCTCGCTTTTTTTCAGGCGATTCACTCTTGAGGGGAGGGGCGATCATGGCGAATACTGCCGTCTTCGGATTATACGCCACCCGTGAGCAGGTCGAGATGGCGGTCGACCGGCTGCGAGACGCGGGATTCAGGGCCACGGACATCTCAATACTGGTTCCGGAGAATCTGGGAACCAAGGAGCTGGCGCACGAGAAGCACACCAAGGCGCCGGAAGGAGCATCCGCCGGCGCTGCCTCTGGTGCGGTGGTCGGGGGGGTACTGGGATGGCTGACGGGCATTGGGGCGCTGGCCATACCGGGCCTGGGGCCCTTCCTCGCAGCGGGCCCGATCGTGGCTCTGCTCGCCGGAGTAGGCGCGGGTGCAGCGGTGGGAGGTGTTACGGGCGCGCTGATCGGTATGGGGATTCCGGAATACGAGGCCAAGCGGTACGAAGGACTGATCAAGAGCGGGCGGATCCTGCTTTCGGTGCATTCGGATGACCGCGAATGGACCAAGCGGGCCAAGGATATCCTCGAGGCGACCGGCGCCGACAATATCTCGGCTACGGGAGAAGCCAAGGGAGACTACGCGAACACGGAGCGGCCCGGCAGGCGCGGCGGGATACCTACGCCGTAGGCTGCGAGCGCCATAACTGTGGCTCTGGTGCAATAACCGGCGCCGGGCCTCCTCCGGGGGGGGTCCGGCGCCTCGTGCTGCTGACCCCACCTCTCCCTAATCAGGGACCCTACCGGCTCGAACCTTGCGCCCCGGTGCCGGGGAGCGATACTCGAACCATCCGTGCAACAGACTGACTGGAGTGGCCTTGGCCTTCGCGCGCTCGCGATCCGGGTCGTGCTCGCTGCGTGCGTCCCCCTGCTGTCGCTCGCTTGCGACCGGCCGGAGGCGCCTCCGCACCCGCTCGATCCCCTTACCGAGCAGGAGATCAGGACCGCGTCCCGCGTTCTCGCCGCCGCCGGATTGCTCGGGGACACTGTGAGCGTGGCCTCCCTCGCATTACTGGAGCCCGTGAAGGGCGATACCGCCGGGATGTCTCGCCGGGCCGAAGCCGTCCTGCTCGATCGGCGCCGAGCGCTGGTGGTAGAGGCGGTCATCGACCTCGACTCCGCCCGCATGGTCCGGTCTCGCCAGCGCGCGGACGCGCAGCCTCCGCTCGGCGGGATGGATCGGCGTGAGGCCATCCGTCTCCTCTGGCGGGACCCCCGCTGGACTGCAGCGCTGGACCGGCACGGACTCGATTCCGGGGAGGTCGTGCTCGAGGCATTCGGACCGGGCGTACTCGGAGAGCCCTGGGAGTCCCCGACGCATCGCTTCGTTCGCCTGATCCCCCATGAGCGCTCCACGCCTTTCCCGTGGGCAGCGCCGGTGGAAGGGCTGGTCGCAGTAGTTGATCTCACCACGGACTCGGTCAGCGAAGTCCTCGACGTCGAGTCGGTGCCGCCCTTCCGGCGAACCGGCTTTCCACCTCCCCTCGCGGAGCCGGCACTTCGGCCGCTGCGGATCGCCCAGCCCCGCGGTGCTTCCTTCGTTATTCGGGGTCACGAGATCTCCTGGCAGGGCTGGGCGTTCCGCTATGGGTTTCATCCGCGGGAAGGGCTCGTGCTGTACGACGTGGCGCTCGGTCCTCCCGGGGGTGCTCGCCGGCGGGTGCTGTCACGGGCTTCGATCGCCGAGCTGCTAGTGCCCTACGGGCATCCCTCCCGCACGTGGGCGTTTCGCGCCGTATTCGACGCCGGAGAGATGGGGCTGGGACGATCCGCGGCCGGGATGCGCCGCAACTACGACGTCCCTGCCAACGCCGAATTGCTCGACGCCGTGCTGAGCGCGGGAGATGGCACGCCCCGCCGGCTCGAGCGGGTGGTCGCCGTCTTCGAGCGCGACGGCGGCCTGCGCTGGCGGCACGCACGCACCGCTCTTCCGGCGCGCGAGCTGGTGATCCGCTTCGTGACGACCATCGGCAATTACGATTACGGCTTCAACTGGGTATTTGGGCAGGACGGCTCGATCGCAGTCGAGATCGACCTGACCGGGGTGCTGATGCTCAAGGGCATCCGTCCTGGCGACACGACGGCACCCCGCTTCGGAACGACCCTCGAGCCGAACCTCTCCGGCATCAATCACCAGCACTTCTTCACCTTCCGGCTGGACTTCGACGTCGCCGGCACGGCCAACCGGGTGCGCGAGATCGACGCGGCGGTGCTCGCCCATGACAGTGCTAACCCGCATGGCACGGGATTCGGCTCGCAATCCCTGCTCCTCTCCACCGAGAGCCAGGCCATTCGGGACGCGAACCCGGCAACGGGCCGGATCTGGAAAATCGAGACTACGGAGGCGAGCGGACAGTCTGGCCCTCCGGGCTTTGTGCTGTACCCTGGCCCACTCCCGCGGCTCCTGGCCCAGCCGGCTGCCCGCATCGCGGCGCGCGGCGCCTTTGCTACTCATGCCCTCTGGGTGACCCGCTACCACCCGGGCGAGCGCTACCCCGCGGGAGACTATCCGAGTCAATCCCCGGGAGGCGAGGGTCTTCCCGTCTGGACGGCCGACAACGAATCGCTGGTCGGCAGCGACCTCGTGCTTTGGTACAGCGTGGGAACCGTGCATTTCCCCCGGCCCGAGGAGTGGCCCAGGATGCCGGTAACCCGGCTGCGCTTTGAGCTGCGGCCCTTCGGTTTCCTGAGCCCGCTGCCGGCGAGCGGGGGACCGCCATGAGCGCCCGCCGCTCGACGCTGCCAGGCGGCTGCCAGCTGGTCTGCCGGAACCGCCGCGCGCGTGCGCTGCTGCAGGCCTGGCTCGATGCGGCTCAGCTACCCTGGCCGGGACGGCTCCGGCTGGACGTGACCGTCGTTGCGGAGCTTCCGCCCCGCAGCGATGCACGCGAGGTTTTTTCCCAGCCGAGCGTGGCGATCCAGGCGGGGCCTCCGCAGGACACCGTCCACATCGAATGGAGCGTGGCACCGGCGCGGGCCATCGTGCATCCCACCAAGCCGCGCGCAGAGCTGCTGCTGACACCGGCAGCCCTCGAGAAGTTCGAGATCGCGGAGCGTTCCTTTCTGCTGGTAACCCTGCTCTTCGTGCTCCGGCGACTTGGCTGGTATCACGTGCACGGCGCCGCGGTGACCGATCCGGCGGGTCAGGGGTGGATGCTGGTCGGCAACTCCGGCACCGGAAAGTCCACCACAACCGCGCTGCTGGCTTCCCTCGGCTGGGGCGTGGCTACCGACGACATCAGTTTCCTCGTCGAGCGAGCCGGCGCGATCGAGCTCATCGGCTTTCGCTCCGCCGTCGCCCTCCGGCAAGGCGGCCTCGAGCTGTTGGGCCGTCACGGCGGCCTCGAGCTGGCTCGCCGCCGCAAGCAGGGCTTCTGGCCGGAAGAGCTCGGTGGCTCAGCGACCTTGCGCGTGCAGCCGCGCTACCTGCTGTTTCCCCAGCTCGGCGAGCGGACCGGGGCGAAGCCGCTCGCGGCGACCCGGGCGCTGACGGAGCTGGTGAAGTGGTCGATGTGGATCCTGTTCGAGCCGCTGCATTCGCAGGAACACCTCGACTTGCTGGGACGTCTCGTCGCGCAGACCCGCTGCTTCGAGGCAACCCTCGGACCGGATCTCTTCCTGGACCCCACTCTTCTCCCTAAGGCCGTCGATGACTCCTCGCTATCATCGCCACGCTGACCTCCGGCTCACCGCCCTGGCCGGTGAAGGCGTCGTCCTCCACATGAAGGAACGCCGCTACTTCACCGTGAACGAGACGGGACTCACGATTCTCGAGGCGCTGCGCGAGCCGAAGAGCTTCGAGGAGCTGGTCGCCGCAATCCTCGCCGAGTACGAAGTAACCCGGGAGGAGGCGGAGCGCACCACCCGGGAGTTTCTCACCCGCTGCTCCGAAGCGGGCCTGCTGGAGGAGCGGGCGTGAGTCGAATCGGAATCGTCTGGCCGGTACGGATCGCCGTCGCCATCCTGGTGATTCCGCCCCTGGTGCACCTGGTCCCGATGGATCGGCTGACCCGATGGCTGGCCCGGCTCGCCGGACGGCCGCGCGAAGCGGCGGCACCGGACAGCGAGCTGGCGCGCTGGGTCGACGCGGCACTACGCCGGCTTCCCTGGCCCTGGCACCTGACCTGCCTCAAGCGCACCGCCGTGCTGTTCTATGTCCTGGGCCGCGCTGGGCGACCAGTGGAGCTCAGGATCGGGGTGCGCCACGTGCCCGGCGATCCCCTCACCGCTCACGCCTGGCTGGTGCGCGACGGCGCCGTCATTCTCGAGCCCGGTTCCTCCGACGTGAGCGGCTTCGAGACGATTGCCCGCTTCCCGGAAATCTCGAGAGGCGAGCCATGAGAATGGCCAATGTGAAGCTGCTGCTCCGCACGCTGCAGTTGCGTGGAGCCGGCAGCATGGATCCCGGGTCCTGGACTCCGGCAGTCCTGCAGTCCCTGCTCCCGCTCCTCCACCAGCAGGGTGCCGACCTCTGGCTCTTCCGGCGGCTCGAGGATCTCGGCCTGCTCGCCGACGAGGAGCGGGCTCGAGTCGTGCGCCCCCTCGCCCGCGCGCTTTCGCTTCGGTGGATGCGGATAGACGAGCAGACCGAAGCGGTGATCCGCGTGCTCAGCGGGCTCGGGATTCCCTTCCGGCTCATCAAGGGAGTCGCCCGCCGAGCTGCGGCGCAGCGTTACCCCTACGCGGACGCGAAAAGCTCCTCAGATGTGGACGTGCTCGTCCCGGAGGAGGCCGCCGAGACGGCCTGGCAGGGCTTGTTGCGACATGGCTGCGAAGTCGCCGCGAGCCCTGACGGACCTCGGACCCATCCCCTGCACTTCCATCTCCCGCCGATCTGGGATGCTCGTCGCGTGGCTGTGGAGATCCACTTTTCGACCGACCGCTGGGTACCGCCAGCCGAAGCCTGGCGCCGGGCGACGGTAGCAGCGGATCGCGTCAGCTGGTGTGGCCATGAGCTCGAGATTCCGAGCGCTACCGAGCTGCTCTGGCACGGATTGACCCATGCCTTCAAATCGGGGCCGGCCGCCGGCTATCGTCTCCGGGCCTTTCTCGATGCCGCGTCGATCATGGCCTCGGCGCCGATCCGCTGGGAGGTGATTCGCGGGCGGATTCACTCGGGAGAGGTGCGGGAGCAACGCTGGGGAGAAACCTCCATTTCCGCACCGGCAGAAGTGGTGGGTCGCTGGCTCGGGGGCGCCGCCCGCCTCGCCGGCGTCGAGCTTCCCGCCGAGCTCCGGCCCGCTGGGTCACTTTCGCTCGAGCACCTGGTGCGGTGGAGGGGCTTATTCGACAAAGTCGAGCCCTGGACGATCCAGGAGCGGTTGCTGGACGAAGGGATCCGGCGGGAAGGCGGCTGGGATCCCGCGGCGACGGATCCCGAAAGGTCCGGTTATCTCCGCGCCCGCCACCGTGCCCTGACCAGGGTCATTCGGCTTTCCTACTCCGCCTGGCGCGGAGTCCTCAGTCCGATATGATCGCGGCCTTCCGGCACGTGCTGACCTTGATGCGGGTCGACCGGCGACTCGTGGTCCGATTCGTCGTCACGGCGCTCGGGCGCTCGGCGTTGAGCCTCGCCACGATCCTGCTGGTCAAGCAGTTTCTCGCCGGCGTGCTCGCCCAGGGTGATCTACCTGCCTGGGCTACTCGGGTCGGCGGGCCCGAGGCGGCGCTCTGGGTGATCGCGGGCCTGCTGTGGATCGCGTTTCTCGGGGGCAGCGCCCTCGCGCTGGACAATCAGGTGACCCAGCAGCGGATGGTGAAGGCGCTCGAGCTCGGGATGATGGAGCGGCTGCTGCGCCACCTGCTGGGGCTCTCGGTGGCCTTTTTCGAGCGGCAGAGTCACGGGGACATCCTGCAGGCGGTTCGCCAGGACGTGTCCGAGCTGCGTATCGCGGTCTTCGCGCTCGCGCGCGCCGCGCTGGATGGAGTCACCGCCGTGGGGTTGTTCCTGGCGGCGTGGTGGCTGAGCCCCCGGCTGACGTGGTGGGCCCTGATTGTCCTTCCGGTCGCCGTGGTACCGGTCGTCTTCCTGGCCCGCCGGGCGCTCGCACGCTCCCGCTCGATTCGCCGCACCGGCTACGTCCTGTTCGACGCCATCCTGCAGCTGCTGCGGGGAATCCGCGTCATCAAAGTGTTCCGCGCCGAAGCAACCGAGACCCGCACCACCCTGGAGCGAAGCAGGCGCTACTTCGATGAGCTGGTCGCCATGGTTCGCGTGCAAGCCTTCGCGAACGGCGTGCTCGAGAGCGTCGCCAGCACCGGCATCGTGCTGGTGATCGTCATCGGCGGCTTCGATGTGCTCGCGGGGCGACTCGACTGGCCCACCTTGATGGCGTTCGTGCTCGCGGTGCGTGCGCTGCACGGGCCGCTCAACGGGCTGAGCCAGAGCATCGTCGCGCTGGCGACGCACGGCGCCTCGGCGGAACGGGTGTCCCGCCTGCTCAGCACGGCTTCGGAGGTGGCTGAAGCAGCTCACCCCGTTGCGCTGACCGGGGCGCCCACGAGGGTGACGGTCGAGCGGGTGACCTTCCGCTACGGCGCCGACCGGGAGCCGGTGCTGCGCGAAGTCTCTTTTACACTGGACGCGGGAGAAACGCTGGGGATCGCCGGACCTTCGGGCGCGGGCAAGTCCACACTGCTGGGCCTCGTCGCGCGCTTCTTCGATCCCGGCTCGGGAAGCATCCAGCTCGACGGCGTGGAGCTGCGGAAGCTGCGGCTGGCCGACCTGTATGCCCAGCTCGCCATCGTTACCCAGGAGCCGTTCCTCTTCGCGACCACGATCCGCGAGAACATCCGCTGCAGCCGGCCGGAGGCAAGCGATCAGGAGGTGGAGGAGGCGGCACGGGCCGTGGGAATCGACGCGGAGATTCGTGCGATGCCCCAAGGCTACGAGACCGTGGTGGGGTCAGGGGGGACCGCCCTCTCGGGCGGGCAGGCGCAGCGGATCAACATCGCGCGGGCGCTCCTCAAGAATCCCTCGATCCTGCTCCTGGACGAGGCGACCAGCAATCTCGACTCGCTGTCGGAGCTCAAGGTACAGGAGGCGCTGGAACGCTTGATGGAGGGGCGCACGACGCTGGTGGTAGCCCACCGGCTCTCCACCTTGCGGCGGGCCGACCGGATTCTGGTACTGGACCGGGGCGAAGCGGTGGGCCTGGGGCCGCATCTCGAGCTGCTCGAGCGCTGCCCGATCTATCGCCGGATGTGGGAGCTGCAGCAGCTCGAAGGGCCGCGGGGGGAAGCGGGGCGGGAGCTGAGCGTTACGTTGCCGGACGCGCCGGACTCCGACGACCCGCTGATTCTGGTGCAACGCCCCTAGCTGCCCCGTAAGCGCGCGAAGAACTGCCTCTGTAGACGTTCGTCCCTTAGCGTGCCGCGGACGGCGGTGGTCGAGGTGGTGACGCCTGGCCTCGATATGCCCCGCATTTCCAAGCAGAGATGACGCGCCTCAACCGAGACGATCACCCCGGCCGGGGCGAGCCGTTCGTCGAGCAGGGCCGCGACCTGCTCGGTCAGGCGCTCCTGGAGCTGAGGCCGGCGGCTGTAGAACTCGACAACCCGGCTCAGCTTGGAGAGACCGACGAGGCGCTCCCCCGGCACGTATCCGACGTGGGCGACACCGAAGAATGGGAGAAAATGGTGGGCGCAGAGCGAGTAGAGCGGGATGTTCGTGACCGAAACGATCCCCGCATACCTCTCCGAGTTCGGAAACGTTGTTAGCCCGGGCTCGGCGCCCGGCCGCAGGCCACCGAGCAGCTCCCGATAGGTGCGCGCCACCCGACGGTCCGTCTCGACGAGGTTGGGTTCGGTACAGTCCAGGCCCAGCGCTTCCAGAAACCCCCGAAACGCGGAGGCGACGCGCTCAAGCTGAAGCTCGCTACACGCGGCTGCGGCGACGGGGCTGTGGAGAGCGCGGACGCCCGGGCCGCTGTGGAGCGGCCCGAGGGGATACCGAGCTGGCGACGGAGCGGGACTCATCGGCCGAACTTTTGGGGGAACTGCTGGATGATGCCGGCGGCCAAGACATCGGCCAATCCGAGGATGTGCATGTGGATTTCGTCGTACGCCGCGATGTCCGCAGCCCAGTCACTCTTGAGCCGGGCCTGCGCCTCGCGAAGGGTCAACTCCAGGTGATGGCGCATTTCGGCGCGCAGCGTCGCGCGGGGCCACTGGGCGGGATTCGCATCGCTCAGGAAGTCGGCAATCTCCACGGCATTGCCATCCCAAAGCGCCGAGGCGGCCTGCGTCCCGGCGGTGTTTCCAGCCTTCGCGGCAGTGACGAGGTCGGCGGCGATGAGAATGTGCGAGCGAAGCAGGGCCGTCAGGCGGTCGCCGGCCGCCGCGCCGTAGAAGGGCCTGATCGCATCCCCGATATCGGCCTGGTTCCGCAGCAACCGCTGAGCCGCGGGCTGGGCATCCGGCAGGCCTGCTACGGCGCTCACGATGTAGAGCCGAGTCCAGGTGATGTGGTCTTCCCACAGCTTACGCATGGCGTCGTGGAAACCGCTGCGCTCGATGGATTGACCAGCGGGCAGGCTGGAAGCGGTGGCCGCGCCGGTCTCGGGGCGGGCGGCAGCCGGGGGGGTCAGGGCGCTCATGCTCACGGCCAGGGCGGTCAGGACGGCGGACATGCGAGCCTCGCTTGCGGGAGAATTCTAAAAACAGTAGCGGCTATTATAGTAAGAACCCGCGGGCTGGTCAAGGCTTTAAAAAAGCGTATGTGTGTTTTAGATTGGCGGCATGGAACCCGCGAACTTGGTCGAGCAGCTCAGCGGACTGGCCGCGCTGGACGAGCCGGCGCGGCGCTCACTCTACTTCTACGTGGCCGACCAACAGCGGGAGGTGAGCCGCGACGAGGCGGCCCAGGCGGTGGGGATCTCGCGTACCCTGGCCGGGTTCCATCTCGACCGACTGGCGGACGCCGGACTTCTCGAAACCAGCTTCCGACGGCTATCCGGTCGCGTGGGCCCCGGGGCGGGCCGGCCGGCCAAGCTGTACCGCCGCTCGAGCCGACAGTTACAGGTGACCCTTCCTGAGCGACGCTACGAGCTGGCGGCCAAGATCCTCGCCACGGCCGTCGATAAGGGCAAGGCCCCGCAGACCGAAAGGGCGCTCAAGCAAGCTGCTCGACGAATCGGGGAGCGAATTGGCGCGGAAGCGAAGGCGCGGGCCGGCTCAGGGCAGGGGAAGCAACGTCTCGTGGAGGGTACGGTGGACGCGCTGGCGGCGAATGGCTACGAGCCCGCGCGGGAAGCCGGTGCGATCCGTTTGCGTAACTGCCCTTTCCACGCCCTGGTGAGCGAGCACAAGGAACTGGTCTGCGGGATGAACCTCGCTCTGATGCAGGGTGTCGTCGCCGGGCTTCAGCTTCCCGGGGCGAAGCCTGTGCTGGACCCCAAGCCGGGTAGCTGTTGCGTCACCCTTCGCTTACGGGCGAAGTAATCTGGTCCAGGCTTTCCTGTCCGGCGGTGGACTTGCCGGCACCGTGAGGCCTGCGGCGGGAGTGCAACGACGATAGCAGGGGCGGGACTCGAACCCGCGACCCCGGCATTATGAGTCCGACTCCGCCCAAGGGGAAACTTCCTCCTCCTTCGGGGGAAGCGCCATGACGCGCCGCACTGCGCCAGCTCCGGGGCTGGTTCATGGTACCGCTCATGGTACCGGTTCCCCCAATCAGGGCTCGGGATGACCCCCGCAACAACGCCGGGATTCTTCGCGGGCCGCAGCGGGTGTGGCCACAAGCCCCGTACTGTCTCGCAAGGGCCGTCGGAGGAGCCTAGGAGCCCACTAGCGCCACGTCCTCGCTGAACGTGCGGCATGCGTGCGTGACAGCGTGATTCCGGGGCTGCTAGAGGCCAGAGGCGTCCCGTCGAAGCGGGGTGGGGTATGGCGGAGTGAGACGGTCAGGAAGGTGTGGCAGCGGCGGGCCCTCTACGCCTCACTCAGCTTCTCCGGACTGACTTGATCTCCTCTTGACTCAAGCCCAATACCCTTTGCCATCGTTCATTCACCACACTCGCGGCGGAGGGTCTATGGCCCGGTATCTGAAAAGGTCACCAAGGATGCTCTGGAATTTGGGGATGGTTCTCGCACTGCCTTTCATCGTTCTTGGTGCGCGCGCAGCCAAGCGTTCGCACGGACCGCACGTACCATCGATTACGAACCGTTTTAACAGTAGGATCCTAGGTACGGGCCTCTGGGGTATGGCGTCGCGCGGCTCCGGGCCGCCCGAAGTGACAGATGTCCGCCACAACTTCATCCGGAACGATGACTGGCAAGGTGGCGAAGGGTGGATCTATATGATCGACCCACACCTCGCCCAGGCGCTCTACTGGGTTGCGCCAGCCCCGTACTTGGGAGACCAGACTGGGCAATACGGGCGCGTGCTGTTTTTCCGGCTGGCCTCGGACAAGAACAGTGAGTATGCCAGTAGGGTGTGGCCCCGCGTGATTCTAGTGGGCAACGGAGGCGATTCGCTGTTCTATAAGGATTCGACTCTGAAGATGCCCGTTGCCTCTCCAATCTTTTCCAAACCTCGTTTCCAAAGCTATTGGATCCCCCTCAACGAGGGGGTAAACTGGAAAATAAAGCGTCCAACTCTTTCGTTGCATAAGCCTTCGCGAATTGAGTTCTGTGCGGTTCTCAATCAGTTGACCAGCCTGATGATTCAGGCCGAGTTTACCAAAGCAAAGGAAACTGATGTACTCGACGACGTGGAATGGGGGGCGGCGCTGGCTCCGGTGGACCTGGGTCATCTGTGCATCATTCCCTAGGGAGCAACTCCTCGTCGCTCGTGAACCAAGGAGAGTGGAACAGAGAACCTAAGGCTGATTCAGCACTCCAGCCAAAGCAGGGGCGGCCGGCACAAGGTACCGGACCGCCCCTTTGGTTTGCACGCTGCGCACATTGCCAAGGCGGCCCGAAACAACGAAACGGACGTTACGTTGTCAGTCCCAGTCCCAGCGGCTCCATTGTCTTTGATTTGAGACTATGGCCCGAATATCGTCATCAGCAACGCCGATCTCGCGGAGGAGTAATAGCTCGATGATGTACTGAGTCCGCGAGATCAGCTTTACAAGGTCTTTGCCCTCCTTGGCCTTGGGACTCTTACCCGATGATGGATGGACATAATGGTTCCGTGTTTTGACGAAATCGTCAGCAAAAGTCAGCCCGAGCCTTCCCCTCGAGAGAATGCTCGCGTGGGACCGAAGGAGCTCATCTAGCTTGTCTTGAAGCCCGAATGAGTTCCATCCCTTC
>DASYTT010000094.1:0-5715 GCA_036002045.1 Gemmatimonadales bacterium
AGCAGGCGGCCGAGCTGTACCGCGGGGACCTGCTGCTGGGCTTCGCGGTGAACGAGCCGCTGTTCGACGAGTGGCTCGTCGCCGAGCGGGAGCGGCTGCGGGAGATGGCGCTGGAGGCGTTGGCGCGGCTGCTGGCCGAGCAGAGCAAGGCCGCGGGCACGCAGCACGCCATTCAGACGGCGGTGCGGCTGCTCGGGCTGGATCCCCTGCAGGAGACCGTGCACCGCACGCTCATGCGGCTCTATGCCCGCCAGGGGCGGCGGGGAGCCGCGCTCAAGCAGTACCAGGTGTGCGTCGGCGCGCTGCAGCGGGAGCTGGGGACAAAGCCCGAGGCGGAGACGAGGCAGGTCGATCAGGAACTGCTCAGGCGCCCGGCCGAGATGGAGGAGGCTCCGGACGCTACAGCGGACCATCGCCCTCGGTCCGCGCGCAAGGCCGGGCCGGCTCCACCCGATCTCCCGGCGGCGGAGACGCCACTGTTCGGGCGGGAGGCGGAACTGGGGCGGCTGCGAGAGCTGCTCGGCGAGGCCGGCCGGGGGCACGGACACGTCGTCACGGTGGGGGGCGAGGCGGGCATCGGCAAGACGCGGCTGATCAGCACCCTGGTGGCGGACGCGCTGTCCCAGGGATGCCGGGTCTTGATGGGTCGCTGCCACGAGAGTGACTCGATCCTGCCCTTCGGGCCCTGGGTCGACGCCTGCCGCAGCGGCGAAGTCAGCGCCGACGAGGAGATCCTCGGCGCCCTGCATCCCACGCGGCGGGCCGAGTTGACCCGTCTCCTGCCCGAGGCAGGCAGGGCCGGCCTGCCGCTGGCGAGCGTCAGTGCCCTGCCCCTGTTCGAGAGCATGGCCGAGCTCGTCGAGCAGGTCGCAGCCCGCCAGCCCCTGGTGCTCGTGCTGGAGGACTTGCACTGGGCTGACGAGATGAGTCTCCGCCTGCTGACGTTTGTGAGTCGCCGCATTCCGGCGTGCATGGCGCTCCTGGTCACGACCGCACGCACCGAAGAGCTCGCCGACTCCGCGAACGCGCGGCGAACGCTGGCGGCGCTGACGCGCGGGCCCCAGGCGACGCCGATCACGCTGTCGCCGCTCTCGCGCGCCGACACCGTGCTGCTCGTGCGCGCGCTCACCCGCGTGGGGACCGATGCTCGGTCGGTGGCCCGAGTGGAAGAGCACATCTTGGCCATGAGCGAGGGCAACCCCTTCGTCGCCGTGGAGGCGATGCGCGCCCTCGACCAGAAGACGCTGTGGGAGGACGCTCACGGAGCATCCGGTGCGCCCACCCTCCCGGCCAGCGTGCGGGATCTCGTGGCCCAGCGGCTCGACCGGCTCAGCCGGCGGAGTCAGGAGCTCGCCGCGGTGGCTGCCGTCATCGGGCGCCGGTTCGACTTCACGCTGCTGGGATCCGCCGGCCGCGTGGACGAGCGTGCCGCGGCAGCGGCGGTCGAGGAGATGGTTCGCCAGCACGTGCTCCAGGCCGTGGGGAACCAGCTGGACTTTACCCACGATCGGGTCCGCGAGGTCGCATATGGCCGGCTACTCCCGCCGCGCCGTCGGCTCCTCCACCGCGCCGTGGCCGAGGCGCTGGAGGCGGTGCCCCTGCGCGATCGCCCTCACGAGCAGATCGAACAGCTCGCGCACCACGCGCTCCGCGGGGAACTGCGCGAGAGGGCCGTGCACTATCTCCGGCAAGCGGGCGAGAAGGCCGCGGCGCGCTCGGCGCTACCGGATGCCCGGGTGTTGTTCGAGCAGGCGCTGGGCGCGCTCGAGGCGTTGCCGGAGAATCGGTCGGTGCTGGAGGAGGCCTTCGAGGTCCGTCTCGCTCTGCGACCGGTGCTGATGCAGCTGGTCGAATTCCAGCGGTGTCTGGAGGTGCTGCGCGAGGCCGAGGCGCTGGCCGACCGGTTGGACGACGACGGCCGCCGCGGTCGGGTCGGCGTCTTCCTGGCACACATGCACACCCGGCTCGACGATCCGGACACGGGACTCGTGCATGGCCGCCGGTCGCTGGAGATTGCGGCACGCCTCGGAGACCTGCGCCTGCGCATCCTCGCCACGAGCTTTCTCGGGCATGCCCACTTCTGCCGCGGTGAGTACACGCGGGCGGTCGAGCTGGCCACGGCCAACTTGGCGGCGCTGCCGCCCGACTGGGTCCACGAGCTGTTGGGGAACGCTCAGCCGCCCGCGGTCAACGATCGCTCCCGGCTGATCGTGTGTCTCTCTCACCTGGGGCGATTCGCCGAGGCGCTTCCGCACGAAGCTGAGCTGATCCGACTCGCCGAGGCCATACCGCATGCCTACTCACGCTCCGTGGCCTACCATGGGGCGAGCCAGCTCCATTTCATCAAAGGAGACTGGACGAAGGCCCACGCGCTGATCGAGCGCCAGATCGAGGCGCTGCGGACCGCGAACATCGCCGACGAGTTGCCGCACGCGCTCGCGTACTCGGCCCGGGCCCTTGCGCAGGTCGGCGACGCGAGCGGGGCGCTCATCCGGCTCCGGGAGGGTGAGCGACTCCTGGCGGATCAGGCGGCCAGGCGGAGGACCGGAACCGGATTCATCCACGTTCTGCTTGGACGCGCGTGTCTCGACCTCGGTCTGCCCGACGAAGCCCAGCGCCAGGCCGATCGTGCGGCGGCGCCGGCGTTGACTCGCGTCGATTTCGTGCCCTTCGGCCTTTGCTTGCTGGGCGACATCGCGACACATCCCGACCGGTTCGACGCCGAGCGCGGCGACGCCCACTACCGCCAGGCGCTGGCCCTCGCCGAGCCGCGCGGCATACGCCCGCTCGTCGCCCACTGCCACCTCGGCCTCGCCAAGTTCTATCGGCGGACAGGCAAGCGGCAGGAGGCGCAGGAGCACCTTACCACCGCGACGACGATGTACCGCGAGATGGACATGCGCTTCTGGTGGGAGCAGGCGGAAGCGGAGATGAAGGCGTCGGCATGAGCATCGCTGCGCTCATTGCCATCCTCGGCCTCCACCCACGCAAGACCCGAGCGACTGGAGGGCGCTCCTACACTAATCTCGCGAACCCGGTGTCTCACTCCTATTGACAGGCTCCGCCCGCCGTCTCGGGGGGTGTTGTCTTTCTATACCCCTCTCCGGATGGCGAGCCCGCTCTGCGTTGGGGGCCGGCCAGATGGTCGGCCGGCCTGTTCCAGGAGCTACTTGCGATTCTGGCCGGGCCCCTCTTCAGAACGGTTCTCGGGTCCCTTTTCCCGCTGACGCTCCTCCTTGGCGGGATGCTGACTAGGTGGCTGCTGAACTGCCGGCTGGTGAGCCGGAGGCCGCTCCGGGCGGCGAGCTTGCTGTGGAGCCGCCTGCTCTCTTGGGGCTGCATTGGGCTGAGGCTCGTGGCGGGGCGCGGCCGGAGGCTGCACGGCCTCCTGAGGTCGCTCCCCGCGGGGAGCTTGCCGCGGAGCCGCTTGCTCTCTCGGGGCATTGGTCGGAGGCTCGGCCCGCTGTGGCTCAGATCTCCGTGTGCGCTCCGGCTGTGCACGCTCGACGGCGGGGCCTTCGTGGCGGGGCGCCGCTGGAGGCTGCGTCGTCTCCTGACGCTGAGAGCGAGCGGGCGGCGGAGCCGCCTCCTGACGCGGCTGGCGCTCACGCGCGGGAGTGGCTGCTCCCGGATGCTCGATGCGCTCGGCTTTCGCGGTGGCCTTCGCTCCGCCGGCTGACTGCTGCCGGAAGATCGCCGCGCGCTCTTGCTGAACGTGCGCGTCCCGGGCCTGATACTTGTAGTGTTCATTGTGGACGATCACCTGCTGGGCGGGGGCCGGATACCTGTCGCGGGGGTAGTTCCTCTGATAAGTCGGTAGAGGGGCGGCGGCTGGCGCGCGATTCCGATCCCAGCGATCCCATCCTGTCCGGCGGGACTCCCAGTCACGTCCCCAATGCTGCCCCCATCGAGGCGGCACGTCGTAGGCCCATCCGCTCCAGTAGGCCGGACGGACCCGGTAGTACCTGAACGGGATCACCAGCAGCGGCTGCGGCACGTACACGGGCTGGACGAAGACCCAAGGCCCGTTGTACCAGGAGCTCGAGTACCACTGCCCGTCCTCCACGCTGAACACCCAATAGAAGCCGTCATAGAAGAAGTAGTCCGCCTTGACGCTCGGGGCGTAGTAGACCGGATAGCCCGGCACGACGACCAGCTCGGGGAACACGGGAAGATTGATCCCGATGCTGAAGCCCGGCGCATTGATCCCGACGCTGACCTGAGCGCTTGCGGGTTGAGTACAGGCCATGGTGACGAGCAGAAAAAGCAGCGCGCTAACCCTTCGCATGGCGCCCTCCTCCAGTCACAAACGAATTGTCATGGACGAACATTGGACCGGATGCGGTGGACCGGACGCGATCCTGCTTGTTCCAGAGCATGGTCTATGCCAAGCGCCGCGCTGAGGCCCTCCATGGGCAATATCAGGTCGAACGCACGATTGCCGGCAAGCGACCGGTAGGAATTACCGAGTAGAAACGGCTGTCGCCGCGGTTATGCTGCCGCTGGGTGCCCGTGCGCCAGTGGGTGCTGAGTCTTCTGTATCGTCTTGGCTATCTGCTGGCGTGGGACCACGCGATGGCGCGCACGGTCCTCGGCGTGTTCGTGCGGGTGCTGCTGAGCTTCCAGCGCCACCGCGCGCGCCTCTACCGGCCACGCCTATTTCGTCGATGCCGGCTGGAGCCGAGCCGCGCCGCCTGTCGCGAGCGGCCACACGTAGCGATCCCACGCGAGACCCCCCACTTCCATTTGGCCGGCGGCTCGCACGCCCGACCGTTCGGCGACGGGCCGCGCGCGGGCGTTCTGCGGAAGAATGGCCGAGACCGCGTACGACCGCCGCAGAACGTCGCGCGCGTAGTCGCGAACACAACGCACCGCTTCGGTCCCGAAGCCCTGGCCCCAGACGGCAGGGTCGAAGGTGTAGCCGAGCTCACACTCGGATGTCAGCGCGACGCCAGCAGGCGCCTGTGCGCGCCCGAACCATCCTCTGCGAATCCCGTGCTCGGGTGGAGCGGATTCGACAACGAGGTCCATCGAGCCGCAGCGCCCGATCAGCGCTCCGTCTTCCTTGCGCAGGACCGCGAGAGAGCCGAGCGTGAGCTGCTCATAGCTCTCGAGAATGACCTGCAACCGCGACTTCGGGAAGCGCGTGGATGCGCGTGAAGAACGGCAGATCGTCCGGCGCGATCCGCCGCCGCCGCACGAGGCGGGCCGACTCCAGCCGGTCTGCGCCGTTCGCCAGGGTCATCGTGAAGACGCCTTCATGTCGCGCGCATTGTAGAGCCTCTCGCGGAATCGGATCGATAGCAGCGACTGCGGCCGCTTCCCGTCAAGGGTCACCTCCGATCGCTTGACAAGGGCGGGCCAGTTGCTATATTCAACTCATAGGTTGAATATATGACGGAACCTGTGCTCGACCTCGCCTTCGCGGCGCTCTCGGACCCGACGCGCCGAGAGATCGTCCAGCGGCTGGCGAAGGGCGCCGCGCGCGTAACCGATCTCGCCCAGCCCTTCGACATGTCGTTCAACGCCGTCTCGAAGCACGTGAAGGTGCTCGAGCGCGCCGGGCTGGTGCGGCGCAGGCGGGCAGGCCGCGAGCACCATATCGCCCTCGATCCGGAGCCGATCCGGCGCATCGCGGGCTGGGCCTCCCGCTACGAGCGGTTTTGGAGCGACCGCCTCGACAAGCTCGAGGCATTCCTCAAAGCGAACAGAAAG
>DASYTT010000095.1:0-73224 GCA_036002045.1 Gemmatimonadales bacterium
TTCCAGAGCACGGCCGTCTCGATCAGTGTCGCTACCTCGAAATCTTTGTCGGTAATCCCGCCAGCGCTGTGGGTCGAGAGGGCGACCCCGACCTTGGGCCAAGTGACCGTGAGGTCGGCATGATGGTCTGCCGACTCGCAAATGAAGGCGATGGCATTGGCGACGAGTATCGAGCCGCGCCAGCCATCAGTTTGGTAGACGCGCTGCAGGGCGCCGGCCTTGTGCTCCCAGCCCCGCAACAGTTTCAGCCGGTCGGTGATCTCCGCTTCGGACAAGGCAACTTCTTTCTCGGGCATGGTGTCCTCGTTCTTGGCTAGTCTCCCAGGCTGATCCCCAGATTCCTGGCCGTCATGATTATCCCGCTGTCCAGAGGGACGAGCTTGGACTTTCCGATGATCTCGATGAGCGGGATCCGGCCCACCGTCGGTGGCGTGTAGACCACGCAGCAACCGAACTCCCCGTCGCCGATGGCGCGAACGGCGGCCGATCCGAAACGGAGCGCCAGGAGCCGATCGAAGGTGGTAGGGGAGCCTCCTCGCTGGAGGTGTCCCAGCACCATGCTGCGGGTCTCCTTTCCGGTGCGCAGCGCGATCTCCTTAGCGACCGCTTCCGCGATGCCGCCCAGGCGCTCGGGACGGCCGGGGGCGGCCGTCTCGCGGTAGATCATCTGGCCACCCTTCGGACGGGCGCCCTCGGCCGCGACCACGATGGAGAAACGGCGGCCGCGTTGCTCGCGCTCCAGAATCTTTTCGCAGACCTTCTCGATGTCGAAGGGGATCTCCGGGATCAGGATTACGTCGGCGCTGCCGGAAAGGCCGCCATGGAGCGCGATCCACCCAGCATAGCGTCCCATCAGCTCGACGACGAACACGCGATCATGGCTTTCGGCCGTGGTGTGGATCTTGTCGAGCGCATCCGTCGCCGTGCTCACTGCGGTATCGAATCCAAAGCTGGACTCGGTGCCGGCAACATCGTTGTCGATCGTCTTGGGCACCCCCACCACCGGGATGCCTTTACGGAAGAGCTCGTACGCAATCCGGAGGCTACCATCGCCACCGATCGCGACCAGGGCGTCGAGCCGGTGCGCGTGAAACGCGGCAACGACATCATCGGAGCGATCCACCTCGCACAGGGTTCCATCCGCCAGCCGGATCAGCCACTGGAACGGATTGCCCCGGGTAGTTGTACCGAGAATGGTGCCGCCGAGATGGGTGATTCCGCGGACCTCCGCTGGCCCAAGCGGAATCAGTCCGGCGGGGGAGTCGCTTTTTCGGCGCTCCCGGTTGGCCGGTGGCATTGGGGAAAAGAGTCCCTCATAGCCGCGGCTGATGCCGAAGGTTTCCCAGCCACGCTGAAAAGCGGAAAGCACCACGGCGCGGATCACGGCGTTGAGGCCGGGAGCATCCCCGCCACCTGTAGAAATCGCGATTCTCAAGCGATCCCCAAGTTCACGTGCTTCGCTCCCGCATGAGCCCAACTACTTCCCCCGAGCGGGCGTGCCGGCCAACCCGCTTTTTCGAAAAGACCAGTTCCCCGTCGACCGTCACATCGAAGATGCCACCCGAGGATTTGATCAGCTGGACTTGAGCCTCGGGAAACTCGGCGCGGAGCTCCGCCGCCAGACCGGCGGCGCGGGGCTCGTAGTTTCACACCATGCAGTAGCTGATGCTGATCTTCATGACTGGCCTCGTTTTAGGTTACCCAGCGGCCGAATCCTAGTTTGCCGCCGGACGGGGGCCAAGGGACCGATTAATATGCGCGCATGAAGCGCGTGCGCCCTGGGTTGGCGGTCCTCCTGACGGTGATTGCTCTTCACCCCCTGGCGGGACAGCGGGCCCCCGCGCCACCGGTCCCCGCCGGTCCCCCGCCGGGTGATTGGCCGGGACCGGGACGCGATTACGCTCTGACGCGATTCAGTCAGCTCGAGCAGATCAACACGGGGAACGTGGCGGGGCTTCGTCCGGTATGGAGCTTCTCGACCGGCGCACTCCGTGCTCATGAGGGCAGTCCGCTGGTCGTCGGTTCCACGCTCTATGTCCACACGCCCTACCCGAACGTGGTGTTCGCGCTGGATCTGGGCCAGCCTGGCGCGCCGATCAAGTGGCGCTACGCCGGTCCGGTTCCACGCGGTACCCCGCCGCTGCCGACCGGCTGCTGCGACGTCGGCAGCCGTGGTCTGGCCTATCACCCGAGCGGGAGGATCTTCGTGCCACTCCTGACGGGAGAACTCGCCGCGTTGGATGCAGCCACCGGGCGGGAAATCTGGCGTGTTAGGAACGCTGATTGGCGGACTGGGGCCACGCTGGCGGGCGCTCCCCTCGTCGTGCGCGACCTGGTCATCGTCGGGGTGTCCGGCGCGGAGTACGGCGTGCGCGGCCACCTGACAGCCTACGATGCCCTGAGCGGCCGCCTGGTGTGGCGCGGCTTCAGCACGGGGCCCGATGCCGACGTGTTGCTCGACGGCGCCGCCAATCCATCCTATCCCTCGCACCAGGGCCGGGACCTCGGAGTGAGCACCTGGCCGGGCGAAGCATGGCGGCAGGGTGGGGGCACCACCTCCGGCTGGCTGTCCTACGACCCGGCGCTCGACCTGGTCTACTACGGCACGGATCAGCCTGCCCCAGGCAATCCTGCGCTCCGGCTGGGGGAGAACAAATGGGCTTCCACGATCTTTGCCCGCGACGCCGCGAGTGGCCGAGTGCGCTGGGCCTATCAAGTCACTCCTCATGACCAATGGGGGTTCGGAGGCAGCAACGAGAACTTGCTCGTGGATCTGCCGGTGCGCGGCACTGCCGTCAAGGCCCTGGTTCACTTCGATCGCAACGGATTTGCCTACACGCTCGATCGCACCAACGGTCGGGTGCTGGTGGCGGAGAAATACGGCCCGGCAAACTGGGCCCGGGTAGTGGACCTGATCTCCGGAGCCCCCCAGCTGGACCCGCGCTACGCTGCGCCACCTGCCGGGTCCCCGCCCGCCACTGCCCGCCCTGGCGCGAGTAGCTGGGGCCCGACTACGCCGGACATTTGTCCCGGCAGTATCGGCACCAAGTTCCTCCAGCCGGCTGCGTTTTCTCCGGTCACCAACCATTTCTATGTCCCGCTCAACAATCTCTGCATGGATTTGCGGACCGGCGTCACGAGTTACACTGCCGGCCAGCCCTACAGCGGGGTGAGCCTGAAAATGAAGCCCGGACCAGGGCAGACTCGCGGTCGCTTCATCGCGTGGGACGCGGCCGCCGGCACGATCGCCTGGGAGATCAAGGAGCCGCTGGCCGCGGCGGGGGGCGCGTTGGCCACGGCGGGCGGCCTCGTATTTTACGGCACGATGGAAGGGTGGCTGAAGGCGGTCGATCAGCGCAGCGGGCGTGAGCTTTGGAGATTTAGAACTCCCTCAGGAATCCTGGGAAGCCCCATTGCGTTCCAGGGAACCGACGGGCGCGAGTATATCGCAGTGCTCTCGGGAATGGGGGGGTGGTGGGGGCTCGGTGGCAACGGGGCATTCCCGGATCTCGCCACGATCACCAATACCGGTGGCGTGCTCATGGTGTTCGGGTTATGAAGGTTCGCCTGCTTCGCTGGTGGGTGATCGGGCCTCTCTTGGCATTGCTCTGGGCGATGCTCGATCGGCCCGGACCGCGACCAGCTCACCAGGCCGAGTGGCTGGATGCCGGCGGCGTGCTGGTGCGCACCGTACGGGCCGGCGCGGGGGACACGACCTTACTGCTGCTGCACGGCTATGGGGAATCGCTCACAACCTGGCGGGCTCTGTTCGACCCGCTTGCCACCGGCGCGCAGGTGATAGCAATTGACCTGCCTGGCTTCGGCGGCAGCGCCAAGCCTGACGTCCCCTATTCCCTGCCGGCGATGACGGAGCGGCTCTCCCGTTTCATCGACCGTTGGACGACCGGACCACTGGTCGTCGCCGGGCATTCAATGGGCGGCGAGCTCGCAGCTAACTTGGCGCTGCTCCGTCCGGATCGGGTCAAGCTGCTCGTGCTGATCGCGCCGGCAGGTTACCGGATAGGACTCGCTGGGATCGCCGGATCCATGACCCGCTCCAAGGCGCGGAGAATCGGCCGCTACTTGGCGCTGCGCTCCTTCATCACCCCTATTCACGATCTGGGCTGGCTGGGGGAGCCGGATTCGAGCGCGACATACGACCAGACCGGCGATGCTAACTACAGCCGGGTGGCAGCCCGAGTCCTCGAAGAGTTCGACTTCGTGGCGCTGCGCTCTCGTTTCGGGGAGCTGAGCCAGCCGACGCTGCTGATCTGGGGTGGACTTGATCCTGTCGTCCCCCCCTCCGTGGGTGATACCCTTTCCCGCACCATCCCTTGTGTCCACTACCTCCCTCTCTCCAAGGCGTTCCATAGGCCGCACGCGGAAACTCCGGATACTGTTATCGCGGCGATACGGCGGTTCCTGCGGAGACCGGCCTGCTAGCCAAGGGCTTTGAGCGATGGGCTAACTGCTTTAGTTAATAGCACATAGCTCATAACCCATAGCACCCCTGGATCGTAGGAGTAAAGGCTACTATTTTGCCCCCGCTCCGCGGCCGCTCATCCATCCAACCCGGGAGAGTGACTCTGGATCTGCCTACTTTTCACCGTGTTCCGGTCGCCTGGCTGCTCGAACACGGCAGCGAATCCATTCGTCTCCGCACCCGCCGGGAGCTTGCTTACCCCGGCACCAGCACCCCCGAAACCCTTGTCGCAGATGAGCTGGCCGTAGCCGAGTCCAAACTGGCCCAGGCGGTGATCCGCAAGCAAAAGGACACAGGCGTCTGGGGAGGGAACCTGCTGGGGTTAGCTGCGTCGGCCAAAGACGGGATCAAGGAGGTGGGGACGATTCCGCAGTACCGGCGACTCCTGCAGCTGGGCTACCCTCGAACCGGCCGGCCATTCAAGCTGGCTGACCGAATCTTGTTCCGGCTGCTCTCCCGGGACGACGACCCGTTCCTGCAATTCGAATTCGGCAAGTTGTTCAGGGACTCGACCGCGGCGGGGGATTGGGCGCGGGAGCATATGCGGGAAGCGGCTGCAGCTGCGCTGGCCGAGGCGGGGTACATCGAGGATCCCCGGCTTCGGGGGGCGGCACACAAGATCGCCTCGTCGGTATCCGCGTTCCTGCGCAGCCCACTGGCCGAAAAGCCTTTTGCGCGCTCGGGCTCCAAAACGATCCTGCACCCTGACGCCCACCCGCCGACCTGGTATTCCGTGGCGATGATCGCGGCGATGCCCAACTTGCAGCGGGAGCGTGCCGGATTCACCGAGCGGCTGGGTCAGTACCTCGGGCTCGCGATGTCGAAGAAGAGCTTTGTCTGGCAGATCGGGAAGAAGGTGAACAAGCCCGAGCTGCTCCTGCTGGGTGATCCGATCGTCGCCGATTCGAAAGGGAATGCGAAGGACATTCCGCTGGCGCTGCACTTCATCGAGCTGCTCGCCCGGATCAGCGCACTCCACACCAACCCGGTTGCCACCAAAGTACTGGCACGCTTGATGTCGGAGTGTGACGAGCAGGGTGTCTGGCGCCCCAAAACCCTGAAGGCGACTCCCCGAGCCATTCACAAGATCACCTATCACATGTATCCGCTCCAACAGGAGACCAAGGCGGCGGATTCGCGCCTGGTGGACGTCACGTTCCGGCTCGCCCTCATCGCCCGTCTGCTCGGATGGCCGTTGGAGTACCTGTAGTGGCGGCGCTCGACCTCACCTCGTTCGGATTTACCCCTACGGAGAGTCTGATCTACGAAGTCCTCCTGCGTGGCGGACCGGGCACCGGATATGCCATTGCGCGCAGCGCAGGGTTGGCGCGTGCCAACGCCTATGGCGCGCTGGAAGGCCTGGTGCAGAAAGGCGCGGCGCGAGTGGAGGAAGGGCGGCCCAAACGCTACCGGCCGGAGCCTCCGACGGCGCTGGTCGCGCGGATCCTGGAGCGACAGGGTCAGGCACTCGATGAGGTGAGCCGTACCCTGGCGGAGATCTCGGTTCCGGACACCCCGACCTTGGTGGAGCTCTCCTCAGCGCGCGGTGCCCTGCAGATCGCCTCGCGGGAGGCGGCGCGTGCGAGCGAGCGGATCCTGTTGCACGCGGCCCCCGACGCGTACCCGCCGCTGGTTCCCGCGCTGCGCAAGGCGGCGGGGAGCGGCGTCACCCTGTCGCTCTCGGCAACCACCGCAGTCGAGCTCGCCTTCGCCACCGTGAGCGTGGCCGACGGCGGGACCGAGTGGCCAGGGCAACCCTTCCTGCTCGTTGTGGACGGACGCAGCGCGTTGCTCGCGGCACGTGAGGCTACGGGAGGAGACCGTATTACCGGGCACTGGGGCACCGCTCCCACGCTGGTCGCGGCCACCGCGCTCGCCATCGAGAGGCTACGACGGGGCACATGACCGATGAGCTGATGGAGGAGTATTACCTCCAGCTCCGCCGTGAATACCTGGTCGAGGCCCCCGCCCGGCTAGGCGAGCTCCGCAAGGACCTCGCAGCAATCCGTGCGGGAGAGCCGGAAGCCGTAGATTCGCTCAGGTCGCGCTTCCATAAGCTGGCGGGATCGGGCGGAAGCTACGGATTTCCGGCGATTAGCGAAGCCAGTCGTGAAGCGGAGGATTGGCTGAACGAGCACCCGGCACCCGACGAAGCGGGGCTCACATTTCTCGGCTCCGCGATCGCACGAGTTACCAAGGCGTTCGACGACGCGGCCCGCGAGCTGGGATATCCGTCGGTCCCCAAGCGGACGCCACCGTTCGGCTGGCGGGCGCATTTGCTGGGCGCTGGGAGCGAGCTCAACACGCGCCTGGCCGGCGCGCTGCGCGATACCCAATACGGGGTGACCAGCGCACCTCTGGATTCCGACCCGGCGGGGATCCCAGCGTCGGAGCGGCCCGAGATCGTGATTGTGAGTCCCGCTCCCGGCGAAGATCCGCGAGCTGCCGTGGAGCGCTGGACCGCCGGACCCTTCGAGCGCTATCTGGCCGTGGCACTGGTGGCCGACCCAGCGGCCTACGATCGACTGAGCCAGCCCTATGCGCGACTCGACTGCTTCATCGAGCCGGAACGCGCGGATGCCGAGATCCCGCGCTGGGCGCGCGCCGTAGCGCGCGCGGGCGCTGCGCCACCCTCGGCCCTCATCGTGCTAGGGGACGAGGTGGAGCGCGGGACCGTAGCGGAGCTGCTCGAGCGGGCCGGCGTGCGGCTGACTGCGGTGAGCTCGGCGGGCACTGCGATCGAAGTCCTGCGCCGGGACTTGCCGGACCTGGTGCTGCTCGACTGGACATTGCCCGATGGCCAGGCGGCAGCATTGGTGCGCCTGATGCGGCGGACACCACGATTCGTCCTCACGCCGGTTGTGGCGCTCAGTGACAACGACAGTGACATGGAGCGTGAGCATGCCCTCGCCGCAGGTGTAGATGAGCTCCTGGTACGCCCAGTAAGCGGTGGGCGCCTGCTGCCAGCCGTGCTCCATCGAGTCGCTCGCGCGCGCCGGCTCGACGAAACGGTGCGGCGGGATGCGCTGACCGGATTCCTCACCGCCGGGACCCTCGCCGATGAGCTCGAGGTAGTGCTGGCCTATGCCAGGCGCGGAGGAGAGCAGCTCAGCTTCTTGCTGCTGGATGTGGATCATTTCCGCCGAGTGAACGAGCAGTTGGGCCATGAAACCGGCGATCAGGTCTTGGCCCATCTTGCGCGGGTGATCCGCGAGCGGATTCGCGCGAGCGATCTGGTAGTGCGGATGGGGGGGGAAGAGTTCGCGGTAGTGTTCCGGCACTGCGCGCCTGCGGACGCTCGCGCGGTCGCCGAGGAAATCCGGAGCGCCGTGGTCGCGGCGCCAGCGATCGTCGAAGGGACACCGATGCCGGTGCGATTCTCGGCCGGGATCGCCGCTTATCCTGATCACGCGATCGGGATGCGGGAACTGGTGCTGGTGGCGGAGCGGGCCCTCCGCGAGGCCAAAGAGACGGGGCGGGATCGCGTCGTGGTGGCCGGGAAGCGGTAAATCGAAACGGATGCAGCGCCGCAGCTACTGCACGCGTACCAACTCGATCGTGAAAACCAGAATCGAATTGGGGGGAATCGGACCGTTGGGCTGTGCGCCGTAGCCGAGCGCCGGCGGAATGATGAGCTGCCGCCGCCCCCCTGCACGCATTCCCGTGACACCTTCGTCAAATCCCGGTACGACCTCACCGGCCCCCAAGCGGAACACGAAGGGCGGGTCCATGGGCCCGTTGGCGTCGAATGGCTGGCCGTTCGCCAGGCTTCCCTGGTAGTGAATGGCGACCTGCTGTCCGGGGCCCGCCGGCGCGCCTGTGCCGGGGGAGAGCTCGCGCAGGTAGACGCCTCGTGGCGTCCTGGTCATCGCGCTCAGCTCGATCCCCAAGGAGGGTGAGAAGGTGGTACTCCCGATGTCCGGCACAGCCGTTTCTGCCGGCTTGCGGTCCACTGAACCGGTGCAAGCCGTCAACAGGAGAGCGCCCAGCAGAGCGGGTCTCATGCCTTTCTACCGCTTGCGCAGCAGCACGATCGAACCGGCTTCACGGGTGTCCGCAGCGACCTTCTCGAGCCAAGCCACCACATCGTCGATGCGTTCGGGGCCGAGCACGCCCTTACCGACGACCCGGCGTGAGCGCACCTCGAGCATTCGGCCCTGCTGCGCATAGGAAATCGAGAGCTCGCCGAAGGGGCCGGCCAGGGCGACGTTCTTGGGCAACTCCGCCTGCCACCCCTCGGGCAGCTCGAGCAAGAGGTGGTTCTCCTCGTTACCCGGCGGAGGGACTTCGGCGGCATCGATCGTAAAGCGCCGCGGATGCGCCTTGAGCTCGGTGATCAGGGCACCCAGGTCAGTGGACGAGTGCAGAAAGGGCAACTCCAGGATCGCGACCGGCCCCGCGAGACGTGCCGCGCGACCGTGACGGGCCACGAAGCTGAGTCGGAAATCCCCCCCGTTCTCAGTCTCGTCGGTGAAATCCAAGCTGTCTCCTTCGGCTTCCGGATAAATCCGGGTGGCCAGCGCGCGCAGAAAGCGCGAACGCGTGGTCGAATCCAGAGGAGAACGGCTCACTATTCCGTGATACATGTCCGCCGCGGCGCCGGTGAGAACGGTCTGCGCGCGCGAAGTGACAAAACCCGCGGTATCGAGTGTCCCCGCCAGATCCAGCCGATTCCACTCTGCCGCTTCATCCCGCTCGGGCAACGTGGTCTCTTCGGTCCGGCCGTCACGATGGACGACCAGGGCAAACTGACCCTGGTCGGGACCGGGCAGTGCCCCCCACGGGACACCGGCCGCGGTCAGGTCGACGAACAGGCGGCCGCCAGGGCGTTCCACCACGGCGATCGCGTGATTGAACTGCGCGATGGTGGGAAGCCCGCGTTCGACATTGCCGCCTGCGGAGAGCAGAACCGGATTCGCTTCGATGCCCAGCTTGGCGAGAAAGGTGATGAAGAGGGTCGCCTTGTCCTTACAATCGCCGTAGCCGGTGGCGACCACATCCGTCGCCGAACGAGGCTGATAGCCACCCATCCCGAGAGAGATCGCGACGTAACGGACGTCGGCGGTGACGTAGCGATGGATGGCCTTGAGCGAATCCTCCAGCGTCCGCGCGCTCGCCACGATCGCGCTGAGCTTCTGTTCGACCGCCGGCGTCAGCGCATAGCGATCGCGGGCCAGTCCGGCATACCAGCTTCCGATGTCCTGCCAGCGGGCTGGGGCGCCGATCTGAATGGTCATCATCACATCGTTCGAATCCGCCGCGAAGAGCTCGGGCTCGATCTTGGGAACTTCCTGGGTGGCCCACGTGACGATGCGGCGGCCGTTGGCCTCGACAGTAACCGGCTTGAAATTCAGGTTGCGCGCGACCACTTGAGGCACGATGGACACCGGGGTGTCCAGCATAAGGCGAGAGCGCCGCACCGGTAATCCCGTGGTAATACGCCACGCCGAGAAGAAATCGCTCGTACGGAAGGGCTTGAGCTCTTCCACGGTATAGCTGTAATCGATCAGGGTACCCGGCCGGACATTCGGAAGCGACAGCCGGCGCACTTTCTGCTCGGCGTAGGTAGGATCTCCCATGGGAGCGGGGATATCACTGTCCTGGGAGATCCCGGGCTTGTCGCTGATGATCTCGCCCGTAAGCGAGACCACCCGCACCCAGTTGACCGTCAGGCGCTGGTGGCGCGGCTCGTAGGAAAAGGAGCGTTCGGCCCATTGCTCGACCGCGCTCTCCTTGAGAATCTGAATGACCTGCCGATAGGTAGTGCTGCCCCGGCCGTCGGCCTCGAAACGAAGCACGCCGTCGTCGAGGAGATACACGAATGGCTCATCGCGGTACTTGGCCGAGTCCACCGCGAGGGAATAAATGGTATCCGGGCGGACAGCAGGCCCGGCCAGGAGAGCTGCAGCAATCAGCAACAAAACGAAGCTCCGCGAATGACCAGTGGAATCTAGTGAGGTGAGCGGTGAGAGGTGAGAGAGAGGAGCTTTCTCCCTCTCACCTCTTATTGCTCACCGCTTACTTCAGTGTTGATAGCCCGCTGAGAGGGGCTGGACGTCGCGGGGCGATTCCTCCCCGAACAGCAGCCTGCCCTCACGGAAGGAGGCGCCCCGCAGCGTGAGCGCAAGCACCTCGCCCAGCTCCTCGACCGGGAAGATCTCCGTCTTGTCGAGCACTTCCTTGGGAAGATCCGCCACGTCCGGTTCGTTTTCCTTCGGAATCACCACGCGGGTGATGCCCGCGCGCTCCGCGCCCAGGATCTTCTCCTTGAGCCCGCCGATCGGCAGGACCCGGCCCCGCAAGGTAATCTCGCCGGTCATGGCGATATCGTGTCGGGCGGGACGCCCGGACATCGCTGAAATGAGCGCGGTCGCCATGGTAACTCCGGCGGACGGTCCGTCCTTGGGGACGGCGCCCGCGGGCACATGGATGTGCACGTCGCGGTCGAACATCTCCTCCGGGATCCGAAGGGCCGCTGCGTGAGAACGCGCGTAGGTCCACGCCGCGCGTGCGCTCTCTTTCATCACATCGCCCAATTGACCCGTCAGCACCAGCTCGCCTTTGCCGCGCATGGTAGAGGCTTCGACGAACATGATATCGCCGCCGACCGGGGTGTAGTACATGCCCGTGGCGACACCGATCTCGTCGCCGGCTGCGGCCTTCTCCGGATGCACCTTCGCCCGGCCGAGCAGCTCGGCCACCATCGGAGCATCCACGACCACGGCGGCCGCGCCATCCCCAGCGATACGGCGGGCCACCTTCCGAGCCACCTTGCCGATCTCGCGCTCGAGCTGGCGGACCCCCGATTCCCTGGTGTAGCCGGTAATGATCTTCTCGACCGCATCGTCGGCCAGGCTGACCGCCTGCCCTCCCAGCCCATTCTCCTCGAGCTGGCGCGGGATCAGGTAGCGCCGCGCGATCTCCAGCTTTTCCCGCTCGGTGTAACCCGAAAACTCCACCACCTCCATGCGGTCGAGCAGCGGGCCGGGGATGCTCTGCAGAAAGTTGGCTGTGGCGATGAAGAGCACTTCGCTCAGATCGAACGGAACGCCCAGGTAATGATCGGTGAAGCTGTCGTTCTGCGCCGGATCGAGCACCTCGAGCAGCGCGGAGGCAGGATCGCCCTGAAAAGAAACGCCCAGCTTATCCACTTCATCGAGCAGGAAGACGGGATTCTTGCTGCCGGCCTGCTTGAGCCCCTGGATGATGCGGCCGGGCATTGCCCCCACGTAGGTGCGGCGATGGCCGCGAATATCGGCCTCGTCACGGGCGCCACCGAGCGAGATGCGAACGTATTTCCGGCCCATGGCTCGCGCGATGGATTTCGCAACCGAGGTCTTGCCGACACCGGGCGGACCAATGAACAGCAGGATCGGACCTTTGGCTTCCCGCTTGGCTTCTGCATCGGTCGGCTCGACGGGAGGAGGGGAGGACGGGACGTCGGGAGCTGAAGCCTCCTCGACTGGCGTCTCTGCCGTTATCGGGGCTTCGCTCTCCGTCTCACTTCCCGACTTTTCGACTTTGCGACGTTCCGACGCGTTCTTCAGCTGCCGGACCGCGAGAAACTCAAGTACGCGGTCCTTGACGTCACCCAGGGCGTAGTGATCCGCCTCGAGGATATCGGAGGCCACCTTGAGATCGAGGTGCTCTTCACTGCGCTGATTCCAGGGCAGCTCGGCGATGGTCTCCAGATAGTTCCGGATGACCTGGGTCTCCATCGATTCGCGCCCGATGCGTTCCAGCCGAGCCAGCTCGCGATCGACTTCCTTGCGGGCCTCAGGCGGCAGCTCGAGGGCGGTCAACTTCTGCCGCAGCTCCTCGAGCTCGTCACCCTCTTCTTCTTCGCCGAGCTCCTTACGGATCTGTTTCATTTGCTCGCGAAGGAACATCTCCCGCTGCCGCTCGCCGAGCTCTTCCTGGACTTGCGACTTGATCTCTTCCTGGGCATCGAGCACCGAGATCTGCCGCTGCACGTGGACCAGTACCCGACGGAGCCGCTCCTCCACCGAAAGCGTCTCCAGCAACGCCTGCCGCTGCTGCGAGCCGATGTCGATGTAGCCGGCCACCAGGTCTGCAAAGCGCCCCGGCTCGTTTACTCCCTGCAGGACCTGTTGCACGACTTCCTCGGGCAGCCCCGATTTCTGGCCCAGCTCCGCGGCGCGTTCACGCACCTCGCGGTAGAGGCCGACAAAGGCGGGGTCCTCGGAGTTGAGCGGCTGCATCTCTTCCGCCTCGCGGATGATCGCCTCGAGGTAGCCGTTCTTCTCGGACACGTGCATGACGATGCCGCGGCGCTCCCCATGAAGCAGGAGCTGCATGCCGGCGAGCCCGCGCTGTAACTGCCCGACCTTCGCGATCGTACCGATGGTGTAGAGTCCTTCGGAATTGACCTGCTCGGTGTTCTCGCGCTGACAGATGGCGAACACCAGGCGCTCCGGGGTCGCGAGCGCGGCTTCGATGGCCCGCACGGTACCGGGACGCCCAGCGCCAATCGACGTGGTGACCCCGGGCAGGAGCACCACATCGCGCAGCGGGAGTACCGGGAGAATCAGTCGTTCGTTCATTGCGCGTCCTTTTTCCGCCCCCGTAGCCCTGATGCCAACCGGCAAGAGGAGGGACGGGGGATCGGGATGCAGGGTGCACACGAGGTGCCAGGTGGATCTGGCCATTGGCTACTGGCTATTGGCTATTGGCTATTACACTTACGCGCGGGAGGCTCAGCATCGGAGCCCAGCGAAAGAATTTTGCCTCCCGCCAATACGACGGGATACGCCCTTATGGCAGGGAGCGAGTGCTCAGGATCGACGCTCGGGCTCGAGTCCGATAGCCAATAGCCCATAGCCCATAGCCAGAAACCAAGTTGCCGAGGCGCTCCAAATCCGTCAGATTGGTAAGCTGTTGTGTGCCCGGCGTTTCTGACGTGAAGCCCAAGGTCGGATGACCGATCCAGCAGACCTCAGTGAGCGACCTCTCGCGCAGCGCCTGAAAGAGGCGCTGGGGGCGGAGTACACCATCGAAGGCGAGATCGGCCGCGGCGGGATGGGAGTGGTGTATCGCGCGCGTGACGAGCGGCTGCACCGCAGGGTCGCGGTGAAGGTGCTCCCTCCCGAACTGGCCTTTCAGAGGGAAATTCGCGAGCGCTTTACCCGGGAGGCCCAGACCGCGGCTCGGCTGTCCCATCCCCACATCGTACCGATCCATGACGTCGGCGAGGGCGCCGGCGTGGTGTACTTCATCATGGGGCTGGTAGAAGGCGAGTCGCTCGGCGGGCGGCTCAAGCGTCGTGGCAAGCTGCCCGCGGACGAAGTCCGGCGGATCATGAAGGAGACCGCCGACGCCCTGTCCGCTGCCCATGCCGTCTCGATCATCCATCGGGACATCAAACCGGACAACATCCTGCTCGAAGGTACCCGCGGCCGGGTCATGGTAACGGACTTCGGAATCGCGAAGGCGGTCTCGCAGATTTCCGGGTCAACCTTGACCGGCGTGGGCGTCGCGATCGGGACGCCGCAGTACATGAGCCCGGAGCAGGCGGCGGGAGAGCGCGATCTCGACGGCCGCTCCGATCTTTACTCGCTCGGCGTAGTTGCGTATCAGATGACCAGCGGAGAATTGCCGTTCAATGCGCCGACCGTCGCGGGGATTCTGATGAAGCAAATCACCGAGCCGGCGCCGGTGCTGCACGAGACGCAGGGTGGAGTCCCGGAAGATCTCTCGCTCGCCATCGCCCGCTGCCTGGAGAAGGATCCAGAGCAGCGCTGGCCCACCGCTGATTCGCTGCGCCGGTCCCTGGAGAGCCGGACCGTGACAGGGTATCGGCCCACGACGGCCGCTGTACGGGTCAGTCCTCGGCCCACGGGAACTCGCCCAAGGCCGACCGGCAGAGCCGCAGAGGGGCTGAGGAGCCGAGGGGCAGAGGGGCCACGAAGGGGAGGGGAGCTGGCTCCCCGGAGCCCACGGCCGGCTGGACTGGCCGAAGGACAGCGGGGCCGAGGGGCTGTGGGAGTCGGAAGTCAGTGGCGCAAGAATGAGCGCGGAGAATGGGTCCGCACCGAGCCGGGTGAGCTACCGGTCCCAGACACGGGAGAGCCCGCAATCGTTCAGAAGGTGCGCGGGCAGTTTGCGCGCTGGGCGGCGACCAGCGTGGGACTCTTCCTGCTGAACATCGCCACCGGACTGGATTCGCCCTGGTTCCTCTTTCCGGCGGGCGGCATGGCGATCCCGCTGCTCAAGAACTACTCGCGCCTCTGGCAGGCGGGCTATAGCTGGCGGGACGTGATGAATCCGCCGCCCGCCGCGGATGCGGTCCGGGTGCCGGGGGCCAAGGGCAGAAAGACTCTGGTCCCACCCCGACGAGAAGAGTTCGGCCCGTATTTCGACCGCATCGAGTCGGCGTATAAGGACCGCAAGATGATCGTCTCGCTGGTGCAGCAGCTGCCGGAGAGCGATCGCAAGATGCTGCCCACGGAGATCGTCGAAACCACCGACGAGCTCTACCAGCGGGCGCTCGAGCTGGCCCGGACGCTGTACGACATCGATACCAGCTTCGGCGACGAGACGCCGGAGCGGATCAAGCATCGCCTGGAGCTCCTGACCTTGCAGGCCGACGGTCCGGAGCGTGAGCGACAGATCGGCATCCTGGAGCGACAGTACAAGACGGCGAGCGAGTTGATGGACCGGCGTGCCAGGATTGCGGCTCGGCTCGAATCGAGCATCCTCGCGATGCAGAACATGCGGTTCGACATGCTGCGGCTCAAATCCGCCGGCGTGGGCGCGGTCTTGAGCGACCTGACTCAGGCCACCCAGCAGGCGCGGGCCATCTCCCGTGACGTCGACCACGCCATCGCCGCGGCGCGTGAAGTCCGCGAGGCGATTTCGTGACAGGTGGCGGGTCGCAGGTGGCGGGTTGCAGGTACGGCGATTCCCTTCGATAACCGGCAGTACTGGGAAACCCGGCTCCGGGAGCACTACTCGCTCGCGGGGGTGGGGTATTTGCGGCTGGGGCGACGTTACAACGAATGGATGTACCGGGTGCGGGGCGACGTCTTTGATCGCGTGGTGGCGGGAATCGGTAGTCGGGAATCGGGAACCGGATGGAGCGGCGCCGAGATCCTGGACGTCGGGTCGGGTACCGGATTCTATGTTGAGCGCTGGCTGCGATTGGGGGCGCAGGTAACGGGACTCGACCTCACGGAGGTGGCGGTCGCTGAGCTAGGCCGTGCGTTGCCGGCCGCCCGATTTGTCCGGGCCGACATCGGTGGGGATCTGACTGGGGTACCCCTCGACGCCGCGTCGTTCGACGCCGTGTCTGCAATGGATGTCCTGTTCCACCTCGTGGATGACACCGCGTACGCGAGATCGTTTTCCAACATTGCCGGCTTGCTCAAGCCGGGCGGCTGGTTCCTCTGGTCGGACAACTTTCTGCGCCACCCAGCCGAGCGGGTGATGCATCAAACCAGCCGACCTCTGGCGGAGAGCGTTCGGCTGCTGGAGGCGGCCGGGTTCGAGATGGTCGAGCGGGTCCCGATGTTCGTGTTGATGAACTATCCCGCCGACACCACCTCTCGCCTGGCCCGTTGGGGCTGGACCGCGCTGGTGGCGCCCGCCCTGCTGGCGGAGCCGCTCGGCTGGCTGCTCGGGGCCCTGCTTTATCCGTTCGAGCGGGCGCTGGTACGGCTCAAGCGGGAAGGTCCGAGCACCGAGCTGATGGTCTGCAGGAAACGCTGAGATCGGGCGCCTCAGGACAGGCGGATCTCTGCCACCAGACGACCGTCCGGACGAGCCTAGAGCAGCAGCAACCCTCGCTTCACCCCCGTCGCCACGGCTTCGGCGCGCGAGGACACGCTGAGCTTCTCGAAGAGCAGCTCCAGATGGGTCTTGACGGTATGGGTCGAGATCCCGAGTCGGGCAGCGATCTGCTTGTTGCCCAGCCCGTCGGCGAGCAGCGCCAGGATCTCGCGCTCCCGGTTGGTAAGTACCGTGCCGACGACCATATCGCGGCGAGCCGGCTCGGAGCCTTCGAGCACATCGTCCGGGCTGCGGGCTGCTACGATCACGTCAACGGAGGGCGGCAGATCGGTCTCCGATGCCGCGATAGCGACCACCTCAAACCCAGGATGGGTCCGCAGCGCCGCGGCGAGCGACGCTCGGAGCTGCTCCGAGACGGCCACGATGGCAATGCGGGTCATGAAGGTGCCGCGCGGCTACGCCACTCGTCGCGAGAGCGCTCCCTCCACGAACCGCTGGACCAAGGTGGCGGCCACCGCGATGCCGAGCCCATTGACGACCATGCTGTTGAGCCCCACGAGGCGTCCTGCCGCGTCGACGAGTGGGCCGCCGGAATTGCCCGGCGCCAAGCGGATCGCGGAGACGACCCAGCGGGGAGCCCTCGTGCGGTCATCGCGAGCAAGCGCGTGAACGACCCCCATGGCGAGGGCATCCCGCACGCCGAGCGGATGCCCGTGTGCCAGAACCAGCTCGCCGATGCGCAAGGACTCCGGCTCCCGCACCTCGAGGAGGGGCCCACTGACCGACGGCGCCGTAAGGAGCGCGAGATCATGCCGCGGATGGTAGGCGAGAAGCCGGGCTTCGCGCCACTTGCCGTGGGCGTCCACCCGGAGGGCATCTCCGCGCGGCGCGCAGTGGGCATTCGTCACCACGAGCCCGGCCCCACCCCAGATGATACCGGCGCCGCTCCCCGCGTGTCCGCTCTGCACGGCGACGACAGCGTGACGGAGCAACTCGCGGAGCCCGGCAAGATCCGTCGATCCAGCGCGGGCCGCGCCGAGCAGCGCAGGATTCATTCGGCTCCTCCGCGATCGGCCGGGATAACGGCAGCGGATTGTACTCCGCCACCGCGCAGAAACTTGAGCTCCAGCGACGTCCCCGCACGCACCTTGGAGAGCGCGTCGAGCAGATCGGTGGGATGCCGGAGCGGCTGCCCGTTGGCCGCGACCAGCGCGTCGCCCACGAGGAAGCCGGCGCGCTCCGAGGGTGATCCTTCCGCCACGGTCAGGATCAGGAGCGCCGCATCGTGGGCGAGCTGATGCCGATCGACCAGAGCAGTAGAGAGCGCGACCGGCTGGACCGCGACGCCGATGAAGGGGCGATGTACATGCCCATGCTCGAGCAGCTCGTCGAGCACTCGGTCGACGGCTGCCGCCGGGAGCGCCATCGGCGCCCCGCGCGCCAGTGCCGAGTTGTTTAGACCGAGTACCGCCCCGGACGCGTCGACCAGCGGTCCGCCTGAGAATCCGTCGTAGATGGCGAGGTCCAGACGAAGCACCTTATCAACCCGGGTACCCTGCCAGGTGCGCCAGCCTTCGGTGACGGCGCTGACAATGCCAAAACTCGCGGTTGCCTGGCGGCCGGGTCGTCCGACGGCGAGCACGAGCGAGCCGACCCGACCAGCTCCGGGCTCGGCCCTGACCGCAACATCCGCTTCGGCGCCGGCATCGAGGCGAAGCGCAATGAGGTCGGTTGCCGGGTCCCGGCCGACAATCGTTGCCGGAGTGGAAGTTCCGTTCGGCAGAGTGACCGAGATCTCGTCAGAGTGCCTGACGGTATGGCTCGCGCTCACGATTACCCCGCTGCGCCAGACGATGCCGCTCGAGGGAATGCGCCGGCGCGCGTGGATCGCGACGGTGGAGTTGCTGGCGACCGCCACCGCCTCCGCAAGCTGCGAGGAGAGCGCGCGGAGCGTACTGGTGGAATGGGATGAGGAGGACTGCGCAGACGACATGAGATTTCTCGGTGAATGCAGTTCGCATCCACTCTAGCTGTTCCTCGGCGGCGGCACCATCGGATAAATGGGGGATACGGGAGGGGTGCAGGAATCAACGCCTCAGCTGACCACCCGCCGAGCGAGCCCTGGATTCAGGTGCATGAACATGTTGTACTCCGACCAACCGCTCTTCTCTGCTACGGCGTTGGGATGGAGCCCGGGGCGCTCGGATCCCACGAGGGTCGCCTCGTCCCCCACCTGCACAGCGGCTTGCTCGCCCAGGGCCACCACGGTGTGGCTGGCGCTGACGGTTCCGACCACGGGATAGAGGCGGTCCCTGATCAGGACTTCGCAACCCTTCACCGCACCAGCGGGATAGCCATCCACGTGACCGATGCCGAGCGTAGCGGTCCAGGTCGGGCGGTCCGCCAGATAGCGGCGATGATAACTCACGCCGTCGCCGGACTGGAGCAGGTCGACGCGGATCACGCGAGCCTTGAGCCGGTATGCCGGCCGCAGCTCGCCGCGCGCCCTGGACTCCGGGGTGGGATAGCCTCCGTAAAGCGCGAGTCCCGGCCGGATCAGATCGAGGAAGGTCTCCGCCGTCGGCTTCACTACGGCATCAGACGATGCCGCGTGGAGCTTCCCGAGCGACACTCCGCCCGAACGAGCGGACTCAGCGAGCTGCGTCAAACGCGTCGCTTGCTCCCGGTCGAATTCCTGATCCTCCACCAGCTCGGTGAACGCGCCCTCGATCGAGATGGCCCGGCGCAAGGCTGCGGATTCGAGCCAGGGCAACACCTGCTCGTACGGCAGCCCCATTCGGTGCATTCCGGTATCGACATAGAGGTGCACGCGCACCGGACGCTTGAGTCGCGCCGCCAGCTGGATGAGCCGTTCGGCATCGGCACTTCGGTACGGAGCCAGCCGGACCTCCTGCCGGACCAACTCCTCCACCTCCTGCTCCGCGGCGGGACCCATCAAGACGATGGGCTTCCGCACACCGGCTCCTCGCAGAGCGCGCGCTTCCTCCGGGCGAACGACGCCGAATCCCCACACCGCCGTCAGCGCATCCAGCAGGGGGCCCGCAATCCCGAGCCCGAGACCGTAGGCGTTGTTCTTGACGACTGCCAGAATGGGGCGGCCCCCCGCGAGCTGAGAGACCGTTCGCACGTTGTGCCCGAGTGCCGCGGGATCGATCTCGAGCCAGGGATCGAGACTCTGCGTCCCCAGCTTTGCCGTCCCGGATAGCGGAGCGTGCGGTCTCACGCCAGCTCCGGCAATGGCAAGGCCGGTGGCAGCGAGCATGTCGCGACGAGAGATGGTCATCCTCTATATATAGGATATAATCCAGTGGAAGTCCTCCTGGAAACCAAAAAGGGTGGCCCGCTTTGCGTTTCGTGACTTCGGCGGAGATGCAGGTCGAGCCCTCGCCCTGGGGGCCGCACGAATGGCTCTGCCGGCCCGGGCTCACGGAGGCCGAGGGACTCTTGCTCGTCCGGGTCCGGATGCCGGTCGGGCGGGCGCATCAGTTCCACCGACACCCGGCGCTCGAGGAAATCATCTACGTGATCTCCGGCACAGCCGAGCAGTGGGTCGACCGGGAGCGGCGGATGTTGCGCGCGGGGGAGTCGGCCCACATACCCCGCGATGTGGTGCACGGCACCTACAATGCCGGGGATGCTCCCCTGGTGTTTCTCGCCATTCTCTCGCCGGCCAGCTTCAATGGCCCCGCGATCATCGACGTCCATACCGAGGAGCCCTGGCGCTCGCTCAAGGCGCCGTTGCGCTTCCCCGAGTGAAGCCCCGCATTCTCCTGCTCGGCAGCTTCGACACCAAGGGCGACGAATATGCCTTCGTGCGTTCGGTCATCGAGGCACGCGGGTTCAGTGTCCTTACGCTCGATCTGGGCGTGTTAGGCAGCGAAGGCGCGACGCCGTTCCCGGTCGACATCAGCGCGGAAGAGGTAGCCCGGGCCGGGGGCAGCTCGCTGGCAGATCTGAGGGCGCGCCGGGACCGCGGTCCGGCAGTGGAAGCGATGCTGGCCGGCGCCCGGGTGCTCACGCGGGAGCTCTACGCCGCGCGGCGCTTCGGCGGCGTGCTCGGACTGGGGGGAGGGGGTGGAACGACGATGATCACCGCCGCCATGCGCGAGCTGCCGGTGGGAGTGCCCAAGCTCATGGTTTCGACCATGGCGTCGGGGGACACGGCGCCCTATGTCGACGTCAAGGACATCACCATGATGTATTCCGTGGGCGACATCGCCGGGCTCAATCCGCTCTCGCGACGGATCCTGGAAAATGCCGCAGGCGCGATCTGCGGGATGCTGGAGCCGCATCCGTCACTTGCGGCCGCAACGACCCGCCCCCTGATTGCCGCGACGATGTTCGGGGTCACCACCCCCTGCGTCACCGCAGCGCGCAAGCGGCTCGAGGCGGCGGGATACGACGTGCTGGTGTTTCACGCAACGGGCTCAGGCGGGCGTGCCATGGAGGGGCTGATCGATGACGGATATTTCGTCGGAGTGCTCGACGTTACGACGACCGAATGGTGCGATGAAGTGGTGGGCGGCGCGCTGAGCGCGGGCCCCGATCGGCTGTCGGCGGCCGGGCGCAAGGGTTTGCCGCAAGTCGTGTCTGCGGGGGCGCTCGACATGGTCAATTTTGGCCCCGCCGACACGGTGCCCGAAAGATTCCGGGGGCGGACGCTGTACCGGCACAATCCGACGGTGACGCTGCTGCGAACCTCTTTGGAGGAGTGTCGCGAGATCGGCCGGCGCATCGGAGAACAATTGAGCCGGGCCACGGGTCCGGTCACCCTCCTGCTTCCTCTCAAGGGTGTGAGTATGCTCGATGCACCGGGCCAGCCGTTCCACGACCCGGAGGCGGACCGGACACTGGTCGAATCCCTGCGGCGCCATGCCGGACCCAACGTGCAGGTACGGGAGCTGGACCTGCACATCAACGATGAAGAGTTCGCCCACGCGCTGGCGGACGAGCTCTTACACCAGCTGGGGAGCTGACTCAGGATGCCCTTCATCGCGCGCGAGGAATCCCTCCACCGCCTCCGCTCCCAAGTGGCCGCGGGCTCTCCTCTCATCGGCGCGGGGGCGGGGACCGGCATCTCGGCCAAGTTCGCCGAGCGCGGTGGAGTGGACCTGATTGTCATCTACAACTCCGGACGCTACCGAATGGCGGGGCGAGGCAGCGCTGCGGGCATGATGCCGTACGGCGACGCAAACGCCATCGTGGTGGACATGGCGCGCGAGGTGCTGCCGATCGTGAAGGACACGCCCGTGCTGGCGGGCGTTTGCGGCACCGACCCATTCCGGCTAATGCGGGTGTTCCTCCCGCAGCTTCGGGACATGGGGTTCGATGGGGTGCAAAACTTTCCCACGGTAGGGCTGATCGACGGGCAGTTTCGTCAGATTCTCGAAGAGACCGGAATGAGTCTCCAGCTCGAGGTGGAGATGATCGCCCAAGCGCATGAGCTCGGCATGCTCACCTGTCCCTACGTATTCGACGCCGCCACGGCCACCGCATTCGCCCGGGCCGGCGCGGATGTCATCGTCGCCCACGTGAATACCACGGTCGCGGGCTCAATCGGCGTCAAGACAGCGGCACTGTCCCTCGATGCCGCCGTGTTGCGCGTGCAGGAGATGCACGATGCGGCCAAGGCGGTCAATCCGGAGACGATCGTGCTGTGCCACGGCGGTCCCCTCGCCGAGCCGAAGGATGTGCAATACCTGCTGGAGCGCACGACCGGTGTAGCGGGATTCTTCGGGGCCTCGAGCATCGAGCGACTGGCAACGGAGCGCGCCATCGAGGAGCAGGCGAGGGCGTTCAAATCGCTGCGGCTTCCGAGGTGAAGTGGACACTGCTGGTCGCGGCGCTGGCCCAGACGAGCGGAGCGCGGGCCCAGGACACGCTCCGGCCGCGGTTGCTGGACCCCGTGGTCGCCACCGCAGAGCGTACCCGCGGCAGCGTCAGCTCCTCGATGGCGGCGGTGACGCGACTCGCCGCCGAGGAGCTCGCACGGTATCCCCGAGCCACGCTCGCGGATCTGCTCCGCCTGGCGCCGGGTTTCAGCACGGTGGACTTCGACGGCCTCGGCTTCGATCCGCAGCTCATGGTGCGCGGGTTTTATGGCGGTGGTGAGGCGGAATACGTCATCGTCCAGGTCGACGGGCACCCGGTAAATCAGCTGCAGACGGGCCTAGTTGCCTGGGATGTATTGCCTCCACTTGCCGCCATCGAGGCGATCGAAGTCGTGCGGGGAGGCGCCTCATCGCTGTATGGCGATGCCGCGATCGGGGGAATAATCAACATCATTACCCGCCGCTCCGAGCTGGGACGCCAGGCAGCGCGGCTCAGCTGGGAAGGGAGCGGAGGGAGCTTCGGCACCTGGAGCGCCGCCGCCGGCCTTGCGGGGCGCGCCGGAAGGCAGTCCCTGTCGCTTGCCGGCGGCGTCGACCGCACTCAAGGATTCCGGGATCACGCTGAGCGCACCGCTGCCCGGGCAAACGCCGGAATGACGCTGACCGAAGGCTCGAGTGGGTGGGTCGGCGTGGCGGTCCGGTCGCATTGGCGGGATAACGATGATCCGGGACCATTGCGAGAGAGCCTTCTGCAGCAGGATCGGAGTGGCTCGGATCCGCTCTTCCGCTTCGACCACAGCAGCGACAAAGGCGGCGTGCTGGCGCTGCAGGGAAGCCGATCCCTTGCGGGGCGCACCCAGCTCGTCGGCTCCGCGAGCGCAGAGCTCCGAAGGGTGGACGCGATCCGCACCTTGGCCCTGGCACCCGGGTTTGGCGACACCAAGGAACGACTCGCGGGCACCGATCGCGGTGCGCTGAGCCTGCAGCTGGAAAGTGGCGACGCTCCGCTCCCGCACACCGATCGACTGATCGTGGGAATCGAGGCCGCCCGGGGCGGGCTCAATTCTCGCTACTTTCGCTTTTCCGACGGCGAGCGCGGCCCGCTCGACACCCAGGGAAGCAGCACCCGGACCAGCGGCGCGATCTACGCGGAGCTGCTCGGGCGACCCTTCGACGCCTTGCGGCTGACCCTCGGCGCGAGGCTGGACCTGCTGGACGACAGCTTTGAGCCCAGGATTCCCAGCGGACAGGCTCGCGAGTCTGCGAGTCACACGGCATTCAGTCCGAAGGCGGGGCTCAACCTCCGTTATCTGAACCGCGCCACAAGCGCCGGCAATCTCTATCTTGCCATCGGCCGTTCTTTCAAGGCGGCGACGCTGGATCAGCTCTATGATCAGCGCAGCATCCCAATCCCTTTCCCGCCGTTTGCCGTGACGACGTCCAACCCCGAGTTGCGACCGCAATCCGGCAGCAGTGTCGAGCTGGGGGCCTATCAATCCGCGGAGCTGGCGCGCGGGGTGCGCGCGACAGCCTCGCTGAGCAGCTATCAGATGAATATGAAGGACGAGCTGGACTTCGATATCACGTCGTTCCGTTACGTGAACCTTGGCCGCAGCAGGCATCGCGGAATCGAGGCCGGCCTGCACGTCGGCGGGAGTGGCGCCTCGGGGTTCGCGAACTACACACTGCAGTCGGCCATCTCGCGGAGCGGCAACTATTCCGGCCAGCGGCTCAAGGCGATCCCGCGCCACTCGGTGACGGCGGGTCTATCGCTGCGACCCGGCTCGCTGCTCGAGGCAACCATGGTGGCGACCCACGTGCACGACATTTTTCTCGACGACGCAAACTCGGTCCGCTTGCCGAATTACTCTCGCGTGGACGCCCAGCTCGTGCTCCGGGTGCGAGGAATCGGCGTGCTGCTCTCGGTACGCAATCTCCTGGGGTCCGAATACAGCACCACCGGGTTTCTGGATCCGAGCGGATCGGGAGAGGCGTACCTCTATCCGGCCGCGGGGCAGGTGATTGTGCTGGGTGTCCGGGGAGGCTGGTAGCTCCGTGGATGAGAAGAAGCTGGGTCGGACGCTGTGGATCATTGCGAATGCTGTGATGTGCCTTGCGTTTCTTTTCTCGACCGTGGTACAACTGAACGATCCGGACCCCATCCGCTGGATGGGGGTGTATGGCGCGGCCACCGTCGTCTGTGGGCTCGAGCTCAGGCGAGGGGTGCGAGCATGGATTCCAGCTCTGCTGGCGGTGCTTGCGCTGACCTGGGCAGCCACCATTGCACCGCGGGTGATCGGCAAGGTGGGCTTCACCGAGATGTTCGCCGAGTTCGAGATGCGGAATGCCGGTGTCGAAGAGGCGCGGGAAATGTACGGGCTTTTGTTCGTTGCGATCTGGATGGGGGTGATAGCGGCATTCGAACGCCGGAGCACAAGACGTAGAGCTGACGAGGTGCTGTGCTGAGTGGCAAACGGTAAACACTCGTACGTCTCCCCTCGATAACGATGAGAGCACTTTTCTCCCGGTGGCTCCGCCCCCGCCGCCGTTCGGCCATGAGCACGGAATACCGGCTTGCTGGTCCGATCCGGGGCGAGTTGCTGGGCGCAGAGCATCTGGCCGAGCGGGCGCGCACGCTGGCAACCCGGCAGCGGCTCGTGCCCGTGCGCCGGCGCCCCCGCCGGGCCCGCCTGCTCAATCGCCTGAACGCGACCCGGAGCCTGCTCGACAGTGCCCATGCCCGGCTGGCGGCCGCATCCCTGCAAGGCACCGATATCGGGCCCGCCGGCGAATGGCTGCTCGATAATTATCACGTCGTACAGGAGCACGTGCGGGAGGTGCACGAGAGTCTCCCCCGCGATTTCTACCGCGAGCTGCCGGAGCTCGCAAGCGGCCCTCTGGCGGGTTACCCCCGAATCTACGAGCTGGTGATCACCCTGATCGCCCACACCGAGGGCCGGCTCGACAGCGACAACGTCGACCCCTTCTTTGACGCGTTCCAGGAGAAGGTGGCGCTGTCGATCGGGGAGCTGTGGGCGGTGCCGGCGATGCTGCGGCTGGGCTTGTTGGAAAACATCCGCCGGATGGCGCTGCGCACGGTCCAGCGGCTCGACGAGGTCGAAGAAGCGGATCGCTGGGTGGCGCGGATACAGGCCGACAACGCGCAGGACTCCACCATCCTGGCGGACACCCTCGCTGAGTTCGTGCTCGAACCTCCGGCCCTCAGCTCCATCTTCGTCTCCCGCTTCCTGCATCAGCTCCGGCAGGCCTCCGGCGCCTTCCCTCCACTGGTGTGGCTGGAGGAATGGATCACCAGCGCGGGCTTGAGCCCCGACGAAGCGACGGCGCGTGCCACGGAGCGACTGGCACTCACCAAGCTCATGATGGCCAACAGCATCATGAGCTTGCGCGGCATTACCCAACGGGATTGGCGCAAGTTCGTCGAGCACGAAAGCAGGATGGAGCGGGTTCTGCGCGAAGATCCAGCGGGATTCTATCCCCAGATGACCTTCGCGACGCGCGACCAGTATCGCCACGTGGTCGAGCGGATTGCCAAACGCATCCGGCGGAGCGAAGACGCGGTTGCCCGAGAGGCCGTCGAGCTGGCGCGCGCAGGTGCCGCTGCCGATCCGCGCCGAGGGCATGTGGGGTACTATCTGATCGACCGCGGGTTGGCCGGCCTCGAGGCGACGCTCGGCTATCGCCCCCGGGTCGGGGAAGCTTTGTACCGCTGGATTCTCCGGCATCCCAACAGCGTATTCGTCGGCGGCATTCTGGCGTTCACGGCGGTGGCGCTCCTTGCTTTGTTTCAGCTCGCAGGGGAATCCGCGCGATCGGCCTGGCTCGCCGTAGCACTCATCGCGCTGCTCCCGGCAACCGATCTCGCCGTCAACATGGTGAACCAGCTGGTGACGGTGTTGCTGCCGCCCCGGCTCTTGCCCAAACTCGATTTCCGCGATCACGGGGTACCCGAGGAATACCGTACGGCGGTCGTGATTCCGACCCTCTTCGAGAGCGTGGACGAGGTGGGGGATGCCCTCGCTAATCTCGAGGTGCAGTACCTCGCCAACCGGGAGGCGCATCTCCACTTCGCGCTCCTCAGTGACTTCAAGGACTCGGCGATCGAAACCCGCGAGAGCGATGCCGGCATCATTGCGGCCGCCGAAGCGGGCGTACGGGACCTCAACGCGCGTTACGCGCCCGAGAGCCAGGACGCGTTCTATCTATTCCATCGGCCCCGGCGCTGGAACGAGCGTCAGGGCGTCTGGATGGGGTGGGAGCGCAAACGCGGCAAACTGCAGGAGTTCAACCAGTTCCTGCGAGGCGGGGCCCAGGAGGCCTTCACCACGGTGGTTGGCGATGTCGAGTCAATCCGGCGCGTGCGCTATGTGATCACGCTCGATGCGGATACGGTGCTGCCCCCTGAGGCAGGAGCGGTCTTGGTCGGCGCGCTGGCGCACCCGCTCAACCATGCCGAATACGATCCCGAACTCGCCCGCGTGGTCCGCGGCTACGGCGTCCTGCAGCCACGAGTGGGAGTCTCGCTCGCCAGCGCCCATCGGTCACGCTTTGCCGCGATCCACTCCGGGCATCCGGGCGTCGATCCCTATACCACGGCGGTGTCGGACGTCTACCAGGACCTCTACGGCGAAGGGAGCTACACCGGGAAAGGCATCTACGACGTCGATGCGTTCGAGCGGGCGACCGAGGGCCGTTTTCCGGAAAACACTCTGCTGTCTCACGACTTGATCGAGGGAAACTACGCCCGGGCCGGACTGGCCACCGATATCACGGTCTACGACGACTACCCGACCGGCTATCTGACCTTCACGCGCCGCAAACACCGCTGGATTCGGGGAGACTGGCAACTCCTGCAATGGCTGACACCCTGGGTCCCGGGGCTTCACGGGCTCGAGCGCAACCGGCTCTCGCTACTCTCCCGCTGGAAGCTCCTCGACAATCTGCGCCGCAGCACGGTCGAGCTCGCCCAGCTGGCCTTCCTGCTCGCGGGATGGACCATCCTGCCGGGCTCGCCGCTGCGCTGGACGCTGCTCGGGCTCGGTGCAATCGTCGCGCCGTGGGTGCTGGCCCTTCTGCTCGCCGTGGTCCGGCCACCGAGTGACAAGTCCTGGCGGGCTTATTACCGCGCGGTGGGACAGGACGCCCTCACCAGCGCCCAGCAAGTCGCCCTGGCGATCACCTTTCTCCCGCATCAGGCCTGGGTCTCGCTCGACGCGATCGTCCGTACGCTCTGGCGGCTGTTTGTAACCAAGCGGAAGTTGCTCGAGTGGGAAACCGCATCGCGAGCGGAGCGGGTGACCTCGGGGACGCCCCAGGAGATGTGGCGTGCGATGGGCCCGGCGGTCGCCGCAATGAGCCTGGCCATGCTTGGCACGCTCGTCCTCGGGCAACTCCGCGGATCTCCAGGGCTAGGCCCGCTCGCGGTGGCGCTGCTGCCACTCGCCTTGCTCTGGGCCGTGGCGCCGGCCATCGCCTACGCGCTCAGCGCGCCGATTGCCCCGCTGGTCCGAACGCTGAGCGAAGCATCGCGCGCGGTGGCCCTGCGCTACGCCCGGCTGCACTGGGAGTACTTCGAGCGCTTCGTGCTGGCCGAGACCAACTGGCTCGCTCCGGACAACTTTCAGGAGCACCCGGTGCCGACGGTAGCGATGCGCACCTCGCCGACCAATCTCGGTCTCCAGTTGCTCGCCACGGTCAGCGCGTATGACCTGGGCATCATTCAGCTCGCCGACATGACCGTGCGCCTGGAGCGTGCCTTCCTCTCGCTCGCCCGGCTGCCCCGCTTCCGGGGGCATTTCTACAACTGGTACGACTTGCGCAGTCTGGCCACGCTCGAGCCGGCCTATATCTCCACGGTCGACAGCGGCAATCTCGCCGGCCACCTGATGGCGTTACGCCAGGCCTGTCTGGCCCTCGCCGACGATCCCGCTGCTGGACAGGGAGACCTGGCTCGGCGGCTCGAAGTCCTGGCCGAGCAGGCGCAGGAGTACATAACGGCAATGGATTTCGGATTTCTCTTCGACCCCTCGCGCAAGCTGTTCTCGATCGGCTACAATCCCGCAACCCACGCGCTCGATCCTTCCTACTACGATCTGCTCGCCTCGGAGGCGCGGCTGGCCAGCTTCGTGGCCATCGCCAAGAACGACGTCCCCTTCAGCCACTGGTTTCGCCTGGGGCGCGGCCTGATTTCCGCGGCGGGAGAAACGGCACTGGTATCCTGGAGCGGCAGCATGTTCGAGTACCTGATGCCGCTGCTCGTCATGCACTCTTTCCCGTTCACGGTGTTGGGGCAAACCTATGATGGAGCTCTCGACATCCAGATTGCCTATGGAAGCGAGCGGGGAGTGCCCTGGGGAATCAGCGAGTGCGCCTACAATCTGCGCGACCGGCATCGCACCTATCAGTACCGCGGATTCGGCGTGCCCGCGCTCGGGCTCAAGCGTGGGCTGGCCCGCAATCTGGTCGTTGCGCCCTACGCCTCTGCGCTCGCGGCGCTGATCGATCCCGAGCGGGCGCTGCAGAACCTGCAAACGCTCGAAGGGATGGGATTGCTGGGGGCCTACGGATTCTACGATGCGGCGGACTACACCCGGCCCGACCCAGGCCAGCCGTTCGCCCTGGTCCGCAACTATATGGCGCATCACATCGGCATGACTCTGGTGGCGCTGAGTAACACGCTGCAGGCGCAGCTGTGGCAGCAGCGGTTTCACAGCGACCCGATGGTCCGCGCGACGGCGCTGCTGCTGGACGAGCGGGTGCCGCGCCGGCTCGCTCTGCTGCCCGCCCAGACCGCCCACCCGGATGAGGCTCCACCACCTGCCGAGCCGGCGCGGCCGGTCGTCCGGGAAATCGCGACGCCACACACTCAACAACCGCACGTTGCCCTGCTGGGCCACACGCCCTACACCGTGATGGTGAGCAATGCCGGCGGCGGGTACAGTCGATTCGAGGACCTGGCCGTGTCACGCTGGCGCGCCGACGGAACCCGTGACCACACAGGGCAGTTCTGTTATGTGAAGGACCTAACCCGCAGACGGGCGTGGGCCGCAGGCTACCAGCCACTCTGTGCCGAGGCCGATTGGTACCGCGCGTTCCTCGCGACCGACCGGGTGACCCTGGAGCGGTCCGACGGCGAAATCGAGACCAAGCTGGAGATCGTGGTCGTGCCCGAGGACGCCGCCGAAGTACGGCGGGTGACGCTGACCAACAACGGAAGCGAGACTCGGGAGCTCGAGCTGACCAGCTACGGCGAGATCGTGCTGGCGCCTCCCGAGACGGATCGAGTTCATCCCGCTTTCGCCAATCTCTTCGTCGAAACAGAGTGGCACGAGTGGTGTACGGCCATCACCGCGACACGGCGACCACGCTCGGCGACGGAACGAGCCCTCTGGTGCGTCCATGTGGTGGACAGCGGCAAGGAGCGGGTGGGGACGGCGAGCTGCGAAACGGATCGCGCGCGCTTTCTGGGCCGGGGCCGCACCCCGCGCGACCCCATCGTGCTCGAGCAGGACGGCGCCCTGTCCGGCACGACCGGCGCGGTGCTCGATCCGATTTTTGCGCTACGCACCCGGGTGAGACTCCTGCCGGGACAGACGGCGTCCGTGGCGTTCACGACACTCGTCGCCACTTCACGGGAGCGGGCGTTTGCGCTTGCCGATCGCTACCACGATTCGCACACCGCGCAGCGCTCCCTCGACCTGGCGTGGACCTCCACCCAGATCGAGCTCCGGGAGCTCGAGATCAGCCCGACGGATGCGGCTGTGTTCCAGGATCTGGCGGGGTACCTCATCTACCCCAATCCCGCGTTGCGGGCGCCGACCGAGGAGCTCCGCGCCGATCAGGGATCGCAGCAGCAGCTCTGGGCCAACGGCATCTCGGGCGATTGGCCGATTGTCCTGGCCACGATCGAGTCGGCGGAGGGACTGGCTACGCTGCAGCAAGTGTTCCTCGCCCACCGCTACTGGCGGCGGCGGGGTATGACGATCGATCTGGTCGTGGTGAACGCGCAGCCGCACAGCTACCAGCAGGAGCTGAACGACCGGATCATCGAGACCATGCTCGCTACAAGCGGCTCCGGGGTCGCGGACGCGCCCGGCGGCATCTTCATTCGCCAGCTCGGCTCACTCGTACCCGCCGATCTGCGGATGATCGCTGTGACGGCGCGGGTACGCATCCCCTGCGACGGGCGGCCGCTGGCGCGCCTTGTTGCTGAAAGCCGGCTCCCGACCTTTCCGGATTCGCTGGAGCGTGAACCGGAGCCTCCGCCGCCAAGGCGGGTGGAACGGAGCACGCTCCCCTTCCTGTCGCTGGCGGAGCGGATTCGGAACCGCGCGGCAAGCGTGATCGGCCTGACGCGGTCGCCGCAGCATGCGGATGTCCCGCAAGCTCTCGATCCGGCGCCCGCGGCTGCGGGCCCGCTCCGGTTCGACAATGGCCTCGGGGGGCTGACCCTGGAAGATGATTACCGGATTCGCGTCCAGGGCGACCGCCTACCTCCGGCACCGTGGGCCAACGTCATCGCGAATCCGCGGGGTGGGTTCTTCGTCACCGAGCGGGGTGCGGGAACTACCTGGGCGGCAAACAGCTATTTCTTCCGCCTCACGCCGTGGCACAACGATCCAGTGAGTGACCCGGCAGGTGATGCACTGTACCTTCGCGACGACGAATCGGGAGAGTTCTGGGGCCCGACGCCGGCGCCGGTCAAGAGCGGTCGCCCGTATGTCGTCAAGCATTCGCCCGGCATCTCCTCGTTCGAGCACGAGCATGCCGGCATTGCCACCGAGCTCACTGTCGGTCTGGCGGGCAATGAACCGATCAAGGTTTCGTTGCTCCGGATAACGAATCGCCAGTCGCGGAGACGGCGGCTCTCCCTGGTGGCCTACGTCGAATGGGCGCTGGGCGTGCTGCGCGAACATACCCAGCACCAGGTCCGCACGGCTTTCGAGCCCGAGCTCGGCGCGATCTTCGCCCGCAACCACTTTCATCCTCAGTTCGCGCACCTAGTCGGGTTCTGCGCAGTGAGTGCGCCGGTCACCAGCCACACAGGAAGCCGGCATGAGTTCCTCGGGCGGAACGGGACGCCGGCCGAACCGGCTGCGCTGCGCCAGGGCGAAGGGCTACTCAGCGGCACCACCGGTCCCGGACTGGATCCTTGCGCGGCGCTCGCCTGCGCGCTGGAGCTCGCTCCGGGTGAAACGCGCGAGGTCGCGGTCCTGCTGGGCGCCGCTCCGGATGAAGCGACCGCACGGCGGACGGTTGCCCAGTATCGCGACGTCGCCCGCGCCAAGCAGGCGGTCGCCGAGTCGGTGCGCGAATGGACGGAGCGGCTCTCGGTGATCACCGTGCATACACCGGAGCCTGCGTTCGATGCCATGCTCAATCGCTGGTCCCTGTATCAGGCGCTCGCTTGCCGGATGTGGGGGCGCACCGCGATGTATCAGAGCAGCGGAGCCTACGGATTCCGCGACCAGCTCCAGGATGTGATGGCATTCGTCTACGCCGAGCCGGACCTCGCCCGTGCACATCTGGTGCGGGCGGCGGGCCGCCAGTTCGTGGAAGGCGACGTGCAGCATTGGTGGCATCCGGAGAGCGGACGCGGCGTGCGCACTCGCTTCTCCGATGACCTGGTCTGGCTGCCGTACGTGGTCGACCACTACGTGCGCATCAGCGGTGACGCGGGTGTGCTCGACGAATCGGCGCCATTCCTCCGCATGCGCGCGCTCGAGCCGGGTGAAGCGGAGGCGTACGAGCTCCCGGAGAGCAGTGGCGAGAGCGCCAGCGTGTACGAGCATTGTCGGCGCGCCCTGCGGAAGGCATGCACCGCTGGTGCGCACGGCCTTCCGCTCATCGGCACGGGAGACTGGAACGACGGAATGAACCGGGTCGGGCTGGCTGGACGCGGAGAGAGCGTCTGGCTCGCCTGGTTTCTCATCGCCACGTTACGGAGCTTTGCCCAGCATGCGGATGCCCGGGGCGATCGGGAGACCGCGAGGGAGTGCCGCGCGCAGGCGGACGCCTACCTGGCAGCGGTCGAGACGCACGGCTGGGACGGCGCCTGGTATCGCCGGGCCTACTTCGACGACGGCACTCCGCTCGGAGCGGCGGTGAACTCCGAATGCCGAATCGACTCGATCGCGCAGAGTTGGAGCGTGATTTCCGGCGCCGGCGATCCGGCGCGGCAGGAGCAGGCGATGCAATCGGTCGAAGAGCATCTGGTGCTCGAAGACGCGCGGATCGTGAAACTGCTCACCCCGCCATTCGACGCAATGCCGGAAGACCCCGGATACATCAAAGGCTATGTCCCCGGCGTCCGGGAGAACGGCGCGCAGTACACCCATGCGGCGGCGTGGGTCGTGCTTGCCACGGCACTGCGCGGTCAGGGGAACCGTGCGTTCGAGCTGTACCAGATGCTCAATCCACTCACCCACGCCGCGACGCCGGCCGGCGCGGCAAAGTACAAGGTCGAGCCCTACGTGATCGCCGCCGACGTCTACACGACCCCCGGATCGCTCGGGCGCGGAGGGTGGACCTGGTACACCGGATCCGCGAGCTGGATGTACCGGGTGGGGCTGGAAGCGCTTCTGGGGTTCACGAAACGGGGCGCTACCCTGCGGATCGATCCCTGCGTCCCGGCGCAGTGGCCCGAGCTCACGATCGAGTACCGCTATGGGACGAGCCTCTATGTCATCGTCGTGCAGTCGCCGGGAGCGATCCGTGGCAACGGATCCGAGACAACTCTGGATGGAGCTGCGCTGGAAAACGGAGTCATTCCCCTCGTGGATGACGGACGACCGCACGAAGTGGTCGTGCGCCCACGCGTGCCGGCGACTCAAGGAGTTTGAGCCGCGTCACCCCGCCTCCGCGCGACAAATATCAGCTCCCCTGGATACATCGAGCCGTACGCACTCTTGTCGTAGTCGGCGTACAGATGTTCGACCGCGAAGCCGGCCCGGGCGAGCAGGTGCTCCGCCTCGAAACGGAAGAGATAGCGCATCCGGATGGGTTGGACCAGGCGTTCTTGGCGTCCATCCGGGTGGGTCACATCATAGAGAAGCTCCACGTCATTTACCTGATTGAAGCGATCCTGGGCAACGGTCCGGTGGCGCCGGATGATGCGGCGGCCGTCCGCCATGGAAAACTCGGGCTCCGCACTGAATTCCTCCCCGACCGGCCGGTGCGCCAGATAATCGAACGACGGATTGAAGAGATCGAGTATGAGGGTGCCCCCGTCGATCAGGTGCCGGCGGATGCTGTCCAGACAGGAGAGCTGTTCCCCCACGGTGAGCAGATGCTGGAAAGGACGAAACGGAATCGTGACGAGAGCGAAGCGGCGACTCAGCTCGAACCGCCGCATGTCGGCCTGTACCAGCTCCACCTTGGATCGCACGGCCTCCGGCTCTTTCCCCAACTGGCGACGGCAGACGGCCAGCATGCTGGAGGAGAGGTCCAGCCCGACAATGTCGATTCCCGCTCGGGCTATGGGAAGCAGGACGCGACCGGTGCCGCAGCCGACCTCGAGCACCGGTCCGCCCGATTCCCGCGCCGCCGCAACGAAAAAGTCGACATCGCGCCGCTCCCGATAAGGCACGACGTGGTCGTAGAGCTCGGCGATGAATTCATAATCGTCGGGTTTCCCGGCGGGACTCATGGTCCGACCTCCCGCAACAGCGCGTCGACCTGCGCCAGGAGCAGGTCCGTAGCGGACTGGACCGAGCGCCCCGTGGTGTCGAGCACCGGAATCCCCAGCGCATCGGCTTGTCCGCGGAGGTAGGCCGCCCAGGCATCCATTCGGCTGCCCGACAGCTCGGGCTGCGCAGGGGACCTGGTCAGCCGGGCGCGGCGATCCGCCGGGCTGCAATCCACCAGCAGAATGCGGCCGAGCCGAATCCCGGACGACTCGAATGCGGCGACCGCAAAGCTCGGACGGGTTTGCGCGTCCAGCACCGCGAGCCGGGCCCCCTCCGGATTGGCTGCCAGGCGTTGCATCCATTGCTCCGTCATCACCCGCTGCCAGGCCTCGGGTCCCCCGAATTGCAACGTCATCAGCTCGACGGAGGGAACCCCGATGCTGTCGAAGTAATAACAGAGGACACCCGGGCGGGACGTTTCGATCGCCTTGACCAGCGTCGTTTTTCCTGCCCCGGAAGCCCCCGTGACGACGAGCACGGCTGGTGGTGAAACAATGCGGCGTTGCTGGGCGGCACCCGTCAATGCAGGGATCTCAAGGTTCCGAGCATTGAGTTCGCGTGGCCTGACATCAGGCAAACGTAGGTGTAGCTACCGGGTGGAGGAACCGTGAAGGTGACTTCGACCGTCTGGCCCGGTGAGGCGAGCGGGGTCCAGGCAATCAGCTTGGCCTTAAGCGCGGCCGGGACATAATCGCCTCCCTGTTGCATTGCGGCGCTCGCGAGCGCGTCGATATCGGCCTCATTGCGTACCAGCACGAAGTTATGAGGCAACGTCCCGGCGTTGACGAAGCGTAGACGAACCTGCATCCCCTGCTTGAGCGCGATCGTGGGAGGGTCGAACTCCAGCGTGCTGCTGCTCGCGCGGACGGTGATGGTCGTGTCGACGGGCAGAGGGGCAGAGGGGGGGAAGGGCAGAGAGCTGAGGGATCCTCCCAGGAGTGAGGCGATCGCCACGAGCGGGATCATGGCTGCTTGAATACCTCGGGCAGCGTCCAGCGGGCGGCGACCTTGGCAAATGCAGCAGTCAGCTCCGGCGAGGCATCGCGCGCCGAGGCAGCCAGTGCCGCGCGCTGCTCGACGCTGAGCTCGGGCGGGCTTTCCTGGGGCCAACCCTCCGCGATCCCGGTCAAGAGCGCGACCGCGAGCTGGGCGGTGGCTTGCGGGACGGCGCCGATCAGCTCGACGACCTTCGGGATGTCCTTCGGCGCGGCGTGATAGCGAGCGAGCTTGGCGACCGCTCGCTGCATTCCCGCGACTGCCAGCGAGTCGTTGTCGGGGACCCTGCGACGGACGAGCTCCCGGAGAAAATCCGGGCCCTGTTTGGCCCCGGCGATGGCCACCGCGTCCGGCAGCCAGGCATCCCGCGCATTGGCAGGAAACATGATGATGTCCGCGATGCCCGCTGCCGCTCGCGGCGAGGCCGGCAGCTCCGACAGCGCCAGTAGCGCCTCGAGCCGCACGTGGGCATCGGCATCCTGGAGGATACCGGTCGGTACCGTGTACTCCACGGGCCAGGGGGAGCTGCGATCGGGAAGGATCCCTGCGGCAAAGATGGCGTCGGCGAGCTCTTGATCACGCGGCAACAGCATGAGCGCGGCCCGGCGGAGCGAAGCCGCGGGATGGTAGAGTGCGTTGCGCGCGGCCCTCAGCGCATCCCCCGGCTGACCCAGCGCACCGAGTCCCTGTAGCGTCCAGAGCGCGTGGAGCGCGGAGGGATTGAGGCCCTGCGCATCGACGGTCTGATCGTTGACGAGCTCGATCAGGGCCGGCACCACGTCCTGCTTGCCGCGCTCCACCAGCAGGCGTTGGGCTGTGAGGCGCCAGAACAGGTTGTCGTTCTTGAGGGCCCGGACCAGCTGCGGCGGCGAGGCCTTGTCGAGCCTCAGTGGCGGCGCGGCGCCGACGCTGTCGTAGGCGATCCGGTAGATCCGGCCGTGAAGCCGGTCGCGGTTGGGGGTCTCGTAGGCGTTGCCGGGACCGGTCTCGCAACAGCCCTGGAGATCCTTCGGCGTCGGGTTGTGCTGCGCGACCAGCGTGTAGAAGTCGGAAACCCAAAGGGCGCCGTCGGGCCCGACCTTTACCTGAACGGGCGCGGCCCAGGCATCCCGGCTGGCCAGGAAGCTCCAGCGATTCTTCGCGCGGAACGCCGATCCATTGTCGTTGAGCTCGAACATCCCGATAAGGTGGGCGGTCGGCTCGGCGACGAAGGCCACGCGATTCCAGTATTCCTTGGGGAACGCCCGCGCCGTGTAGACCTCGTGGGCCGCGCCCGCCGTGTAGCGACCGAACTGATCTACCTGCAGAATGTCGCGAACGGGGAAGACATCGAGCCGATCGGCGATATCGGGCAGCACGGTGTCGCGCGCGCCCATCGCACGATAGTAGCGGAGTGGAATGTGCACGAAGTTCGAGGGGCGGCTGTTTGCCGTGGAGCCGAAGACGAAATTGTCCTCCGTGAAGGCGACGCCCCAGGTGTTGTTGCTGGTGCGCGCGACGTATTCCAGCTCGGAGCCGTCACCCGGAAACCGGAAGTAGCCGGACCCGAACTGCCCGCGCGCGTAGGTGGTCTTCCCTACCGTGCCACGGAAGCCGTTGTATCCGAGCGAGCCCCAGACCTGATTATCGAAACCGTAGCGCAGGTTGCTGATGGTTCCGTGAGTATCACCGCGGGGGAATCCAGTAAAGAGGATCTGCTTCTCGTCGGCCTTGTCGTCCCCATTGGTGTCCTTGAAAAAGAGCATGTGCGGTGCCTGGCCTACGACGAGGCCGCCGTTCGCGAACGCGAGCGAAGTCGCCAGGTTGAGCCCCTCGGCAAAGACCGTCACCTTGTCGGCGACCCCATCGTTGTTGCTGTCCTGCAGGATGAGAATCCGGTCGTGGCCCGGTACGCTGTCGGGAAGGACGACGTTGGGATAGTCGTTGGTCTCCACCGCCCACATCCGGCCGCGAGCATCCCAGGTGAAATCGATGATGTTCCCGATCAACGGCTCGAACGCGAAAGGGGTGACGCTGAAGCGTGGCCGCAGCGTCATCAACAAGAGCGACTCGCGAGTGGGCAGCGCGTCCGGCGCCCGGGTGACGGCGGTATCCAGCGTGTTCCACGGAGCCGGCGGCCGCTTATAGGTTGGCAGCGGGACCGGCAGGTCGAGCATTTTGGGGGCCGGGCTCGCGGCGACGCGCGTCAAAGCGGCGTCGCCGGCCGTCCAGCGAATCCCCCGCTCTACCAGCCGCTGGAAGCCCGGGTTACCCCAGGTGCGCTGGTCGTGACCCCAGGCGGTGTAGAACACCCTGCCCTTCCCATAGGTGCGAACCCAGGTCCAGGGCTCATCGTGGCCGTTTTCCCGCCGTACTTCGAGCACGGTGCGATTGACCGGGTTGTGCTTGGTGTGCACGTAGGTCTCATCCCAGCTGGTGAACGTCGGCACGTCCCTGATCGCGGGGTGATCGGGCGTAACCCGCACGACGCTGAACGTATCGGTCCCGTGACTCTTGAAAGCGGCACCGACCAGCCGGATGAACTCTTCGGAATTCTGGAAGGAAGCCGAGGCGCAATGCAGCACCACCAGACCGCCTCCGTCTCCGACGAACGCGAGCAGCGCCGCGAGCTGCGGCTTGGAGATCGTGAGGTGATTGTTGTAGAGCATGACCACCTGGTAACGATTGAGCTCGGCGTCGTTCAGATCCTCGCGGTCGTCGGTGTAGAAGAGGTCGATACCATTCTGGGCCAGAATGGGCAGCAGCTCCTTGGCGCGCTGGGTGGGCCGATGATGACCATTGTCGCCGAGGAACAAGACGGCCAGGCGGGCAACCGGGCGGCGGTTGGGCTGCTGGGCGATTAGGCGGGTCTGCGCATGAGCGGAAGCCGGCAGCAGCAGGACGAGCAGTAAGGCGGCCGCTTTGGCCAGCCTGACGGCTCGATAGCCGCCTCGGCGGCGATCGGCGAGATACATCGCCCCAAAGACGAGAATGAGGACGAGCGCCGCTGGTGCGATGTACCGAAACGCGCGCTGGCCCCCTGCGGCTTCCGCGGGCTGCAGGATCGCGTTGGCCTCGGCCACCAGAGGCTCGCCGGGAATCGCGGTCGCCACGATGGCGCGAAGCGCGTTGGCGGTGGCGTCGTTGTGGAGGCTGCCGGTCGCCTGCTGCGTTGCGAGGGCGGCCCGGGTGGCGTTGAGCGCTTCCTCCACCTCATGGGGTCGGTAACCCAGGGTCGAGAGGTCAGGTGTGGCGGGCTCCAGGTATTCCGGGAACTTCTGTTCGACGCGCTGCAGCAGGTCGGCAGTCTGCGCGGGCAGCGAGGCCGCCAGGTAACGGTCCGCCAGCTTGCCCATGAGCGGGACGCCGACGGCGCCAGCCATGCCGAGGCCGATTCCAGCGGTCAGCACGATGCCAAGCGAACCGGTGCGCGGCAGCTTCTCACTCACCGTGCCGACCATGGTGGGGAAAAAGAACGCAACGCCGCAGGCGAAGACGGTCGCGGCCGCGAAGGCACTCCAGGTGCCGGTGGCAAAGCTCAGGAGAAAAAGTCCCGAGCCGGTGAGCAGGGCGGCGATGAGTAACATGCCGGTCGGCTGCAATCGCTCGACGGCATGGCCGGCAAGCGAGCGCAACACCACCATCCAGCCGCTGATCCAGACGAGCACCAGGATGCCGTGCAAGCCAGCCGACTGGAGCACCGCGGGCACCCAGCGCATGGGCCCGAGCTCCATCGAGGTGGTGATCGCCATCATCGCGAGCATCAGCAGGAAGAACGGATTCGTCAGCGTGTAACGGAACATGTCGCGAACCGGGATGCCGTGTTCGGCATTCTCCGTTTTGGGAAATCGCTGCGGAAGGAGTAGCGTCCCATAGACGAGAATCGGCAGGTAAATCACTGCGAGCTGCCAGGGCCAATAAAAAAACTTGCCGCCCCAGGTCGCGAGCGCAAAGCCGGTGAGTCCGCCGAGCACGATACCGATTGGGAAGAACGCGTGAAACCAGTTCAGGTGTTTGGTCTTCGCGTCGGGGAAGAGAGCCGCGACGAGTGGGTTCCCGGTCACCTCAATCATCCCGTTCCCTGCAGCCAGGGTTGCCGCGCCCGCCATCAGCATCCAGAAGGCCGACGGGTCGCCCACCCGGGTAACCGCCAGAATCATCAGCGTGATGCCGGTGAGGTGGCCGGCAAAGGCGAGCCGAGCGCCGTTCTTCAATCCAAAGGCCTCGAGCAGCGGCCCCATCACGAGCAGCGAGATCGCCATGCCCCAGAGGGCGGCGCCGCCGATCAGGCCGACCTGGTAGTTGGTGAGGATGAATTGCTGCTTGAGCGGCACCAGGATGTTGCTGACCAGCGCGAAGGAGGCGCCGGTCGGAATCAGCGCCAGGCAGATTCCAAAGAAGAGGCGGCGCCGGTGGATCGCGCCGGGCTGTGTGCCGGGCTCGGCCATGTCAATTACTCCGGAGATGGACGGCTTCCGAGATAATAGCGCTAACACTCGATCGGCGCGCCTTCGGCCCGGCCGCGTAGCCGCACCCGGTATGCCGAGCCCGAGCGCGCGCGGGACCAGCGGAGCTGCCAGCGAGCCGGCTGCTGACGGAGCGAGCGCAGATGGAGCTCGACGGAAGGATCATCATCCCACGCCACTACCACACTATCGTGAAGGATTTCGACGTTAGGGCTGGTGACGAAGGGACTCCGGGCAGGCCAATCCTGGACCGCGCCGAGCCGGTAATCGACGTAGAGCGTATCACGGGAGCACCACGCCCGCTCCACCCGGGGCGACTCCATGCGAGCGGATTTCTCGGGATGCAGGAGAGCTCTCCGGGTGCCCGGAAAATACGAGATGGTCCGGGCGCTCGCCCTCGGCAGAGTATCTCCAGTAGACAGGAGCGTAGTCAACCCCGAGAATGCCCGGACGAACATCGCGGCCTCTCCAGGACCGTAGAGCGTCGAGCCTCCTTCGTAGCGCTGTGCAGCGTATTCCTCCGCGGTGGTCACGTAGCCGATATGTCCATTGCTGAGGCCCAGGATCAGCGCCGTGTCCACGGAAAGGCCAAGCCGGTGGGCCGCCGCGAGCATCGCCGCACGCAGATGGCCTCCGGTCGTGGTGGTCACCTCGCCGGGAATTGTACCGATCACGCGGTTTCCGATCCGCAGCACCGAGAGCTGAGCGAACGAGGGAAGCTTCGGGCTCACGGCCACCCGGTTCGGAAGGCTGCCGAACAGGACATCGAACAGGAGATGCTTGGACCCATGACAGCCCTGGCCGTGTGGATTGGCGGCTCCCTGCTCGAAACTCAGGGAAAGGAGCCCGAGCAATCGCAAGCGATTCACCCGGGTTAGGGCATCGGTTGAGCCACCTATGATGGAGGCTCCGACGGCCGGCACCCGGCAAATTCGCAGGGAGTCCGCATCCTGGCGGAGCGCCAGGGTCGAAAAGGTGCGCCCCAGCGTGAGTCGCTCGTCGAGTGCGTCGCCCAAGCTGTCGAATAGCTTGATCGCCTCGTCTCCCAAGCCGTTGCCGATCCGTTCGACCGCGTCCCGGGCTGCGTGGATGCAAGCAGCGGCGTCAGGTGGTGGCAGCGGCTTCCATTGCCAGAGGGGCTTCGTGAACGGTCCTTCGAGCAGTGGCCAGGTGGCGAGGACCGGCACGGCGCAGCGGCTCCGGCTCGGCCAGTCCGGGGAAACGTCTCCTTCGGCGCCATTCGCGAAGAGATGAAATGCGTTCGGCACAAAGGACCCGGACCGATCGATGTGGCGCTCGAGCCGGCGCTCTACCAAGCCATGGATGTCCGCATCGAGCAGCTCATTCTCAGAGGCGTTGCCGGTGCCGTGGATGGCGAAGTGGCTGAAGGCTCCGACGGGCCGGTAGCGTCCGGTGAGGGAATCACGCTGATCGATCCGCAACAGCGTGAGGGTCGGATCGATCAAGCGGTACTCGAGCGGAAGCGAATCAGGTGCATCGGACGGTGCCGTGGGCTCCGGGAGATTGCGAAGCAGCGCCGACATGCTCCGAATGCGCGTATAGCCCCAGACCCGCCGGCTGCCCCATGCCGCCTTCGCGTCACGCAGATCCAGCGTGGCCGCGTGAACTGCAGCAGCAATCCGCCGTGCGAGCGAATCCAACAAGACAGTGTCAAATCCCACCACGGAGCTGCCCTGGTCGTTGAAGGCTCCGCCCTCGAAGTAATGGCTGGGCCCCGAATGGGTATGGGTGACGGAAATAATCAAACGGTCAACCCCAATCCCGTCGCTGGCGGCCGTCAACGCCGCCACGCGCCGATGTAACAGGGCCGAGCCCAGCGGCAAGTCGGCCACCACGAGTGCAAGACGATTGCCGGCAGAATCCTCGAGCAACATAACCCGCGCGTACAAGCGCAGGCGGTAGCCGTGCGCGCGGCGTCCTTCGGTGGCATTTCCAGCCAGTCCGACACCGGCGGGCGGGGTGATGTCCGCCCGGCCGAATCCGGCCCGCAGGCGGGCTGAGTTCCCGGGATGGGGCTCCGGGCGGGGGCTCAGCAGACCATCCAGGAGAAGAGCTCTCCCGCAGGAGGTCAGCAGCGCGCTCGACAGCGCCAGTAGGACGAGCTGTCGCGCGGGAGTCATCGCAAGGTCCGCGCTTCGCCGCCCAGCAGCAACGTCACGCCGGCGGACAGCCACACGATCACGTTTTGGCTGCGCCCGATTCCATCGTAGCGAGTGGCGTCGTCCAAGTTGAGCTGGCTGTTCAATGCCACGCTGAAATTCGCCGAGCCCAGTCCCGGCCACTGGCTGACCCGGAAGAGCAGGTCGAGCCCGAGGCCGGCATGCGTAAGCCCACGCTCGGAGAAATTGGCGAGGTCGCTTGGCCGGGTGGGATCGGCTGCCTGCCCCAGGTTCAAACCGATTTCGCCGCCGAGTGAGACAAAGAAGAAAGGCGCGATCGGCCAACCCATAACGGGCGAGCTGGCGGAGGCGCGAATAAAGCCGCCCCTGACCTGATCGAGGTCCCACCATGCTTCCAGCAGCGGGTTGAGGTAGGTACTGGTTACTCCCGCGGCGAGGTAGGCCTCCGTCGTGTTACCCAGCGGCCCAGCACCTCCTTGAGGCGAGGCACCTCGAAAGACATAGCGCACGATTCCCGAGCGCAGCCGGACAGAGCCGAGGCCGAGATCCGCCTGGACCCAGAGATTGTCCTCGCCGAGGTGACCGGCGCTATTCCCCAGCTCGGATAACTCGTCCGGGCTCACCTGGTCCAATTCGTAGTGGCGCGCCAGGCCGATCGCGAGGGAGAGGCTGCGCAACTGGTAGCCTGCGGCAAGCGACGGTTGGAGCACGATGCCGCCGGCTCGCGAAAGCCCGTGCCAAACGTAGCGATTGGAGGCGGCGAGGTCCAATCTCGCGACGGGCTGGGCGGAGAGGGGCACGACTACTATCCAACAAAGAAGACCCTGGAGCGCGTGACAGCGAGAAGCTAACCCGCTATTCCGCAACTGAGGCTCGCGTCCTCCACCATTCGGCGGCTTGCTCCTCGTCCCAGGGCGCGACGTCGATCGCGGTGAGAGCGCGGCTCAGCTCGGCGGCGCTCCGCGGCCGCTGCTCGGGCCGCTTGGCCAGGCAGTCGAGTACAAGTTGCTCGAGGGCGGCCGGCACGGAATTGTCGGCGCGCTGGGAGGGCGGAACTGGCACCTCGTTCAGGTGTCGGGCGATCACGTGGACGACGTTGGCCGATTCGAAGCACGTTTTGCCGGTGAGGAGATAATAGGCGACGCAGCCCAGGGCATAGAGATCGGCCCGGCTGTCAATACTTTCACCCAGAATCATTTCGGGAGCCATATAGTCCGGCGTTCCCGGGGTCAGGCCGACCTCGGTGGCGAGCGACAGCTCACGAGGGACAGTCTCCACCGATTTGACCAAGCCAAAGTCCAGCACCTTCACGAAGTCATGGCTCAGGCCCAAGTGTCCGATGTGAATGTTGGCGGGCTTGATATCGCGATGCACCAGACCCGCGGCGTGGGCTTCCTGCAGGGACGCACACACCTGGCGCAGAATGTGAATGACCCGATTGGCGGGCAAGGGTCCGTGCTCGCGGACCAAGACGTCCAAGGTCATTCCGTCGAGCAGCTCCATCACGAAATAGAGTGTCTCGTCGGTTGTCACCCCGAAGTCGTAAAGCTCCACCGTATGGGGGGAGCGGAGGTTCGCGGCCGCCTGGGCCTCGCGGCGGAACCGCTTGACCGCAAGCTCTCCTGCCGCGCCGTTGCCGATCGTCTCAGGCCGGATGAGCTTGATGGCGGCAGGCCGCGCCAGCATGCGGTGGGTGGCGCGATAGACTTCTCCCATGCCGCCTTTGCCGAGCAGGTCACCCAGCTGATAGCTACCCATCTCCCGTGCCCTGCTGACCTGCTGACCCAGCTTGGTGACGACTTGCGAAATGACGACGGCGACACCGACGACGAGATAGTCCCAGTAGTGCATCCGCAGCAGATCGCCGAAGGACTCGTACTGCCAGCCACCACGGGCTCTGGCGATAGCCATGCCGAGCGGGTTCATCGAGACCGCAAGCAGACCGGTGACCAGCGTCTTGAGCGGCGTGCTGGGCACGACCGCGGCGAAGAGAAGCACCGCCACACCAATCCAGCTGACGCCCGGCACAGGCTCGGCAGTGGAGGGCGCCCAGTGCCAGATCAGCCCCAGTGCGGCGGAGAGAAAAACCAGGAAGCCGAGGCCGAGGTCCAAGATGAAGGCGGGGCTTCGGCTGCTCCGCCTGGTGTAGAAAAAGAGCGCGAAGGAAACCACGGCGCTCGCCAGGCCTATCGCGTCAGCGGACTGGAAGGCGAGCCAGGCGGGGTCACCCGAGGCACGCTGGATCAGGAGGTGATCCAGTAGCAGGCCGGCCACCCACAGAATACCGGCGAGCAGCGCGATGATTCCCAGCCGGCGCGAAGCATCACGGAGCAGATCGTCGGGGAGTCGGCGGCGACCTGGTGCTGCGGGGTAATTCGCTGAAGCGCTTGCGGGAGCCTGGCCGATCAGTTGCGGCGCGGCCATGGGACCTCCGTTCAACGGAGAGTCTACGGCGATTCCCTGGTCTGCTCCAGCGAGGCATTCAGCGCCGTCGCAAGAGCAGCCTCGCCGCTGATCAGGGCGCTCCACGCAAGCTCCAGCCCTTTGCGTTTGCCCTTGGGCGTCAGCTTGAGTCCGTCCGGAGTGATGATGAGCACGTAGGGCTCACCGCCGATGTTGAGCTCGCGCTTCAACGGCTTCTCGAGTTTGGTAGTCATGGCCTAAATCTACTCCATTTTGCGCTCGGGGGCGGAGGAAGGGCGGACGGACAGGTGAACCCGGTCCAAGAAAGAAAAGTCCCGATCACGGCGACGGGATGGTGTACTCGAGCTCGTAGGAGTGCTTGCCGTCGGCGATCGTGATGAGCATCCTGCCGGCCAGACCCACCAGCTCGCCGGTGCCTGAGTCCGGCACAACCGTAATGATCAGCTGGGACGCGCCGCGTGTCATGGTGCCGGAATGCTGGAGCACGAATGTGCCGTTCTTCCCGTGCAACCTGCCCGTCACCCGCTCGATGGCCACGTAACCCGCAGAGCCGCTGGCGACAGTGCCCGCCGTCAGCATCTCGCCCTTGCTGGTGCCCTCCAGGTCGCCGTGGAATTGCTTCTCGAGCGACATCCGGCTCAGGGTCGAACCCGCGAGGCTGTCCGCCAGGGGCAGCGGAGACAGCGTAACGTCGAAGCTGCCGCGAGCGTGCCGAGTCTGCACCTGCGCAAATACCGGCGGAACCACAGGGGACATGAGGATACCCAGAATGACAACAGGAGTGCAGCATCGGTTCAGCATGTTTGGCCGGGTGCTCGGTTTCCAGGCGGTCGTGTCGAAGCCGATGTCGCCACCGTCCAAAGAATATAGGCCGACACCAGGGAGGAAGAATGCAAGGCGCAGCGACGGCAACCAAGGGTGTGGCAGGCCAGGCGGAGGTGCAAGCATTGCTCAATCGGATGGCGCGGGCCATCACGCAGGGAGACGGCAAGACGGTCGCCTCGATGTGGGCCGTTCCCGCGCTCGTGCTGGGAGACACCGAGGCCCGTGCAGTCGGCACGCTGGACGAGGTCAAGGCGTTCTTCGGTGGAGCGAAAGAACAGTACAACGCGAAGGGCATCGTGGACACCCGAGCGGAAATCCGGGAGCTCAAGTGGCTGACCCCGCGCATCGCCCTGGTGGAGGTGCGCTGGCCCTATCTGGACGAGCAGGGCAAAGAAGTCGGGGAGGAGACCTCGACCTACGCGCTACGACGTGACGAGACCGGCATCCTCAAGCTGCAAACGGCCATCATGCACGGCGCCGCCGAGCAGCCTCCGAGCTAACGACCGACCCGGACGGTCCGCAGCGTCTGACGCAACGTATCGAGCGTAGTCGGCAGGGTTGCCCAGCCTTGGGCAAACCCGCGCCGATCGCTCGCGATCACCCAGCCCGACACGAACACCGGCCGCCGCTGCAGTCCGGCAAGGCCGCCGCTGATCCGCCCGGTTTCGGTGTGCGCCTCCATCCCGCTCCAGCGATCCGTATGGATTGCCGAGCTATCCACGGTGATGCAATCCGCCTGGCACTCGGGGTCGGACCCCAGGCGCGGGGGCCAGTGCCCCAGTGCCGCCGAATCGTCGGGCCAGCGGATCACCTCGACGCTGAAAAAATCCTGTGGGTCTGGTCCCCGCGCCGGATCGAGGCGCTGCCAGGAATGCGCTTCGCTCTGGACGAAAGCCGGCGGGAGACAGAGGCTCAGCGAGGAGTCAGCGGTCCAGCTCCGCGGCCAATTGGACGGACAGTCGGCTGCGTCTCCAGAACCCTCGGTGCGCGCACACGTGAGAACCGTCGCAGCGGCGAATAGAGCGGAGGTGCGCACGCAACGGTTCACTGAGCATCCTCCGGAGGGCCTGGCCGGCCTCCATCATGCAACAATTCCCGCAATCCGTCCAGGGTGAGGTTGCCGCCGCTCAGGATGAGCGCGACGCGCTTACCCCGCAGCCGGTTGCGCAGCTTGCCTGCGGCAGCAAGCGCGGCCGCTCCCGCCGCCTCCGCGAGGTTGCGAGTCTGCTCGATCGTCAAGCGCATGGCGACCCGGAGCTCCGCATCGCTGACCAGGATGAAATCGTCCAGGTCGCGGCGCAGGATGAATTGGGGCAGCTCGAACGGGGCGCCGGTCGCCAGACCCTCCGCGAAGGTCGTGATGGGGGCTTCCACCGCGCGGCCTTCCTTCCAGGAGCGATAGGCGGCCGGCGCGCCTTCGGCCTGTACGCCGATCACCTGGATCCGCGGGTTAGTCGCCTTGGCAGCCAGGCAAGCTCCCGCCGCGCCGCTGCCTCCCCCCACCGGCACGATGATGACCTCGACATCGGGCAGCGCCTCGACGATCTCCAGCGTATGGGTGGCGACGCCCGCGATGAGCAGGGGTTCGTCTCCCGAAGAGATGTAACGCATACCTTCCCGCTCGGCCGTCTCCTCCACGTAGCTCCTGCAATCCTGGAAATCCCGTCCGATGAAGCGGATCTCCGCCCCAAAGTTGCGCACGGCTGTGACTTTGACGGGATTGGCACCATGGGGCATGGCGATGACCGCGCGAACTCCGAAGCGCTGCGCGGCAAAGGCGATGCTCTGCCCGTGATTGCCGGTCGAGGCGGTGATCACCCCCGCCCGGCGCTGCTCTGCAGGCAAGTGCGCCATGAAATTGACGCCGCCGCGCACCTTGAACGCGCCGGTGGGCTGATGATTCTCGTGCTTGATCCAGACGTCTGCGCCGATCGCCTCGCTCAGGCCCGGGTAGGGGTAGAGCGCCGTCGGGCGCAGCTGAGGGGCAATGGTCTCCCGGGCCAGCAACACATCATCGAACGTGGGCGGGATCACGATGGCTGGTCAGGGCTGCTGGGGAGGCTTGATCTCCTTGCTCGCATCCCGCCGCAGGTCCTTGTCCAGGAACGGAACGCCCTCACTCAGCCAGCGCGGCGCCGGCGCCCCCCGCAAATAGTGATCGAAGTACTGGAAGTAACGGATGGTCAGGTCGCGGCGATTGGCTAACCCGCGAAGCCCGTGACCCTCACCTGGATAAGCCAGCAACACGGCGTTCTTGCCGTTGAAGCGAAGCGCGTTGTAGAACCCGAGGCCTTCCTGGAAGGAAACGGTGGGATCCGCCGTCCCGTGCATGATCAGAAAGGGCGCCGTCACTTCGCGCACGTGGGTCATGGCCGACTCGAAGCGATAGAGCTCAGGATTGTCCCAGGGTGTGGTGCCCTGGCGGCCCTGGCCGAAGAGGTAATAGTCGTAGCCGTTCGATCCGTCGCGTCCGGTGACCTGATAGGACCAACCCCAGTTATGGTTGAAATCCGAGCTCAAGTCGGTCACCCCGGCGCCCATGCCTACCGCAGCGAAGAGTCGGGAGCGCGTGCCGATGAAGGCGACCCCCTGACCTCCGTAGCTGTGTCCGTGCACCCCGATGTGCTTCGGGTCGGCGTAGCCCATGGCGATGACTTTGCGCGTCGCCGCCTCGACGGCTTCCAGCATGTCGCTGTGGGAGGTGCCGGTGTTGAAGTGGACGTCGGGCAGCATGGTGAGGTAGCCCTGACTCACCGCCTGGATCGGCACCGAGCCCATGCTCGCGAGAAAGGACGGTGCGGGATAACGATGCAGGTTCTGGGAATTCTTTTCATAGAAAGTTACGATCATGGGGCGCCGTTCACCCTGCTTGTAGTCATCCGGGATGGCCAGGATACCCTGCAGTCGCACCCCCTTCTTGTTGGTGAAGTCGAACAACATCCGGCGCCCCCAGGCATACTCCGCGCGCTGCGGGTTAACGTCGGTGAGCTGCTTCGCGTCCTGGAAGGACGGTCCCGCCACGCGAAGATCGGGGAACTGGGTAAAGGTCTCCCGGGTGAAAAGAAACTTGTCTGCTTGCGCAGCTTTGCTCAGCGAGCCGAAGAGCGCATCCTCATAGACCAGCTCGGTCAGCTTGCCCTCGCGCAGCTCGTAGAAGCCGGACTTCTTGGTCCATTGCCCGTAGGCTGAAAGCAGGATTGGCTTGGAGAGGTCAAGCGCCGTGGCGCGAGCCCGCTGCAGCGGCCCCATTCCTTCGGTGGACTCGGTGTTGATGGGGCGGAAACGAATCTCGTTCTTGCTGCCCACCCCGCGAGTCAGATTCGTCGGCGGGCCCCCGTCCAGGGGTACCAGCCAGAGATCGTAGCGGTGCAGCAGGACTACAGCCTTACCGTCCTTGGTCCACGAGGACAGGCCATAGGCGGGCTTGGGTCCCGGATGGTCGAACTCCTGGTCCACGAAGCTCACGCCGTTTCGGGTGAGCTGCGTCGAGCTTCCCGCGTCGAGATCGTAGAGCTGGAATTGCCCGTCACGCCAATAGAGGAAGTATTTGCCATCCGGTGAGGTCCCGAAGACATGGCTACCGGTCGAGGTATTGGTGATCTGACCCCGCAGCATGAGGGCCCGCTCACCCGTCGCGGGGTTCACCCGATAGAGGTCAGCCGAGGGCCGCTGGTAGTCGGAGATATAGGCGCGGTCATCGCGACCGATTCCCCAGCGGCCATCCAGGGTCAGCTCGACCTCGCGCATGGTGGAATCGGCGAGTGGGATGAATTTCTGGGCGGCGACATCGAAGGCCGCGCGATAGGTGAAGTTCCGGTCGGCTTCCGCGCGCGCCATCTGCACCGACTGAATGCGCGGGTCCTTGGTATTCCAGACGTCCACGTCGGGCAGCTCGTCCGTGCCCTTCTTCTTCTCGGTGGTATCGAGCGCCGCGCGCTGCTCCCGCACCCCCAGGAAGACGAGTTTGCCATTGGCGCTCCAGACCAGCTCGCGTTTCTCGCTTACCACGTAGCCCCGTGGAAAGCCGGCCGCCATGGTGTCGAGGAGGGCCGACTGCGCCTCCCCAGGTAGCGCGAGGAGCCCGTACACATCGGCAAAGGCCAGCAGCAGGTTCTCCCTTTCCGCCTTCTTCTCGACCTCCAGCCCCTTGATGACGGCCAGCGCCGTCCCCGCTTCGTTCCAGCTGAGCCGGCTGTAATTCTTGCTGTCGTCGTCGAGCGGATGCACCCGGTTGTTCCGCAGGTCCACTACGAAGAGGCCGTTGGCGTCCTTCTCCGCCGCGTCCACCGTGTACGCCAGCAGCTCCCCCTTTGGGTTGAAGAGCGCCTCGTTGACGCTGCCGAGCAGCTGGTCGTAGCCGCTGCGCAGGTCGTGCAGAATGACGTCGGCCCCCTTGTGCTTGGCCTTGGCGTCGGGCGCTCGGCGCTTGAGCAGCAGGTGACCGGAGCCCGGGGAGAAGCTGAAGCTCTGAATATCCTCCCAGGTCTGCGTGCTGCCGGACGAGAGCTCGAGGAGTTGCGCCTTGCGCGTCACGGGCTTGTTGCCGTCGCGAAGCTTCTTGGTATCGGCGTAGGGCTGCTCCACGTAATAGGCGACCCACCGGGAGTCATCGGAAATCGCCGGCTGGGTGCCGTTGGGAATCTCTCGATCTTTGCCGCTATCCAGCCGGAGCACGTGGAGCACCGGCTGGGGGTCGAGCGCATTGGGATGGCGGAATCCATAGACGACCCAGTTCCCGTCGACCGAGATCCGGCTGTTCTCCATGCTCCGCCAGCGAGCATAATCCTCGATCGTCAGGACCTTCCTGGTGGCCTGGGACTCTGCCCGCGGGGCGAGTGCCAGCGTCGCGAACAGCGTAAGAACGAGCGGCGCGGTGCGGAATCTTTGGAGAAGCTGTGGCACGGGTCCCATCTCCTAGGTTCTGGTGTGCTGCGGTCCAGGTTTTTGGGCGCTCACAGGCCCCCAGGTGAATCAAAATGCTCCGGCGGCAAGGTGCCGGTCGGCAGCGTCTTCCAAGGCGCGGCTTGCCAATTGTCCCGGCGGTCGGACTGGCGAGTCCAGGCCGGGAGCGGCAGCGCGAGATGCCGGGAGAGCGCAATCACATAGGGTTCGTACTTGGAGCGCAGTGCCGCAAGCCGGGCGCGAGCATCCGCTTCCTGGAACCGGATCCCTGCACCGTCGAGCTGCTGAACTAGCGCTCCAAACCCTGCGTCCGTCAAGCGTTCCTCCTGCTGCTCCGGCCGCCGGGTACTGAACATTTGCGCCAGATCGACGACGGCATGCCGCGCCATTGCGAAGCTGTACTCGGCTTGTCGAATACTCCAACCATCGAATCCCACCAGCACCAGCGCGCTGGTGTCGAGCACGGTCGTCAGTGCAGCCAACCAGGATTGATTGCTGTGCTGCGAGCGATAGTAAGCCAGGACCGGATACGAAATATGGCTCTCCAGCAGCTCCGCCGCCCAGCGCTCCCAGTCGGCGAGCAATCGGGTCAGCTCCCGTTGCTCCGAGTCGCTGCGGGCACGCGAGAGCAGCTCGCCTGCCGTCGGCGGTGAGCCGGCGCGGGCATCGAGCAACGAGATCGCGATCTCCCGTCGCGAAAAGGTCTGGTAAATCACCGGCAGGTATCCGATCGTGATGGCGAGGAAAGCGACCCCGAGCCCGGCCTCGCTCACGGTGAGGACTCTGGCAACTGCCGTCCGGGGGGCGGCGTCCCCCAGGCCGAGGGTAAAAAAGGTTGTACCGCTGAAATACAGGTCGGTAAGGAAGCCGGGCGTCTCGCCGCCCAGCTCGATCGCCGATCCCGCCGCCCAGTGGAGCGCGCCGAAGGCGAACACGATGCTCACCGCCCAGAGTGCCAGGAGCACCAGAAGAGACGACGGCCCGAACCAGCCCAGCGAAGCCTCCCGAAACCTCTTCGGGAGACGCAACGCCGCGCCGCGCCAGAGCAGCCAGGAAGAACGGTAAAAGAGGGAAGTCGGGCGGAATCTTCGGTGCACCCGCCGCGGCAGGATGACGGTCTCGAACGCATCGCGGAGCACCAGCAGCAGCAAAGCGATGGCCACGAAGGCCAGCAAGATTCTCATGAGAGGCTTCCCACCCGCGAGCGGTACTCCAAAATAGGTCGCCACCCGGTCGGGCCGCATCCGCTGAATCGGCCAGCCAACCCTTTCAAGCCATAGAGCGTCTACCCCATAGACAACCTATGTTCCTCTCATGACACCCACCCCGAAACGGGAGCTGCTCCCCGGCACGCTGGACATGCTGATCCTCAAGACGCTGACCGCCCAGGCGATGCACGGCTACGGAATCGCTCAGCACCTGCAGCGGCTTTCCCAGGACGTGATCCGGGTCGAGGAAGGCTCGCTCTACCCCGCCCTCCAGCGGATGCGGCAGAAGGGCTGGATCAAGGCGGAATGGCGCCAGACGCCCAACAACCAGCGGGCGCGCTACTACACAGTCACCCCGCGCGGACGGCGCCACTTGGGCACCCAGGAGGCTGGCTTTACCGAGCTCGTCGCCGCGATTGGCCGGGTCATGAAACCAGTGTAAGGAGAGCTACCATGCGCGAATGGCTCGCCCGGCTCCGCGACTGGCTTCGCAGGGACCAGCTCGACCGTGAGCTCACCGAGGAGCTGCGCTTTCACCGCGAGCGACTGGAGCGGGAAGCGCGTGATGCGGGTGCCGATCCGGAAGCAGCGCGCTACGCCGCGGGCCGACGCCTCGGCAGCGTCGTTCAGGCCCAGGAAGCCTCGCGTGACCGTTGGTCCTGGCCCTGGCTCGACCATTTCCAGAAGGATGTGCGCTACGCGTTGCGCGGGCTCCGGCGCTCGCCGGGGTTTACCGCTACCGTCGTGCTGACCCTGGGCCTCGGCATCGGCGCCAACGCGGCGATGTTCAGCGTCATCGACCGGCTGATGTTCCGGCCCTATCCCATGCTGCGGGATCCCGCGCGGGTCCACCGAGTTTACCTGCAGTGGAATGAGCGGGAGCGCACTCGCATCGTGCCCGCATACGAGTATGCGCGCTATCTCGATCTCGCGCGGGGCACCAGGTCGTTTTCCCAGTATGCCGGATTCGCCGAGGCTGTTCTGGCGGTGGGCAGCGGGGCTCTGGCGCGGGAGCGGCAAGTCGCTACGGTCAGCGCCACGTTCTTCGACTTCTTCGACGTGCGCCCCGCACTGGGCCGCTTCTTCGGAGCCGCGGAAGATGTGACCCCGCTCGGAGCGCCGGTCGTGGTGTTAAGCCATGCGTTCTGGCAGGCGGAGTTCGGCGGTCGCGACGTCATTGGGCAGACTCTCTCGGTCCAGAATCTCGTCTGCACCATCATTGGGGTGGCGCCCCGCGGCTTCGTGGGAGTTCCCGGCAGCCAGCCTCCCGCGCTCTTCATGCCCATTACGACCTACGCCGGGAGCAGCCAAGGGCCCGACGACCGGGTCAATTACTACAAGACGTACCACTGGGGCTGGATGAGCATGATGGTGCGCCGGAAGCCGGGGGTGAACGTCGAGGCGGCGGGTCGCGATTTGAGCCAGGCCTACCTGCCCAGCTGGAACGCCGAACGCCTCGAGGATCCCCGCCTCCCACCCGCCGAGATTGCCAAGCCAATCGCGATGGCTGGAGCGCTCAAGGTCGCAGCCGGCCCGCGGCCCGGGCTCGAGGCGAGGACGCTGCTGTGGCTGACGGGGGTCGCCGTGATCGTCTTGCTGATCGCGTGTGCCAACGTGACCAATCTGATGTTTGCGCGGGTGCTGCGCCGGCGCCGGGAGATTTCCGTCCGCCTGGCGCTCGGGGTAAGCCGAGCGCGGCTGGTTGCCCAGAGCCTCACCGAGAGCCTGCTGTTGGCAGGGCTCGGCTGTTGCGCCGGCATCCTGTTCGCCCAATGGGGCGGCGCGGCGCTTCGCCGGCTCTTTCTACCCGCGGACGGCACGCTGGAAGTGCTGGCCGACTGGCGCACCCTGGCCGTCGCCTCGGCCTGCGCGCTGTCAACCGGGCTGCTTACCGGGTTAGGACCGGCGTTGCTCGCAGTCCGGGGGGACTTGGCCGGCGGCCTCAAGGCCGGCGCCCGCGAGGGAACCCAGCAACGTTCGCGCCTGCGAGCGGGGCTGCTGATTCTGCAGGGCGCTCTGTCCGTGATTCTCCTCGTCGGCGCGGGACTCTTCGTCAGGAGTCTGCAGCATGTCCGTGGCATGCGGCTGGGCTACGACGCCGAGCAAGTGCTACTGGTTCGCAGGAACCTGCGCGGCGCCGAGCTGGACGACAGCAGTCTCACCGCCATGCACCAGCGGCTGCTGACAACCGCGCAGACGGTCCCCGGGGTGGAGCATGCGGCCTTCGTGAGCAGCATTCCTTTCTGGAGCACGTCCTCGACGAGCCTCTTCGTGGCGGGGATCGACTCGGTGGGCCGGCTGGGGCGCTTCACCTTCCAGCTGGGCACGCCGGATTACTTCCCGACCATGGGCACCCGCATTCTCCGGGGCCGTTCCTTCGGCGCGGTGGACCGGCCCGGAACGCCACGGGTCGCGGTGGTGAGCGAGGGCATGGCGCGGGTTCTCTGGCCCGGCCGCGATGCCCTCGGCCAATGCATCCGAGTTAGCGCCGACACGATGCCCTGCACCACGGTGGTCGGCATCGCCGAGGATGCGGTGCAGAACAGCGTGACGGAGGAACAGCACCTTCGCTACTACCTGCCACTCGAGCAAGTGCAGCCAGCCGGGGGCCACTCGCTGCTGCTCAGGATGCGCGGCAACCCCGCGGTTCAGGTCGAGCCGGTTCGCAAGGCGCTCCAGGCGGTGATGCCGGGAGAAACCTACGTCACGGTCCGGCCGCTCAGCGAGCTGGTGGCAGGCAATACCCGGTCGTGGCAGGTCGGCGCCACGATGTTCGTGGCCTTCGGCGGGCTGGCGCTCCTGGTAGCGGCGATCGGACTGTACGGCGTGGTCAGCTATAACGTGGCCCAGCGGATGCATGAGTTGGGCGTGCGGATCGCGCTGGGGGCACAAACCGCCGACGTGGTCCGCCTCGTGATCGGCCAGGGGATACGCTTCGCGGTAGTCGGAGTCGTGCTGGGACTGGGCGTCGCCCTCCTGCTCGCGAAGCCGGTGGAGCCACTGCTCTTCCAACAGACGGCGCGGGATCCCGCGACGTACGGGCTGGTGGCCGGCTTGCTGTTGCTGGTTGCCCTGGTGGCGAGCGCGGTGCCGGCCCGGCGTGCCACCCGAGCGGATCCCAACACCGCGCTGCGCAGCGAGTAGCCTCCGGGCGGCTTACTCCTCCTTGCGAATCAGCCTCCCCAGCGCTTCCCGATCGGGGGCCAGCAATTCGGCAACTCGATTCTGGTCGACGTCGGCGACGATGATTTGGCCCACCTCCGTGGTGAAATCGCGGAAGATGCCGTGTGATTTCATCTTGGCGACCTGGTACTGGTTGTCCTCGGTCGGGGTGACGTAGTGCACCGAGTCGGCATGAAAGCGATGAACCAGGAAGAGATGAACCAGTGTCATCAGCCGCTTCTTGCGCAGGGCATCCGCGAACGTGTTCTGGTCCCGCACCGAGAGGATGCTGCGGCCCCGCCGGTCGTGAATCGGGGCAAACACGACGTTGGCGAGCGGAGCATCCCCTGTGTCATGGATGCTGAGCTCCAGCAGCTCCGAGCCGGCGCGGTGGGGCCGGAGCTGCACCCGCAGGTCACCTGGGAGCTTGTAATGGCTGGTCCAGATCGCGAGCCACTCCTCGAGCAGTTTCTTGGGCACTTCCGTCTGGACGAGGTGCTGGTGCTGGGTCGAGCCCTTGCCCATGGCCATCGTGGTGGCGGTGCGGCCCGACGTCGCGGCCAGCGCCGCATCTCCACGCGGGCCGCCGACCAGCGTCTGCGGCGTGCGATAGGGTGATTCCACCAGACGAAGCTTGCGTTGCACGCGGGCCAGCGCGAGCATGCCGTCCTGTTTCAGCGCGGTGGCGAGCTCTTCGGCGGCAAGCCCGTCGATCTGGTGGCCGCCGTAGGTGATGAAGTTGAAGACATAGCCCAGCTTCCCGAGCTCTTCGGGAAAACGCCGCATCTCGTCCTCCGTCATCCCGGTGGTATCCCAGCTGAACGAAGGGGAAAGGTTGTAGGCGAGCATCTTGTCGGGATATTCGCGGTGGATCGCCTCGGCGAACTGGCGGGCGTCGGCAAGGTCAGCCGTCTTGGTCTCCATCCAGAGCACGTCGGCGAAGGGCGCCGCCGCGAGCGATTTGGCAATGGCGTACGGGATGCCGCCGCGAACCTGGTAATAGCCTTCGGGGGTCTTGGCGAGCTCGCAGTCCCAGCGGGCATCGGCGCCGAGCTGGCGGGCCTTCTCCCGCGCGGCATAGAAGGAGGCGCGCCCGGCGAAGCGCTGCCATTCCTCGCTGCTGGTCTCGACGGGCTCGCCCTCGCTGGCGCGAAAAGCGAGCGCCGCTGCGACCGCCTCACCATAGGTCTGGAGACCTGCCTGCTCCTCCCAGGCCGCCACGAAGCTCGCCGCGACACCGTCAAAGCTGCGGTCGAGCGAGGGCTCTTTGCCATTCCGGTAAGCAGCAGCCGCATCCGCGACTTTGCGGAGGAGACCCTGGCGCTCGAGCCAGGCAGAGGCGGCGGCGTGCTCGCCGTCTGGAATGGCGTAGAGCAGGTGACCGTTGAGCTCGCGGACTCCGGCCTCGTAAAAGTGGCGGATCAGCGCCAGGTAGCACGCCTTGTAGGCCGGCACGGCGCGATTGGTCGCGCCCACGAGGAAGGGCTGATCACGCTCGTCGGCGCGGCCGTCGATGAGGTTCGCCGCTTCGGCGTCGGTGCGCGCGACGATGATGCCGGGAACACCCATGAGATCGAGCTGAAAGCGCGCCGCATTCAGGCGCTTGTTCTGCTCGTCCTGGGCGACCAGCACTTTGCCCCCCTGGTGACCACATTTCTTGGTGCCCGGGCGCTGGTCCTCGATATGGTAGCCCGGCACTCCGGCCTCCACGAAGCGTCTAATCAGATTGCGCACCTGCGGGTCGCCGCCGTGGCCGGTGTCCGCGTCGGCGATGATGAACGGGCGGAAGTCGTGCACCGGCGTCGCCGCGCGCTGGGCTTCGGTCATACGAAGACGCTGGTACTGCTGATTGCGGTCGGCGGTAAGCAGAGCGCGGACCAGTGTCGCGGCTTCGTCGGGGACCTGGCTCAGCGGGTAGCTCGCGAGGTCCGGCCCCGGGTCCTCGCTGGTGCCTCCCTTGGCTGACGTCGCCCAGCCACCCAGGTAAATCCCCTCGATCCCCATCCGCTTCAGGGTCACCGCCTGCCCCGGCGAGTAGGGGCCGAACGTGGTGATGCTCTTCCGCTCCGCAAAGAGCTGGCGCAGCCGGTCGTAGAACGCTATCGCCGCCTCGCGCGCCACCGTATGGTCATCGGCGATCGTCCCTCGCTGCTCGACCACCTGGCGCGCGCTGTAGAGACGGACGATTCCAGCGAAGCGGGGACTCGCAAACCACGCTTCGAGTGCGGCGACTTCCTGCTCGAATGCGCTCATGAGGTAACTCCTGGCTCGCATTACTATCGACCGGCTTCTCAAGCTAACGCGAAGCGATCCGCCGTGTGTGGCGCCCGCTACCTGCTCACGCGTCCCCTGACGAAACCGCCGCTGGCAGCGAACCCCGAAGTCACAGGAGAAGAGCGATGCGATATGTCGATGGATTCGTGTTGCCGGTCCCGAAGAGAAAGCTGGAGGCCTACCGCCGCATGGCACAGCGATCCGGCAGGATCTGGAGGGAATACGGCGCACTCGAGTTCCGGGAGTGTGCCGGCGACGATCTCAACGTGCAAATGGGGGTATCGTTCCGGCGGCTGGCCCGGCTCAAGCGCGGTGAGACCGTGTTCTTCTCGTGGATTGTCTACAAGTCACGCCTGCATCGCGATCGCGTCAATGCCAAGGTGATGGCAGATCCCCGCATCGCGAAGATGATGGCCCAGAAGGCGATGCCCTTCGACGTCAAGCGCATGGCCTACGGAGGTTTCAAAGTACTGGTCGACGCCTAGGGGAGCGCCTCAGGGGGGTGGCACCTCGATGCGCGGCAACTGCTGCGCGATGAGCAACGCGTTCAGGGGAGCGAGCTCCTTGCTCAACCAGGCGTTGAATTGCTGCGCCACCTCGCCGAGCTCGCGGCCGATCGCCGCGGTCCGGGCCACCTGAGTCGCCGAGGGGCGCCCCTCATACCCATTCACGCTGCCGTAGAGCTCGACCAGATTCTCGCGCAGGCGCTCCTCTCCGGTGATCATGCCACCTTCCTTGGTCGCCACGATCTGCTTGCGGAGCTCGTCCACTGCGGCCGAGGCAGCGCGCAGCTTCCCGGCAAGATCCGCGTTGCCGCTGAGTCCGGCGGCGCGGGCTTCGAGCGCACCCCGCAGGGCATTCATCCGCTCCACCAGCGAGGTCATCTCGCCGAGCATCCCGTAGAGCTTGAGCGCCAGCTCATACTGCGCCTTGCGATCCCCGGCGGTGTGGGTCACCCGCGGATCCGGGGTTACCCGGAGCGTGGCCGAATACTCCTGGCCGCCCTCGATCAGCTTGACGCTATAGCGGCCCGGCAGAAAGCGCGGTCCCGTCCCAAAGCCCGCGGTAGCGGCCGGCGGAATCCGGGGAGGCGGCATGCGCATGGGCCAGGCGACCCGGCTCAAGCCCCGACGTTTGCTGGTGGGGAGGGTGGCGAGAAGCTTCCCTGCCGAATCGCGGACCTCGAGCTTCATGTCGCCGAAGATGTGGCGCTTCTGCAGGAAGTACGTGATGATTGCGTCACCCGGCGGGTTAGGGCCCACGAAGGCGGCGTCGCCATTGGACCAGCCTCCGAACGCGTTGAGCGTCTGGACAATCGGCTTCCCCTGGAGGAACGCAGCGCTCTTCGCCAGTGTTTCGGGCGTGAGGGCCCGGAGCGGCGTGATGTCGTCGATGATCCAGATGCCGCGCCCGTGGGTCGCGATCACCAGATCGTGATCGCGCGGGTGAATGGCCAGATCGCGTACGGCGACGGCGGGGAAATCGCCGCCCTTGTAGCGGGACCACTGCCGGCCCCCGTCTACCGAGACCCAGAGTCCGAACTCGGTGCCGAGGAAAAGGAGACGCGGGTTGACGAGATCTTCCTTGATCACGTGAGCGTAGCCGCGCACCGGAGAGCCGGGCGCGATGAGCGCGGTCCAGGTCTTTCCGTAATCGAGCGATTTGTAGGCGTACGGCCGCAGATCGCCGAACGTATGCAGGTCGAAGGTGGCGTAGATCGTGCCGGCGGCGAAGTGACCTGGTTCCACCGAGGAGACCCAGGCATTCTTGGGAAGCCCCTGGATATTGCCCACGACGTTGGTCCAGCTGACACCGCCATTCTGAGTGACCTGCAGGTTGCCATCATCGGTGCCCGCCCAAATCAGCAGCGGATTCCGGGGCGACTCCGCGATCGCATAAATCGTGGTGTGCATCTCGGCGGATGAGTTGTCCACCGTCACCCCGCCCGACTGCTCCTGCTTCTGTTTGGCGGGATCGTTGGTGCTGAGATCGGGCGAGATCCGCTCCCAGGTCTGGCCGAAGTCGCGGGAGCGAAAGAGGAATTGCGCCCCGAGATACAGGGTGCCGTTGCGAGTCGGGCTGAGGTGAATCGGTGTGTTCCAGTTGAAGCGAAGCTTGCCCTCCTTATAATGGGGCAGCGGCTTGATGTCGCGGGTCTCGTGGGTTTTGCGGTTGACCCGGCCGATGTAACCGCCCTGCGCCTCGGCGTAGAGGTAGTCGTTATCGGTGGGATCGGCGAACATCCAGAAGCCATCACCACCGTACATGTTTTCCCACCGGCTGTTGGTGATTCCACCGGGGTACTGCGATTCCCCCACCCAGGAGCTGTTGTCTTGCAGCCCGCCGTATACCTTGTAGGGCCGGTCCAGGTCTACGCTGACGTGGTAGAACTGGGAGATCGGAAGGTTCTCGCCCTTCCACCAGCGGTCGCCCCCGTCGTAGGAATACCAGAGCCCGCCGTCGTCCCCGGTGATCACGTGGTCGGTGTTGGCCGGATTGATCCAGAGATCGTGGTGATCCCCGTGGGTGCCGCCGCTGATGTTGCTGAAGCTGGCGCCGCCGTCGTTGCTCATGATCAGCGGCCCGTCGGGCTTGTAGATCCGGTTCTCGTTCTTAGGATCCACGATCAGGTTGGCGAAGTAAAACGGACGCCAGACCATGTTCTGGCTGCGGTCCTTCATCGCCCAGGTGGCTCCCCCGTCGTCGGAGCGGTAGAGCGCGTTGAGCGGGGGGACGGCTTCGATGAACGCGTATACGACGCTCGGCTTCGAGGGGGCCACCGTCACGGCCACGCGGCCCCAGGGCTTGGGCGGAAGTCCCTTGGCGGTCTTGTCGTCGAGCTGCGTCCAGCTAGCGCCCCCGTCGCTGCTCTTGAATAACCCGCTGCCGCTCGGCGCCTCGGGGCCCTCCCCGCCGGAACGGAAGGTCCAGCCTTTGCGCCGAAAATCCCACATACCGGCATACAGCGTCTTGGGATTCCGGGAATCCATGGACAACATGGAGCAGCCGGTGGAGGCATTGCTGCCCGCGAGTATTTTCGTCCAGGATTTGCCGGCGTCGGTGGTTTTGTAAACGCCGCGCTCCTCGCTGTCGCTCCAGAGCTTGCCGGTAGCGCAGACGTACACGGTGTTGGGATCGCTGGGATCGATGAGGATCTTGGCGATGCGCTCGGACTCCTTGAGTCCCAGATTGGACCAGTTGTCGCCTCCGTCGGTCGAGCGGTAGACGCCGTCGCCCACCGAGACGCTGTTCCGGGTCCAGGCTTCGCCGGTGCCGACCCAGATCACCTTCGGATTGGTGGGATCGATGCTGACCGCCCCGATGGACTGCACCGGCTGCTTGTCGAAGACCGGCTTGAAAGTGGTACCGCCGTTGGTCGATTTCCACACACCGCCGCTGGCCGCGCCGACATAGATCGTGAGCCGGTCGCCCTCCTGCACCGCGGCCAGCGCGGCGACCCGTCCGCTCATCGCGGCGGACCCGATGTTGCGCGCTCCGAGCCCGGAAGTGGTTTCCGAGTCGACCGAAGCCGCCGACTCCGCCGCGGCCGCGGCGGCCGGAACCCGCGGCGCGGCCGGTGCAATTGGGGGCGGGTTAGCCGAGGGCGGGCCCGCGCTGTCTCGCGGCTCACCACCCGGACGGGGCGGAGCGCCCGCCGCGGACCTGGCAAAGAGCCGATCATCGAGGGGGACATTCGCCTCGATGCGCTCCCACGCGTATTGCGCCTTGCTGGCGGAAGAGCTGCCTTTGGCCCCCACGGCTACCGCAAACGGCAGGAACCAGCCGCTCACGGGCTTGTAGTCGCCCAGCTCGACCTCGAATTCCCGCTCCGCGCCGCGCACCATCCGCTTCACTTCGAGCTTGATGGGCACGTAAGAGTCGGCATCGAGGTAATAGGTGCGGACATCGCCGTTGCTCGAGAGGGTCACCTTGAGCTTGTAGACCTGGGTGCCCTCGATCTGGTCGGTGCCGACCAGCTCCACCTGGTTGCCCTTGCGCTGGTAATCGAAGAGGGGGTCGTCGAACTCCGCTTCCTCGACGATGCCCTTCACCTCATCCTCGCTGAGGGATTCCGCATCCTTCTTGCCCTGCCAGGGCTCGATCTTCCAGCCGGCTTTGCCGTCATAGGCATTGATGCCGGTCATGCCCCCGAAGGAGAACTCTTCGCGCACCAGATTAGGCCGCTTGTTCTCGTAGCGCACCCGCGCTTCGAACCCGCCCCCGCCGTAGAACGTGCCGACCCGGCGCAGAGTCTGGATGGACTGGATCCGTTCCAGCCCTCCCGATCGCTCGAGGTATTTGGAGACGATGGTGTCCACGGATGGCTGGGAGTACAGAGGAACGGCGACCAGGGGGAGCAGCAAGGCGGAGAGCAGCGGACGGCGCATGACGAAGGTCCTCGGGAAGCAGAGCCGACGATTCAGAATCGAGTCGAACACTACGCCGGCAGCGAGCCAGGGTTTCCCAACCAACGGCCGGTGCGCTGCAGCCAATAAAAGTAAACCTCCCGCTGGTGGAGTTGTCGGAGCTACTCGTTTCTGATGGCCTGAGTGGGATCGACCGCGGTGGACCGCCGCACCGGAACGATGCTGGCGACGACCCCTGCCAGCGCCAGCACCAGCGCGGCAGCACCGTAAACGACCGGGTCGTGCGGCGAGGTCTCGTAGAGCAGGTCCGCGATCCCGCGTGATGCGATGAACGCCGCGACGCCGCCCAGCACCAGTCCGGCGATGACGGCGCGTGATGATTGCACCGCGACGAGCCGCACCACGTCGGCCCGCCCTGCGCCAAGCGCCATGCGGATGCCGATCTCGTGGGTCCGCTGCGACACCCAGTAGGCCATGACACTGTACAGCCCCACCGCGGCGATGAGCAACGCGATCGCTCCGAACAGAGTGAACATGGTGGCGCCGAGCCGCCAGGGCTGAAGCTGCGGGGCCACGAGCTCGCTATACGACTTCACCTGCACGAACGGCATCGTGGGGGCGAGGGCTTGGAGCTCTCGGCGGATCGTCATAATGACCGGGGCGGGATCGCCCGACACCCGCACCAGGATCGCGCCCGGCAGCGCAGCCTGGTTCCCGGGGTGGCTCGGAGGGGAGTAGACGATAGCCCGGTCATCGTTGATCAGCCGGAATTGCAGCACGTTCCGTACGACGCCGATGACTTCCGAGCAGGCGCTGTCTCCGCCGTACTTCACGCACTGGCCGATCGGGCTGGCATGGGGCCAGAACGCCTTCGCAATCGCGTCGTTCACGATCACGACCCGCGCCGGGCTGCGCTCCTCGGCCGGCGTGAAGTCCCGGCCCTGCACGAAGCTCGCGCCGACCGTCGCGAAGAAGCCTGGTGTCACCGCCGAGTTGTAGGGACCGCCGCCCGGAAGGTCCGGTGATTTGACGCCCGGTACGGAGAAGCCGCGCGCGCTCGCGGTGGCCATCGGGATCGTCAGCCGGACGACGGCGACGCTGGTCACGGAGGGGATCGTGCGGATCCGCTCGACCCCGCGCCGGTAGATGTCCTCGATCTGCACGGTGTCGAATCCGAAGCGGGCCAGGGGCATGCTGACCCGCAACACGCGATCGCGGTCGATGCCCACTTCGCGCGAGACGACGTTGTGCAGGCTGCGCACGAACAAGCCGGTACCCACCAGCAGGGTCACCGAGAGAGCGGCCTGGAGCAGCATCAGAGTGAAGCGCCCCCGTCCCCGTCCACCTGCCACCTGACGCGACCCCGCCTTGAGTCCCTCCGAAACCGCGGTACGCGTTCCCTCGACCGCCGGGGCCAGCCCGGCCAGCAGCATGCACAGCACGGTGATACCGAGCGTGAAACCGAGCACCCGCAGGTCCAGCACGGACTCGTCCCACACCAAGCCGGCCAGCAGGAGATTCTGCACCAGGCGCGTGGCTCCGTACGCCATGGCAAGCGCCGCCGCCGATCCGACCAGCGCCAGCAGAGCCGCCTCCGTGAGGAGCATGCGGGCCAGGCGGGCGCGGCTCACGCCGAGCGCGATCCGCACGGCGATCTCGCGGCGCCGCTCGAGCGTGCGCGCGATGAGCAGATTGGCGACGTTGGCGCAGGCAATGAGCAGCACGATGCCAGAGACGCCCAGGAGCCAGAGCGACACCTCGCCTTCGCGGCTGATGCCGTTGGGAGTACGCGTTGCGATAAGACCTGACAGCACGACGGAGCTGGTGGAGTCGCGCCACGACTGCTGCCACTCGCGCACCAGCCCGCGGTAGGCGGCCGTCGCCTGCTGGGCTGCCAGCTCGGGCGCGACGCCCGGCCGGACCCGCCCGATGATCTGGGCCCACCAGTTGTTGGTCGTATTGTGCCAGCCGGCACCAAACGCTTCGTTGCCGTACGCGCTGATCGGCACCCAAATGTCGACCTGCTGGCGGTCGATGCCGGCAAAGCCGCGCGGCGCCACGCCTACCACGGTAAAGATCTTTCCCTGGATCATGAGGGTACGGCCGATGACTTCGTCATCACCGCCGAGCTGCTGCCGCCACAGTCCGTAGCTCACGATCGCGACCGGCTCGCCGTCCGGGACCCGGTCGTCCTGGTCAGTGAACCCGCGGCCGACCAGCGGCCGGACGCCGAGCAGACGGAAGTAGTTACCGGAGACCAGCTGCACCGCGACGTTCTGCGCCTCGGCGCCGCGTCCCAGGCTGTATCCGCTCGGGAAGCCGTAGGCGGCGAGCTCGGAGAAGCCCGGCGCGCCGGCGCGCAGAGCGGTCAGCACCGGATAGGTGGTGACCGGATTGATGTTCGGCTTCCCATGGTTCATATCGCGATAGTAGATCCGCTTGACCGCGTCCGGTCCGGCGACCTGTGCCGGGGGGCGCAGGAGCAGCTGGTCCACGACGCCGAACATGACGGCGTTGGCCGCGATGCCGAGGCCGAGCGTGATCGTAATGACCAGCAACAGGGCAGGGCGTCGCGCGAGGCTGCGCGCGCCGTAGCGGATATCGTCGCTCAAGGACATGAGCCGCTCCGTGTGGTGCTCGTGACCGACGCGCCGGCGATCGACGCGCGCGAGCTCGCGCCGGCTCTGCTCGACGTCACCGTATTCCGCGCGGGCGCGCTCGCGGGCTTCGCGCTCGGACAGGCCGAGCCGGATCAGCTCCTCGGCGCGCGCATCGAGGTGAAAACGAATCTCTTCCGCGACCTCGCAATCGACGGCACTAGACGACCACGAGACGCGCAACACCCGCCGAATGCCGGGGATCCGGATCTCGCGCACGATCAGGCTGGTTGGGAATCGGTGGAGCGGAGAATCTTGGACACTGCGGCGACGTAGCGGGTCCAGTGCTCCTCGCGCGCTTGCAGCTGCTTCCTGCCGACGCGGGTGAGCTGATAAAAGCGGGCGCGGCGGTTGTTCTCCGAGAGCCCCCACTCACTCTCGACCAGGCCGCGCTCCTCGAGCCGGTGGAGCGCGAGATAGAGCGCGCGGTCCTCCACTAGGATCGCTTCGTCGGAAGTTGCCCGGAGCCAGCGCGCGATGGCGAAGCCGTGCCGGGGTCCCCAGGCGAGCGTGCGCAACACCAGCAGGTCCAGCGTACCGACCATCAGGCCAAGGTCATCCGGCTTCACGTCGGTCTCCCCGGAGAGTCTCTGGGGAGAAGGTTAGTGCGCGATCCAACGGACCGCAAGCTCCGCCGACCACTCGAGCCGCCGCCGCGCTGCCGGCGGACGGCGCGTGACGAAGGTCCTCGGGGTGCGGAGACACGGCAATGCGTGAATTGAGCGGAACGCTACGCCGGCAGGGAGCCCGGGTTTCGGGACCCCAGCCAGCGGGGAACTTGCGCCTTGTAGCGCAGCCAGGCCTCACCGTGCTGGCGGGCCAGCCAGGGCTCCTCGAAGCCCACAACACGCAGATGAAAAACCAGCAGCATCCCCACAGCGTAGATCCAGAGGCCCCGCGTGCCGAAACCAACGGCCCAGCCAAGCAGGATGAGGAATACCGCCAGGTACATCGGATTGCGCGACCAGCGATAGGCCCCCACGATGACGAGATTGCGCGGAGGTGACCAGGGCGCCAGCGTGCCCTTCCCGGTGACGTAAAAATCGCGAACGCACCAGAGCAGCAAGCAGCTTCCCACGCCGAGGGGAAGCAGGGCAATCAGGCGAAAGGATGGCCAGCCCAGAGCAGGCCGAAACAGGAACAGCGGGACGAGAAAGGCGACGGTGCCCGGGAGAGCGAGGAAGGCAAGCAGGGCTCGCGCAAACATCACGGTGCCTCCCGAGTCAGCTTCCCGGATGGTACTCCCGCTCGGTGTGACCCTTGAGCTGCGTGCGATAGAAGTAAACCTCGCGAAGGTCGCCCTTGCTATAACGCAGCGCCTGATCATTGAAGTGGCGAGAGGCCGGATCACCGCTCTGCCCACCAGCCGTCACTGCGCGCGCCCGCACACTGTCGCCGAACTCCACCACGGCGACGAAGCTGTTACCGCTGGTGCCGTACCATTTCTTGGTACCGCGGTAGGCACGCGCGCCAAACGAGGCGAGCGAACCCCACCGCGCAGACGTGAAACCGACCGGAATGCTCGGCTCCGAGTCGTTGAACGGCTGGACGATAGCTCCGGTGAGGCGCTGGAATCGATTGATGGCACCCCAAGGAGTTTTCCAGCTTCCGAAATCGGCTTGGAGCTTGGCCGAAGCCGCGGCCAGCGCCTCGAGTCGCTCCTGCGCGGTGGCCCGGGTGAGCGCATAGTCGTGAGAGGACATCCGCGCCCTGGTGGCAGCCGCGGCCACTCGCTGCTGGAGGGTATCTGCCCAAAAAATGGCAAGCGAGGTTGGGACGGACTCTGCGGACCAGCGGAGATCCCAGCCACGCAGGAGCGCGATCGGCTCGGCCAGTTTCGCCTTGAGCGGATTTTCGGGAGCCGTCTCGGCGTACGCCTTGAGCAAGACGGGGAGCAACTCCTGAAATCCGGTGAGGTAACTGTCGTAGGCTGCCTCGATGAGCGAGCTCAAGGTGAAATCCTTCTTGTGCTCGAGCACCCGGATGGCATGGAGGCCCCGCGCGTTCTCTCCGCCGGATTCCATGTACTTCGGGTAGTCCGCCTGTTTCGGGCTGTTCGGACCAGCCGCCGAGTACGGCCAGTTATTGGTGTTGTAGAGCCACCCGGTGGCTGGGTTCAGCACGTTGGGGCTCTCATCAATAGAGTGAATCCCCTGCCACTCCGTGGCCGGATCGCTGCCGTCCACCGGCTTACTCCAGTCGAAGCGGGGATCCCGCTTGGGAATGAAGTTGGAGTGCAGGTACGCGATGTTGCCGTCCGCGTCGGCGAAGACCGTGTTGTTCGACGAGTTGGTGTGCAGTTCCATGGTCTCGCGAAAGGCCCGGTAGCTCGTCGCCTTCGTGCGGGAATAGGATTGCGTCAGCGCCTTCACCGGCTCTTCCATGAGGCGTACGCTGATCCATTTCCCGTCGGCCTCACGCACGATCGGCCCATGATGAGTCCGGTACACCGTGAATACCTGCTCGGCCATGCCGCTGGCGCTCTTATACGGCACGGTGAGCTTGCTCACGGTGAGTGGGCGCTCTGCTTTGCCGTAGCGGTAGTACCAGCCGGAATCCTTTCGCACGACGGTCTCGAGGTACTCGTCGATGTTGTCCACCCCGCTCGACGTGTGCATCCATCCCGCCCGCTCGTTGAATCCCTGATAGACGAAGAACTGGCCCCAGGTCACGGCGCCGTAGGCGTTCAGGCCTTCCTCGCTGGTGACCTGGGCCTCAGCCCGGAAAAAGAAGGACGTGTGGGGGTTGATGAGCAGCAAGGCATGCCGCGCGCTGGTGTTCTGCGGCGCAATGGCGATGCCATTCGAGCCTGCCGGCTCCGTTTTCCAAGCGGTGTCGCTCGCCGGCGCCTCGTTCCCGGTGCGCTTGCCGTAGAAGGCCCTGAGCCGGGGTATGGAAATCGATTCGATGTCCCCGCCGATACTGCCTTCGCTGAAACTGAGCGCCATCCACGGCTCGAAGCGCTTGATGACGCGGGGCGTGACGTTGGGATGCTTGTAGAGGTAGAAGTTCAACCCGTCGGCCCAGGCATCCATCAAGCGCTTCAACCAGGCTGGGCTGGTGGCATACTTAGCCTTCAGGCTGTCGGGATCGATGAAGAGCTTCATGCGCAGATCGCGATAGATCGCGGATTCGCCCTCCGCCTCCGCCAGCCGACCCAGGGAGTTCAGGTAATTGGTCTCCACCCGATTGAAGTCGTCTTCGGCCTGTGCATAGATCAGGCCGAAGACGGCATCGGCATCGGTCTTGCCAGATATATGGGGAATTCCCCAGTCATCCCGGATGATGGTGATGTCCCTGGCCTGCCGCTCCCAGCGTGCAGCATCCTGATTGGCGGCTCTCACCTGGGTGCATGCAATGCCCGCGGCCGCGCAAAGAAGAACCAGTCCCTTCATGACCGGCCTCTCAGAAGTGAGACAAAGAAACCGAAGGACACGCTGATCAGCGGCCGCGGGCGATCGCCTGCATGGTCCGACCCGTCGCCACCGAAGTCGTAGCCGTGGCCACGATGTCAACGCCGGGCCTGGCAAACTTATCTCGATGTTTGATGAGGAGCCACTGCGGTTTTGCGGGAGCGCCGCGCTTGATGCGCACCAGCACCCAGGAGCCGCGAAGGCGCTCGCCCTTGAGCTCGAATTTCAGATCGCCTTTGCGATACCCCTCACGCAACGCCGCTTCGGGGTCGGCAACCGGCTCGGGATAGGTATAGGTCCCGCGATCCCACAGCATCACCGTCCCCCCGCCGTACTCCCCCGCCGGGATGGTCCCTTCGAACTGATTGTATTCGACGGGGTGATCCTCGACCTGCATGGCGAGCCGCTTCACTGCGGGATCGAGGCTGGGACCCTTCGGCACGGCCCAGCTCTTCATGGTTCCGTCGAGTTCCAGGCGAAGATCGAAGTGCAGGTGACTGGCCGCGTGCTTCTGGATGACATAAGCCAGGCCGGGGCCGCTGGCGCCAGTCGCGGTTCCTTCGGGCTCCGCGGTCCTCGAGAAATCCCGCTTGCGACGATACTCGGCGAGCTGGGCGCGAGGCGACTTGCGCTTGGTTGCTGGCTTTGCCTTCGGCTTCGGCTTGGAGGGCGGTTTGGTGGCCATGGAAAGGACAGTTCTAGGCGTTCCCGTACACCGGAATCAAGGCGCCTGAGGTGAGGCGGTTCTCGGGTGAGGCCAGCCAGAGAATGGCGTTGGCGAGCTCCGCCGGTTTGGGCCAACGGTCCACGGGCGCACTCGGCATGGCGGCCCGGTTGGCCGGGGTGTCGATGATCGAGGGCAGTACTGCGTTGACCTGAATCCCGTCGCCGCGCACTTCCTCAGCAAGCGCGCGAGTGAGCGCCGCGACTCCTGCCTTGGAGATGGTATAGGCCACCATGCCGCTGGACGGTACCTCGACAACTCGAGCAGCCACGTTCACGATGCGCCCTCCGCCGTGCGGCCGCATCGTTTTCACCGCCTCCCGACAGCACAAGAACGCCGTGGCGAGGTTGAGCAGGAGCTGTTGCTCGAGGTCGGCACGGGTGGTTTCGGCGATCGGCTTGGCCTTGAAACCGCCGGCCAGGTGGATGGAGGCGGCGGGCGGTGGAACGCTGGCATAATAGCCGATGACGGCCTGTTCCTCGGTGAGATTGACGCCGCCGGTGGTGTGCACGCCGGCAGGGGACTCCGCCGGGGCGGGACCCCGGATCGGAAGGTGGCAGATGGCACCGGCGCCCACGAATGCCTCGACAACGGCGTGGCCCAATGCGCCGTCGCCCCCGGTGATCACCACATGACGCCCATCCAGGCCCAGGCTCATGGGCGAATAGTAACGTCTATGCCGTGCCGTATATTGGGGACCTCTCAATGCATCCCGGAGCGCCGTCATGGGTCTGGTCCTGCTGGTAAGCGGCGTCCTGGTCGCCCTCTACGGGATCTGGACGTTCAATCGGCTGACCCAGCTCCGCCAGCTGGCCGACAACGCCTGGGCCGACATCGACGTTCAGTTGAAGCGCAGGCATGACCTGATTCCCTCCGTAGTGTCCGTCGTGAAGGGACACGCCGGCTACGAGAAGGGGACCCTGGAAGCCGTCGTTGCGGCGCGCGATCGGGCGCTGGGAGCGTCGGGCCCTGCCGCCAAAGCCGATGCCGAGGATCCGGTGACGGGGTCCCTGCGGAGAATTTTCGCTATCGCCGAAGCGTACCCCGATCTCCGTGCCGCGGAGAGCTTCCGCGAGCTGCAGCGGACGTTGAGCGACCTCGAAGATCACCTCCAGAGCGCGCGCCGTTACTACAACGCCGTGGTGCGCGATCTCAACACCAAGATTGCCCAGTTCCCCTCGAGCCTCGTCGCCGGCCTGTTGAGGGTTCAGCCTCGAGAGTTTTTCGGGCTGGACGACATCTCCGAGGGCGCAGTTCCTCGCGTGGATGTAGGGGCCTGAGCATGCGGACCTTGCTGCTGCTCCTGCTCTCGGCCGGCGGGGTAACCCGCGCAACGGCGCAGCGGACACTCGTCATCGAGAGATTCTCGGCGACGATCCGGATCGACCCGAGCGGCGACCTGCACGTCGCCGAGTCGATCACCGCTCGATTCACCGGGTCGTGGAACGGGATCATCCGCTCTATCCCAGTGAAGTACCGCACTCCGCAGGGCTTCAACTGGACCCTCCGCCTCGACCTCGAGAGCGTTACGGGGGAAGCCAACCAGCCGCTCCGCACCGAGACCAGCCGCGAGGGGCATTACCTCAAGTACAAGATCTGGGTGCCGGGCGCCCAGGACGCCACGCGCACGTTCGTGCTCAAATACCGGGCGCGGAACGGGCTGCGTTTCTTCGAGGAGCACGACGAGCTCTACTGGAACGTGACCGGTGACGAATGGGATGTACCGATTGAGGCTGCGGAGGCCACGATTGAGCTTCCTCCCGGTGCGGGAGCGGTTCGCGCGACGGCATTCAATGGGGCCTACGGGTCGACCGCGCGGGACGCCGTCATCGGAATCGACGAGCGAACCGTGCGGATCAGCATGCCGAACCGGCTCGAATTCCACGAGGGACTCACCGCGGTGGTAGGATGGAACAAAGGCGCCGTCGTGGAGCCGACGGCGGCCGATCGCGCGGCAGGACTCCTCAGCAGCAACTGGCCGCTCGTGATTCCGGTTCCAGTTTTCCTGGGCATGTTTTGGCTGTGGCGGCGGCGCGGCCGGGATCCCAGGCTGCGCCCCATCGCGGTGCAGTACGAGCCGCCCACGGGGCTCCTGCCGGGGGAAGTGGGAACCCTGGTCGACAACAGAGCCGACATGCGGGACGTCACGGCCACGATGGTGGATCTCGCGGTGCGCGGCTACCTCAAGTTCGAGGAGCGGGAGGAGAACAAACTCTTCGGGTTGCTGCACGAGCGGGAGTACATCCTGCACCGGCGCAAACCGCGCTCGGAGTGGAGCGGGCTCGTGGCGCACGAACGGAAAGTCCTGGAGGGCATCTTCAAGAAAGATGCTGCCGAATCGGTGCAGCTGTCGGAGCTCGAAAACGAGTTCTACAAGAGTCTGGCGGATATCAAGGAAGGCATCTTCGATCGGCTGCTCCAGAAGGGCTTCTACCGCGCGCGCCCGGATACGGTTCGGGGGTGGTGGGTGACCGGTGCTGTGGTCGCCGGGCTCATCCTTGCGGGGGTCGGTTCATCGCTGGCTGCGCGCTGGTCGCTTACGCCGCTGCCGTTTTTCGTTGCGGGGATTCTGTCGACCATCATCATGCTCGGTTTCGGCGTCGTCATGCCGGCCCGGACCGCAGCGGGAGCCCGGGCGCTCGAGCAGGTGCTGGGATTCGAGGAGTTCCTTGGGCGCGTCGAAGCCGAGCATTTCGAGCGAGTCGTGAAAACCCCGGAGCTCTTCGATCGCTATCTGCCCTTCGCCATGGCATTGGGCGTGGATAGGAAATGGGCCAAGGCCTTCGAGGATATCTACACCCAGCCGCCCACCTGGTATGCGGGCTCGAGCGGGACCGGTGGGATCACCCAGTTCAACGTGGCCCAGTTCTCGAGTCGGCTGGGAGATTTCTCCGGCAAGGCGAGCTCTACGCTGTCGGCGGCGCCGCGGAGCTCGAGCGGCTCGGGATTCAGCGGTGGATCCTCCGGGGGCGGCGGAGGGGGAGGTGGTGGCAGCGGATTCTAGGCACCCTGATTACGACCTTCCAAGCTCGCGCCTGCAACTCGAAGCGGCGGCGAAGCATCCTCTGGGATACTCCGATGCAGCAGTCAGCCCTTCACTTTTCCTGCGCCTGCGCTCTGGCGGGGATCCTGGCCGCCCCAGTCGAAGCCCAGGTGGTTCGTCTCGCCACTCCCAACGCCAGGCTGGCCGAGGAGTTTTCGGCGATCCGCGGGGTGCGCGAGCTGGCCGATGGCCGGGTTCTGCTCAGTGACTATATCGATCAGCGTGTCGTGCTGGTGGATCTCACCCGAGGCAGCGTGGTCCAGCGGGTGGGCAAGGGGGGCGGCCCGACCGAGGCGCGACTTCCCACTCGGCTGATCCCGGTTTCCCCGGACACCACGATCCTCGTAGACCTCGGCAATAACCGGCTCCTGCTGCTCGACGGCGAGGGCCGGGCGGTGCGAACCATCGCTGGAGAGCGCCCGGGCGTGCTGGGGGTGCGAGGCGTCGATGCCGGCGGCGCCCTCTACTATGCCGTGCCGGGATGGGCGGAACAGCACCCACTCCAGAACGACTCCGTGCGGATCGTCAAATGGAAGCCGCGCAGGGGGACGGAGGAGACTCTCGCCGTCGTGCAGGGAGAGCGGATGCGATCGGACATCCGCCAACCGGCATTGACGCCGCGGATTCCCCTCGTTGGATACGGCTCGCAGGACGGCTGGGTGGTGGCGGAGGGGGGCGTCGTGTGGATCGTGAGGACGGGAGGCTATCGAGTCGAGCGGCGGGTGCCGGGATCCCCGCCGGTCGTCGGGCCCAGTTACGCCTATCCGACCCGCGCGGTGAGTGAGGCTGATCGCCTGGCGTTCGTGCGAGAATTTCTGGCGACCAGTCCAACGAGCGGGAAGGGTGAGGGAGGTGGGATGGGGTTCTCGCCCACCCTCAACCAGCAGGAAGTTGCCGAGATGCTTCGCGGTACGCAGTTCGCCGAGCGACATCCGCTGTTCGATGCTGGAAGAGTGATCGCCGCACCGGGCGGGCGCCTGTGGGTGGGGCGTCCGGCCGAGCCTGGCAAGCCGGTCCTCTACGATGTGTTCGACGAAACGGGGCGGCGGCTAACGATGGTAGAACTCCTGCCGGCCCGGCGGATTATCGCGATAGGACGGCAGAGCGTGTACATCGTGGCGGAGTCGGAATCCGGCATCCAGCACCTCGAGCGTTATCCGCTGCCGAGATAGGCGGGGAGCGAGTCGCTTGCGATGGGCGCGCCCCAAGGGCTAGCACCACAGGATTGGCGCAATGTCAACGAGGAGTGCGGGGCGTTTCTCAGATCCAAGACCGGAGTGTACGAGATTCGCCTCTTGACGCGGTGTGCATGCATCACCAATGTGCGTCGTCCCTAACGCGTTTCCGCGCGTCATCCAAAGGAGCTCCCCAAGAGCCTTGACGGCGCAGCTGTCTCAGTGCGGACCGCTCGCCAGCATCTCAAAAACCGAACCGGCACGATCGCTCCCTTCCCTCGGAAGGGTCGCGACAAAGGCAAACCCGTTGAAAAACGGGGACGCAAAGCTCCGAGGCTACCGCCGTGGTGCACCGAGGCACCCGAGCCACGCCAGTCGAGCCGCCGACCCACCCCTCAGGAGGGGTTTATGTCCTCAGACCACTGCGGGCGACTCGCGAGCAGTGCGATCATCCGGTCCTTTTGCTACGCCCTTGCCACGCTGCTTGCAGTCGCCTGTTCCGAGCCGATGTCACCCCAAGATGGGCGACTGGACCTCGAGATCGAGTCCCCGCATCCGCCGCCACCGCCGCCGGCTCCTCCTCCTGCTCCCAGTGGCACCGGTCAAACGGCCTTCGTCGCCTCGTGTGCAAGCTGTCATGCGTCGCGCGATGGCTTCGACCTCGCCTATTTCAGCTACTCCGACACCAATATCGTCCGGCGGGCGCTGAAGCACGTCTCTAGTGCAACGGCCTGGAGCATCGCCACTTATATCGCCACGATCCCGAGCCCCAAGGTTCCGGAGAACACGCTCCTGTTTCAGCCAGGCGGAAGTGTGATTTCAGGCGGGACGAACGCAACGGGAGATGTGAACTTTGCCCTCGCCGCTTTCGGGCAGAACGCCTGGCCCGCGAGCTACACCCGAAACGATGTGCTGGCGATCAACCCCAAGACGTTACGCATTGCGCTGCCCCTGCTGCCCTGGTCGGATGAAACGAATACGCGGGAGTGGATGCCGAAGGATTCCCTCCCGCTTCCCATCCTCACCTTCAACGGGAACGCGGCCGCCAATGCATTAGCGGCCTACTACGCGAACCCGACAGTCGCTGGCCTGGAAGCGGTGAGTGCAGCAGTGAACAATGCCTCGTACAACGTCGCCAACAGCATTGCCCCGTGTCAGGTCGCGGTGATCTCGCGCACCGACTTCCAGCAGTGTTTCGAGATTCGCCGCTGGGTGGCCAGTCTCTCGGTCACCCACAAACTGAGGACGGGCATCGCGTTTCTGAGCCCGGCCCTCTATCTCGACTGGTGGAATGTGGGCAACATTGCCAGGCTCTCTCGCGGCTACCCCGGGCAAGTCCCGGACTATCTACAGCAGCAAGCTCGGTGGATGTACCTGGGCTGGATGCACGATGTGCCGAATGAGCCAGCGAAGTATGGGACGGATGCCTTCCGCACGCTGGGGATGCCCCGGCACGCTACGTGGAAAGCGCTGCGGAGCATCGTGGCCCGAGCGCCGGGGGTCTTTCTAGAGAACGTGAGCCCCTACGTGGACTTCAAGGAAATCGCTCTTTCGACGCCGGCGGGCACGGCGTGGTCGTACAACGCCGGGAAATTCGGATTGAACGAACTCCTACGCCGACTGAGCAGCGGAGACCGTCCCCCCACGGCAGCGCTGCGCACCGAGGCAAAGGATCTG
>DASYTT010000096.1:0-15819 GCA_036002045.1 Gemmatimonadales bacterium
ATCCAGGCGGCGTCCCGTCAACTCGTCGCACAGCTGGCTCCAATCGCAGCGATAGCGGCGGGTATCGCCCCGCGCCGAGAGGCGACGGATCCACTCCCCTCGCACGCGGGCCCGTCCCGCCGGAGCCTGTCCCAGGGCAGGGAGCCGGGGAGCCGGGCCGCCGACTCGATGGGTCAGCACACCGCTCCGGTCGAGCTGCTCGAAGATGCCCGTGCCGAGCTGGCCAAAGCGGAATTCGGCTTCGAAGAGCTCTCGGCGCAGTCGCACGAATTCGCGCAGGTCGGCCCACTGCAGACCCTCCGAGGCCAGTAGCGGAGTGAGCTGCGCGAGCTCCCGCTGGAAGTCGTTCGCGCTCAGCAGCCCCTCGAGGCTGACATGCAGTTCCCGCTCCATCAGCTCTCCCAGCGCTCGTTCCAGGCGGCTGAGCGCCGCGCTGCATCGGGCGAGCCGGTCCCAGCTAAACCGGTCTCCAGACCAGCGCTGATACAGGGCGCGCTTCATCGCCCAATCCAGAGTGGTCTCGAGCGAGGGAACCTCGGACTCGAGCGCATCGAGCTGGCACTGCCACAGCCCACAGATCGCGTCGGCCCAGCCGGGGAGCCGCCCCTGCGCGCGGCAGCTCTCGACCGTGGCCAGGTAGTGGCGCTGAATCTCCGCGGCGCTCAGCCGGCCCCCCCCGACCAGCGCCAGGCCCTGCTTCCGATCGAGCCCTGCCGCGACGGTGTGCAGCGCCGCGACCGGAGCGGCGAGTTGCACGGCGTCGCCCGGCCGAAGGCCGGCATCGATGGCGGCCAGCACGAGAGCGGTCGAGCCGAGCTTCAGCAACGCGGCCGTCTCGGAGCAGAGGCTCTCGCCACAGATCACATGGAGGCGGTGCCCCGTTCGGCTCAGGCTCTCGTTCTTGAGGTGGTAGATGCCCCGGTTGCGGGTGGAATCGCCGGAGCTGGTCTGCGAAATCAGCCAGGCCCGGGGCGAGAGCGTGAACTCCAGGCCGGGCGAGAGCGGATTGAATCCGCCGGCCCCCGCATAGATCATCCGCGACACGAGGTGAGGAATCAGCTGCGGCGGGAGCAGCGGGGGATAGGTGCTGTGCAGGTAGGACTCGTGGCAGCCCCAGCTGGAGCCGGAGCGGGCGTAGTCGACGTTGCAGCGGAACACCTGCACCTCGCGGAGGTAATGTCCGTCTCCGCGCACCCGCTCAGCCAGGTCGAGCAGCAGCCGCTCGCCCTCCCGCACGTAGTGGAGCACCTCGCGCGGATCCTGGCACTCGGGGGTCGCGAATTCGGGATGCAAGCCCGAATCGATGTAGAGGCGGCCGCCGTTCGCCAGGAAGAGGCCATTCCCCGAGCCATCCCGCAGGTGCGGATACGCTTCCCGGGCCTTGCTGAGCATCGCGTGCACCAGGGCAAGGCGACCGATCGGGTTCCCGTTGCAGTCCAGCCCGGTGACGGCGTACTCGGTTTCCATCCCGAGCAGCGTGCGGATCGGCACTACTCGCCTCCCTCCTGGCGATTGGCTCGGAGAAACGCTTCACTGTTTCCCGAGAGCGCACGACGGATGGCCTCGTCCCCCGCGGCGAGCAGGTCCTCGCCGGCGCGCCGCAGCTCTTCCAGGTTTCCGCTCACCCCGGGCGCGGCGCCTCCGTCGCTCGGAGGCATCCCGCTTTCGTCGTGACGCTCGCGTTCACTCATCTTCCTCTCCGTTCGTTGAAGTCTCCCCGGCGCCCGGGCCTTTCCGGCGCACGATCGCGTGCGCTCCGCTGAGCTCGCTCCACCAGCAGCCCGCCTCCAGCGGGGCGTGGGAGGGTTTGGCGCGCAGGTACTCGGGTGGGGTCGGCTCGGGGGCCGCGCCCAGGCTTTGCAGCAACTCCTCCAGGGTGTCGGCCTCGGCGAGCGCGGGAGCGAAGTCCGCCCGCGTCGCCCCGAGGGGATCGGGCAGGCTGACCCGCCGATACGGAGTCCGCGAGCGCTCCTGCAGCCGGAAGCGCACGTAGTCCCAGTCCACGCGGTCGACGGCCTGACCACCGGCGCGGAGCAGCATGGCTCGTCCCCAGGCGCGGGTATCCTGGGGCGGCTCCTCGCCCAGCTGGCGAATCCGCTCCTCCGGCACCAGCGCATCCACGAGCCCGGCGCGCTCCCAGGCCCAGTACAGTCCCGTCCCGGGATCGAGGCTCGCGTAGAGCTGATCGAGGTACTTGAGCTCGGGCGACTCCCAATCCAGTTCCGGGCGCTGCCGGAGCGCCCGCTCGAGCATCGCCAGCTTGAGAACCCAGTCGAGTCTGCGGGTTAGGCTGCTCCACTCGCGGCGCGAGAGGAGCTCGAGCGTGTCTTCCCACAGGGCCAGGATGTCGCCGGCGCGCGGCACGACGCCGTCGAAGCCGCCCCGCTCGCCAAAGCGCCGCGCGTTCTCGAGAAAGCCGAGCTGAAGCTCCACCGCGGTCACCGCGCGGCCGTCGAGCAAATCGGCCCGGGTTTCGAGCAGCGGGTCACGGCTCCAGGCCGTGAGCGCCGCGAGCGGATCGTCCAGCGCGAGGCGCAGCTCCGCCGCGCCGGCCTCGAGCATCGCGAGGATGAGCTGCAGCACGCCGACGCGGAGCAGGCTCGCCCCCTGACAGAGGGTGCTGTCGAACGAGATGACGTGCAGCCGCGCCAGCGGACCCCCGGCGAGCGGCTCGTCCCGCGAGTTGACCAGCGGGCGGCGGCAGGTCGTCTGGGGCCCGATCAGCATCTCGATGAAATCGGCCCGCTGCGAGAGCTGGTAGCGGGCCGGTGGCGCGCCGTTCTCGCGGCCGACCTTGCCCTGCCCCGTGTAGAGCAGGCTCGAGGCCTGGAACGCCGCGAGATAGGCCAGGTGATGCGGCTTCCGCTCGATCAGGTTGTCCCATGCCGCGCGGGTCAGCAGCAGATTGAGATGGCCGCCGTAGGAATTCCCCCGCCCGTCGCTGTTGTTGACCAGTGCCTCGATGCGCCGGTCCGCCGGCCGCTCCGCGTTGGCCGCGCGGAGCGCCGCCTGCGCCAGCCGGAGCATGGCATGCCAGGCCGCGACGTGGTCGTGCGCGCTGGTCACCTCGGGCAGGCACAGCTCGAGGTGGTCGAGATCGAGGTAGGCGCAGCCGCCGTTGGCCGGCAGGTGCAGGCGGGCCCAGTCCATCCGGTTCAGGGGACGGGATGGCGCGTCCGGCACCGCGCCGACCACCGGCGTGACCGAGGCGAGCGCGCGGAGCAACGCGCGCGAGGCCTCGCGCCCGGTCCCCGCCGGACGCTCCACCCCCGCGATGAAGTTGCCCAGCTCCACGTCGGCGCCGCAGAGCTTGGGCACGGTCTGGGGTGCTTCCCGCACCGCGCTCATGCGACCTGCAGCACCCGGTGCACCCGGCGCGACCGCCGGAGTACCGGTTCCACCCGCACCACGTCCGCATCCTGGGGCAGGTCGTCAAGGTGGCGTCGGCAGTTGGCGGGGCTCAGCGTCCGCGTCGCCGACTCGAACTCCGCGTCGATCGCCTCGAGCACATCGGGGAGCGCAAGCCCGGCCGGGCCCGCTTCGGCTTCGCGCAGACAGGCGCGCTCGACCGCCGCCTGGCAGATCTTGGCGATCGCCGCGCCGCTCACCAGGTCGCGGGCCGTGACCATCCGGCGCTTCCCGTCGCGCAGGGTCACCGTCGCCAGATCTCCCAGGCCGTTCGGCGCGTAAATGCGCGAGACCGCCGCCTCGATCAGCCCCGCGCGCACCGGCGGCGCGCCCTCCGGCGCCGCGAACGGGAGCTCGGCGGCGAGGTGGCGCTCGAAGATCTGCCGGGCCGCCACGCGATTCGGCCGGGGAATCTCCAGGATCAGATCGCCCAGTCGTCCCGCCCTGAGCAGGGCAGGATCGAGCGCATCGCGCCGGTTGGTGGCCGCCACGACGAGGATGTTGCCGCGCGCCTCCAGCCCATCCAGCTCGGTCATCAGCGCGGTGAGGACCCGGTCGTCCACCGTATGCCGGAACTCCCCGCGCGCGGAGCCGACCGAATCCACCTCGTCGAAGAACATGACCACGGGGACGTCGGGGTCGCTCGCGCCGGCTTCGCGCGCCACCCGGAACGCCTCGCGATAGTTGGCTTCGCTCTGGGCGTACCACATGCTGTGAAGCGCGCCCGGCTTCACGTTCATGAAGCGCGAGCGGCCCGCAGGCGCGAGCTCGCCGAGCCAGTGGGCGAGCGCGCGGGCGAGCATGGTCTTGCCGGTGCCCGGCGGCCCCACCAGCAGCACCGACGCTTTGCGGCGGAGCCGGTACTTGCGCACCGTGTCGGGGTGCTCGTAGTGCAGCCGGATGGTGCGCTGCAGCTGCTCGATTTGGGCGTCGAGCCCGCCGATGTCGGCGAAGCGGTCGGCGGGCGTGCCCTCGAGGAACAGCTGCTCGCCACGCGAGCGCGGCAGCCGTTCGAACGCGATCCCGAGCCCGCGGTGCCAGCGCACCTGGTCGCCCGCGGTGAGCCCCGCGGCCGCGAGACCGCCTGCGGCCCGGACCACCATTTCTTCGTCGCGCGCGCGCACCACCATCCGATCTTCCGACAGCCAGCGGTCGAACGTCGCGGTCTCTCCCGACGCGTGCACCTGGAAGGGCAACCTCCCCAGCACGACGTTGAGCTCGCTGCTGAGCAGGACATCGTCCCCTGCGCATAGCGACTCGAGCTCCACCGAATCCGCGACGTTCACCACCCGGGGCACGGCGTGGTATGCCACGACCGCGCGGACTCCCCGTTCGGTGGGCGCCGTCCCGAGGAAGACAGCGCCGTGCCAGGGAGGCGCGGTGAGCTGCTGATGGGTCCGCTCGAGCTCCGCCTGCTTCTCGCGCACGCGCTTGAGTGCCTGCTCGACCCGCTCCGCTTCGGCGAGCAGGAACTGGTCGAGCTGGCTGGACAGGTGCTTCGAGCGTGCCCGCAGCGTCGTGCTCAGCTCGAGCCGCTCGGCGAGACTCAGCGGCTCCGCCCCGCGACCCAGCAGCATTTGAAACGCCTTCGCGGTCTCCGCCGTGCCGACTGGTTCATCCAAGGGCGCCATGACGCACCTCCGTGAGACGGGAAAACTCCCGCTGCTCCAGCACCCCGGCCTTCCAGCCGAAGAGCGAATAGGTCGGCCCCTCGGCCGCTACGTCGTTGGCCAGGAGCGCCAGGCTGTAGGCGCGGGGAAAGACGGTGCGGTGGAGCAAGCGGTCCTCCTCGCTGAGAAAGCCTTTCGCAAAAGCGCACGCCGCCCGCTTCTCCTCCGAACAGTTCTTGCACCATTCACGCACCGGGTGGGAGTGCCACCAGCCGACCATGAGCTCGCCGCGGGTGCGCAGCTCGAGCGCGGCCTGCACCTCGGTCCAGGTGGCCGGCGTGAAGGTCAGCTTGGTCGCGCACGCCTCGGTGTGCCGCGCCGGCAGCTGGCCCGTGACCTCCGCGAACAGCGTCCCCCGGGTGGCGTCCCGCCCCAGCAGCCCGAGTAGGATCCCGCCCGTCTCGCGGGCCTCCGCAGCCAGCGTCAGCAGCTTCACTTCTTCGAGCACGCGCTCCGGGATGAACACCGGGTACGCCGCGTCGTTGCCGCCCGCGGGAAAGTCCCCCAGGGAGCCCTGGACGACGGGAATCCTCGGCGGAGCCAGCCGGCCGATCCGCCCCTCCCCAGCACGCGGGGCGTCCTCGGGCGCCTGCGGATAGGCCACCGGGAGACAGCGGATCAGATCTCCTTTCTGCAGGACGCCCTCCGCGACCAGCCGGCTGGTGATCTTCGCACCGAGCTCGCGAAAGTATCCGAGCGAGAAGTCCACCTCGCAGGGCGCTGTGTCCTGCGCGCGCACCCGGAAGCCGCCGAGATAGGGCTGCCCGCGCGAGGGGTGCCAGGCCGGGTCGATCGTGCACTCCAGGGTGAAGGCCTCCTCGCCGGCGAGGCCGTCCTGGAGCGCGCGCAGCCGCACGGCCTCGCGCGCGGGCTCCCAGTCCACCTCCACGGGCACCTGGCGCACCGGGGCGTCGTCCTCGCGGAGGACGTGCACGGCGTAGCTGTAGCGGAGCGGGGCGGTCATCGCGGTGCCGGCGGGTTAGGCCCGGCCTCCCTTCCCCGCGTCGATGTTGGGCTGCAGCACCAGGCGGTCGCCTGACTGCAGCGCATCGCCGACCCGCTCCGACGCGTGGAGGTGGCGGCCCTCCCGCTCGAGCCGCGCGTGATAGGTGAGCGGCCTGCCGTCGCCGTCCTCGCGCATCAGGTCCATCTCGGCGAGCAGCCGCTCGACCAGCTCTCCCACGGTCGCGCCCGCGCCGTACTCGTCCACCGTCATCCGCTTCTGGCCCGAGACGTCACTTACCTCGAGCAGCTGGATGCCCTGCCCTGTATCGAATCGCATGTCACTCCTCCATGGTTACGTGGTCCAGGTACGTCCGGGCCAACAGCTGGTCCGCCAAGCCGCGCAGCTCCCGGGCGCCGAGCCGGCACGCGAGCGAAAGCGCCGAGAACCCGAGCTCGAGCTCCGTTCCGCTGGGCGCCGCCGGCAGGCGGACCTCCAGCCGGATGGCCGGAGCTGGTTCTTCGCTCGCGGCCCCGCGCACCATCCGGACGAGCGCGGTGAACCGGAGCAGAAAGAGCTCGATCGCCCGCTGGGAATCCTCGGAGAGCGAGCTACTCCGCAACACTTCGATCCCGAGCCGGAGCTCACCGCCGCGCCGCTCCAGCGTGGCCTGGCTGAGCGATCCCGGCGCATCGAGCTCGGCGGAGTAGCGGTTGTCCTCTCGCTGCTCGAGCTGCCAGCCCCGCTCCCGCGCAAGCTGCAGGAGCGCGCTGTCGGCCTCGGCGTCCTGCTCAGCCGGCAACGGCAGCTCTCCGCTGTGCTTGCCGCAGAGTACCGGCGACGCCGCCCGCAACGCGTGGCACAGCGCCTCCAGTCGCGCCGCCACCAGCTGCGCGTCCTCGAGCGGCAGCTCAGCCTGCAGCACGAGACCCGTCGGCCGCGGATGCCGTACCAGCCGCACCGGCCCTTGCAGCAGCCCGTTGAGCCGGAGCGTACGCCAGGGAGCTTGCTCCCCCTCCGGAAACGCCAGGGGAGCTGGGGCGACGAGCCGCAGCCAGCCGTCCTCGCGATGCGCCGTCACCGGAAACGGCTTGCCGTTGCCCAAGTCGAACCGCCACTCCGCGGGACCGGGCCGCGACACCCGCGTCACCCAGCGCTCCAGCACGCCGGCAATCGCCTGCTCCAGTGGGGGAGACCACCCGCTCATGGCGCGCGCCATTTGAGCGGCCGCCGGTCCACCGGCAAACGGTCCTGGTGCTCGCGCGCCCAGGCGCAGGCCAGCGGATTCAAGGCATCGTCTTCGCGCATCGTCACCTTCTGGTAGCTGATGATCTCGAAGCACTGATACAGGAGATCCACCAGCCAGGTTCCGGGCTTGAGCCGTCCGACGCAGATCAGCGGCATGCGATCGCTGATGTTGGGGTGGAACACCTGCCGAGGACCGAGCCAGGTCAGCACCTGCCAGGGCTCGGCGCGGCGCAGGTAATCAGAGGGGAACCAGATCCCCACCTCGAAGCGATCACACTCGACCACCCGTCCCGGCGCCAGCCGGACCAGGCCGTTGCAGCGAAACTGGGCGACGTAGCGGCAGGGCGGGAACTCGCCGAGCGGCTCGAGCTCGACCAGGTCGCTGTCCCGCGCCAGCGCCATGCCTTCCGCATGCTGCCGGGTCAGAAACGCCTCGTAGACCGGATCGCGCGTCATGGCTCCACCAGCGTGAGGTGGAGCTCGCGCTCCGCGGTGCCGATGCTGAGGACCTCGCCCGCGCGGGCTCCCAGCGCCGCGAGCGGCCGATTCCGCTCGGCACGCGTCAGGCTGTGCTCGGCGATGGATTCCGAGAGTCCGAAGCCCGCGGGGATGCAGCGGGCGCCGCAGTCGCTGCAGCGGAGCTCGCTCTCCCGCAGCGCGACCGCCAGGCGCAGCAGCCGCCGGGTCGCGCCGCATGCGCTGCAGCTGAGCTCGCGCACGAAGGGCTTGCCCTCGACGCGAAGCCGGAGATCGCCGTTGCCGCGGACCCGGCGCCGGGCCGCCTCGAAGACGCTGCCCAGCCGGGCCAGCCGTCCCCCGGGCAACGGTTCCAGGCTCCAGGCACCGTGGTCGGCTCGGCGGCATTCCGGATTGCGCCGCACCGCGGTGACGAAGTGGCGGTGGTGCGCGGCATCCACGACCAGCTCGGTGCCGGGCGCGAGCGGGGTTCCCTCCCCGCTCAGCAGCTTATGGCATTCGAGCGCGAGCAGGGCCGCGACCAGCGCACCCAGACTGGACGGGGCCGTGGTCGCAGCCGGTTCGGCGGTCTCGCAGGGATAGCTCTGCTCCAGCGCGGCGTAGTCGGCCTCGCCCCAGGTGCACTCGAGGCAGGGCAGCTCCTGGCCGGGGACGTAGCGGGTTACTCGACCCAGCAGGCCCGCACCGAGCACACCGCCATCCAGCCACGGCAGGCCCAGCCGGCTCGCGGCGTCGTTCACCCGCTGGCGCGCGCGCCTGCTGTCCAGGCAGGCCAGCAGGAGATCGGCACGCAGTGCTCCCAGCGGTATCGTCTCCAGCTCTTCCGCCACCGTGTCGACCTGCAGCCGCGGGTTGAGCTTGCGGGCGCGCGCCGCCTGCACCACGGCCTTCCGGCGCCGCGAGCCGCCAGATGGAATGTCCTGGTTCTGGAGGTTCCTGGGCTCGTAGACGCCCCGGTCGACCAGAGTGAGCCGGCCCAGTGCCGCGATCCGGGTCAGATGGGGGATGAGGTGCGAGCCGATGTTGCCCCCCGCGCCGATCACCACGACGTGGCTTCCCGGCTCCATCTCAGAGCTCCTCCGGCGTCCAGCGGTAGCCGGTATCTGCAGCCGTTTGCTGCTGACAGAGCGCGCAGGTCGGCGCGTACGTCCAGCAGGGCAGCTCTTCCGATCCGTGGTGCCAGACCTCGCAACCCGGGCAGCGCACCGCCGCCGAGCCGGACGCGATCGGCTGGCGGCAGCGCGGGCAGGAGACCTCGTACCCGAGCGCGGGCAGCGGCTCCACTCGGGCCAGCCGCTCGGTGGAGTAGAACAGCGCGCCGGCGGCAGGACAGGAGATCTCGTCCTGGTCGGACAGGGTGCGCAGCCCGCCAATCAGCGGCAGTCCGTTGATCGCGGTCCCACTCGAGGGTCGCGCCATGAGCTGCCAGTCCGCGCGCTCCCCCGGCCCGCGTACCAGCAGCGCCGCCTCGGCGGGATCGGCGGCCACTCCAGGCAGCTCCGCCAGCGAGAGTCGGCTACCACTGAGCGGAATCACGGCCCAGCCGCCTGCCTCGTGAATCCAGAGTTGTGCCATTGTCGCGCCGCCTCGTCGAGTTCGCACGGCCGGATCACCGCTGTCCCGCAGCAAATGCGAGAGGCGTGCCGGATCGACGGGGCGTGTTAGGAGGGAGAAACCCGCGTGGAGGCGACCGAGCTGGTCGAGTTGGTCGAGTTGCTCAGCTTCGCGCGGGGACTTCCTGGAGGAGTCGTTGCACCGTGGCGAGCAGGGTGGAGAAGGCGACCGCGAAGTCGTCCTCGAGCTGCCGGATCCAGGGGCGCGCGGCCTCCAGCGTGCCGTCCTGCAAGGCGCCGGCGAGCGCGTGCAGCCGCTCGTGAATGCGCTGCACCACCTCGAACGCCCCGTGCAGGAGCAGGGGCCGCTTGCAGAGCTGCTCGAGCTCCCGGTCCGGCTGCTCCAGCGCCGCCAGCAGGGCGCGCCCGGTCACGGAACTGATCGGCGCTCCCGACTGCAAGGGCCGCAGCGCTACCTGGGTCGCGCGCAGGACCTCATCGGCATGGCGGAGCTGCCGCAGGCATTCGACCCGGTGCAAGTCGAGCTCCTCCACCGCGGGAGGCGCGTGCCGGTGCGGCCGCACACCGGCCTGGCCCTCGAACTCGAACACCGCGTGCAGGTGCCGAGCGGTCAGTCCCTGGGAGCCGAACAGCCCGTACAGGCTGGCGAGCACCATGCGCAGCTCGCGGGCGTTGCCCGGCCAGCGGTAGCGCGCCAGCTCCTCGACCACCTCCACCGCCAGTTCGGCGGCGGGATCACGGGTTAGGCTCCGCCAGAAATGCCGGGCCAGCTCGGGCACGTCCTCGGGATGCTCGCGGAGCGGCGGGGTGCGGATCAGGAAGGCCCGCAGCCGGTAATAGAGGTCCTCGCGGAACTCCCCGGCCCGCATCATCCCGAAGAGGTCGCGATTGGTGGCGGCGATGACCCGGGCGTCGACCTTGATGTCCTGTAGCGAGCCCACCGGGCGGATCTCGCCATGCTCCAGAGCGCGGAAGATCTTGACCTGGTGGTCGAGCGAGAGGTCGGCGATCTCGTCGAGGAAGAGGGTGCCGCCGTCGGCGCGCTGCCAGAGCCCGTACTTGCGTGCCGTCGCCGTCGAGTGGGCGCCCTTTTCGTAGCCGAACAGCTCCGACTCGAGCAGCTCGCGCGGAATCGCGCCGCAGTTCACCGCGGTGAAGCTCTGCTTCCGGCGCGCACTCTGGTCGTGGATCAGCTTGGCCACGACTTCCTTGCCGGACCCGGTGTCGCCCAGGATGAGCACCGGCTCCTGTTGTTCTGCGGCACGGAGGATGAGCTGGTGGACCAGCCTGGCGGCCTCGGAACCGCCGACGAAGCGCTGGCGCACCTGCTCCGGCACCGCGCGCGCCTCGAGCAGCCCGGAGAGATTGCCGTGTCCCGCAGCGCTCGCGCGGACGGCTGGAAGTGCCGAGTCCGCGCGGGACCACAGCTCGGCGAAGGTCGCGGCGTCGGCGCCCACCAGGTAGGCGTTGCGGTCGCCTTCCTGCTCCGCGCGGGCCACCAGGGCGCGCACGCTCCGGAGCAGCTGGCCGGTCGAGGTATGGCCGCCGCGAATCAGGGGGATCTTGTCCTGCCGGAGCAGCAACGGCGCGAGGGGCTTGGAGGCGGGCTTCCAGCCGCGGTCCACCAGCAGGCTGCGGCAGGCCTCGAGCTGGGCGAGGTCATCCTCGCAGAACACCAGCGCGACCGGGCCGGATTCCTCCCGGAGCGCGCTGAGGTCCTGGGCCAGCTCGGGGCCGAGCTCGCACTGCTCGGGAGCGGCGCGACCAAGAGCGCTAGTAACGCGAAGCGCGCGGACAGGCATGCAGATAAGATACGGCGAGGTCGCCGGAGCGGCTCGCTAACCCGCTGGCAAGCGACGACCCGGCTCGCTGCCGATGGCCTGCAGCAGCAGCTCAAAGAGCTGCTCGGCATCCTTGAGGCGGTCGCCGGTCGAAGTCGGCTGCTGCTCGAGGTATTGCCGTGCCAGTCCCTCGGCGAGGCCGAGGAACAGCCGCGCGATCTGCTCCGCCGGCAATCCCTGCCGGAAATCCCCGCCGCGCTGGCCCTCCTCCACCAGATCCGCGAAGAGCTTGAAGACCTGCTCCTTTTCCCGGAGCAGCTCACCGAACGGGGAAGCCAGCTCCGCCGAGTGCAGGTTCGCCGTTAACTCCGGCGCATACATCGCCCGGTAGAGGCCGGGATGCTCGATCGCGAAGCGGATGTAGGCCAGCGACATCGCAACCAGTCGCCTGGCAGGCACCCCCCGCCCGTACGACCGGGTCTCCGCCACGAAAGCCGCCGGGGCCGACCGTCTGGTCGTGGGCAGCTGAAGCGCCGAAGCCGTTGGCTCACTACTCGCGAGCCGGGTTTCCAGCCGGCTGAAGCAGCGGGCCGCGATCGCGGCGTCGAGCGAGGGGCGATCGGGGAAATGCGCGAGGGGCGCCGCGTGGCTCACCTTGAGCCGCTCGGCGAGCTTCCGAAACGTCAGCGCACCGGGCCCCTCCGCCTCGATGATCCCGAGTGCCGCCTCGATGAGCGCGCGCTTCAAATCACCGTGGTGGTAAGGGGCTTCCCCTGATCTTGACATTGCCTAGATTCGTTCCTATTGTGATCTATGCGTTGTCAAGATAACCAGGCGGACCAGGAGGCGGTATGACCAAAGCCGACCAGAGTGACATCACCATCCTGCTCGATCGCTCGGGCTCCATGGCGTCGGTCAAAAGCGACGTGGAAGGAGGCTTCGCCCGCCTGCTCGAGGAGCAGAGGAAGCTGCCCGGAGAATGCGCGCTTTCGCTGGTCCAGTTCGACAGTGAAGGGGTGGAGCCGGTCTACACGGCCCGGCCGATCCGTGAGGCGCAACCGCTCGAGCTGCATCCGCGGGGCCTGACGCCGCTGCTCGATGCGGTGGGGCGCACGGTCGTGGCGACGGGGGAGCGGCTGGCGGGCATGCCGGAGCCGGCGCGGCCGGGGCGGGTGCTCTTCGTGATCATCACGGACGGCAAGGAGAACGCGAGCCGGGAATACACCAAGGCGCAGGTTGCCACGCTGGTCGAACGGCAACGGCGCGACTACAACTGGGAGTTCCTCTACCTCGGCGCCAATGTGGATGCATTCGCGGAGGCCGGTGGGCTGGGGATCGGGACTTCGCACGCGGCGACCTGTGTCGCGAGCCCGGCCGGGATGGCGGAGGTGTTCGCGCTGGCGAGCTACAAGTGCGCCAGCCATCGCGCGGGGCAGAGCGTGGCGTTTACCGCCGAGGAGCGGGAGGCGCTGAAGGCCGAGTAGGTGGCGCCCCCTACCGCTTGGTCCAGACCACGAGGACACCGCACTCGGCGTGGGCGTCGTTGAATTCCGCAGGAACTTCGGCGCCGCTGCGGTAGACCTCCACTCCCCGCAATTCGCTGACCCGCAGCGTGCTGAGATCGAACCCGTCCTCCCAGCGCTGGATTCCTCCCCGGCCGAGCACGACGCGATCGACGACGACTTGCAGGAAGCACCGGTCGCTTTCCAGGAGGCGGCCGCTGATCGCGACCCGGCTCAGCCGGCCGCTCACGCAGTCGCTCTGCCGGCTCCGTCCGCATTGGGGGGGACTCACGATGCTGACCCCGGGGATGCCGATAAGCAAACCGTCGAGATACTGATGCTCGTTCCTGCGAAGCTCCGTCGAATCCAGCAACCGCCCGCGCCCGATTCGTCGGCGCGCTTCGAAGCCGTCGAACCCGGCACCTGCCTCGATCGGAGCCGTGAGCCTGAACGGAACGATCGAGGTGTCGGCGCTGCCCCATTCCCTGAGCTCCACCCAGCGCGACTCGCCCTCCAGCATCACCGCAAGCTCGACGAACACCTTGGCGGCGTCCACCGTGATCAGTTGCACCGGGCCGTTCGGGGGCAGACCACAAACGGCGTAGAGACCATTCGCATCGCTACGGATCGGTCTTGAACTGCGAGTAAATGGCCCTTCGAACGGAAGGTTCCCTCGCACCGACGGTCTGAATGCCTGCACCTCCCGGTGTGCCGCTCGCGAACCCTTGGCGTTCCACGCCATGCCGACGATCGCCACGGTACCCCTCCGATTGCTGCACAGGGCTTCGACGAATCGGCTCAGCGGCGGGACGGCGAACTCCACATTGGTCGTGTCACCCAGGGAGAGGAGCACCTTCCGGCTCGTGGACTCTCCCAGATGTCCGAGCTTGGCATGGCTTGCGGTCACCACGTGATCGCCGGAAGTTCGCACGACCAACACGAAGCGGCCCTCGCCGTCGGCCAACACGGAAGCCGCCGTGCCCGGCACGGCAACCACCGCGCCAGCCAGACCGCGACCGACCGTGCTGTCATACACGCTGCCCCGGACGATGGCGAGGTCCACCCTGCCGCTACTGTCGCTGGCCACTTCGGCTCGGCCACCACGGTCGTGGTAACCCGCCAGCCTGACCTTGGCTCGGGCAGGATCAACCAGCCCGCGTGGCGGAGACACCAGCCGTGGCATCCGCACGTGCCAGTAGTCCACGATCCACTCGCCCCCCGGCAACCGCCGGAACTCCACTACGCCTCCCAGCCGGGGGTCCCCCAGCGGGTCTTCCAGCCCGGTGTAGGAGTACTCCAGGGACCGCAGCTCGCTGGTCGACCGATCGAGCCATAACGTGCCGATGACATCCGGCACGCGTCGGCCGCGCACCGGCTCGAACGCGAGTCCCGCGAGCTGATTCGTCCCTGCCACGGCATGGAAACAATGACTGGCGACGAATTCGTCGGCCAGGAGCGTCTCGGCTTCCGGCGCGGCGAAGACGACACTGTCGCCCGCTTGCTGCACGAAGCCGTTCCGGCTCAGCTCGGACGCTGCCAATGCTGCGAAGCGGCCCCCGCGGCTGATCGAGGACGAAACCACCCACTCCCGCAGCGGCCGCCCGTCGAGACCCACCTCCCGGACGAATTCCCTCAAATGGAGCGGCAGCGCCTTCGCGCGTTGGGTCAGCAGATTCGCCGTCAGCGCTTTGCGCACCTCCTCCCATAGCAGGGACGCGAGCGAGCCTCCCTGCGCTTCGCGTTCGCAGGTGCTCTTCCCGCTCACGATCAGCTCCGGCAGCAAGACCCGCCGTGACGCCATGCGAATCTCCCGCCGGACCGTCTCCCCTTGGCCGAGCTGAAACGGATCGCTGATCATCCCGGTCCACCCGATTCGATCGATCTTCAGGCGATAGGTCCCGGGCCCCGGTGCCCGCAGCGCGAGCCGCCCTTGCTCATCGGTCAAGCCCTGCGCCAGGGAGCTCTTTCCATCCAGGAGGCGTACGATGGCCCCAGGGATGTTCGTGGAGCCCGATTCGTCGAGCAGGCGCAGCTCGACGACTTGTGCATAGGCAGAGCTGGAGATGCAGAGGGAGAGCAACAGAGCGGCAGGATGGAAACCTCGATCGCGAGCTCGCATCGATACGCCTCGTCAGGCAATAGCCTTGAGCTAACCTAGCACTTGTCAGGATTTGCGGATTATCCGGAGGTGTCTCCCGGGTGACAATTTGATGAAGAAGGTGAAAGGGCTCACTGGCCAGAATCTCCGGATCCGGGCGCGTGATCGCGCGAACAGGGCAGTCGACGACGAACGCGATTGGGGCCGGGTCACGCGAGACAGCCCAGGAGATTCGACGCGGGTTAGGCAGTGTAGAAGAATTTGACTGGAGTTACATCCAGTACGATGACTGGAGTTACCGCCAGTGCTCGCTTGCGGTAGAATAGCTCGCGCCCATCACGCCGGCAGCGCAGGAGATCAGTTCAGCGCACGATGACAGTGGCGGATGTCGACAGGTTAGAATCAGGCAACGCCCGGACTGTCAATCGGGTCTCTCCCGGAGAATTGGCCGTGACTTTTCCAGCCCCGTCAACTGTAGCGATCGTAGGATTTGATATCCCCCAGAGAAATCCAACATTGTTCGGGACATTCCGCACCGTCACGTGAAACACTGCACTTTCCCCAGGCAGTAGTTCGACTGAAGGGGGCGTGAGTTCGAGTGCTGGATCGCCTGGGACAATCGGTAGCGGCTCTTGTGGAGATGCGCAGCATATTGCCAGCACCAGCAACCCTAGTGCGGCCGCTCTGAAACATGAGCTTGGATACATACTTGCCGCCGTATTGAAGTATCCAACACCCGGACGACAATCGAGCACACAGGTCGAGCATCCTGACAAGGAATCATGCAAAAACTGGGGCCTGCGGTGCGCTATCTCTTGCCCGGTAAACACGCGACCTCTTCTCACGCACTGAAGGACATCAGATTGTGCAGCAAGGTCGTGGACCCAAGGAGGAGAGGCAGCCTTTGAAATATCTAGATGATCATCAGAAAAAATAGAGCCGGGGTATCTTCGTGACCGTTTACTGCCGACGCCCCAATATTGGGGCAGGAGGGTCTTATGAAACGAGTCTTCGCGCCTTCAGTCTCGAGTTCAAGCTCGAACCCGTTCGATCGGTGGTCGAAGGAAGACGACCCATCCCCCAGGTGGCCACCGCGAGCTCAAAATCCAGGACGAGCA
>DASYTT010000097.1:0-5344 GCA_036002045.1 Gemmatimonadales bacterium
CTGAAGCATGGCTCCCCCCCTCCCCAGACTCGCTAGACGCTGAGGAGGCCCAATCTATCGCCCCGCGGGAACTTGTCTAGAACAACGCCGGCATTTTCAGGAGTTCCTCGGGTCGCCCGGGACTCCCGAGCATCTTCTGCAGCTCCCGGAGCCGGGCTTGCTGCTCCTTGCTGAGCGCGTTCTTGATTCGGACCAGGAGCTGCATCTGCTTCCGCTTCATTTCGCGCTCTAATGCCAGGACCCGATCCACCTGGGCGAGCACCGCCGCCTCATCTACCTGCTGCGGCTCGATCAGCTTCAGCAGCTCCTGGCTTCGGTCGCCCATCTGGAGCTGGAAATCGAACAGGTCTCCCTGGGCCTCTTTGACGGCGTTGACGATCGTGGTGCGCTGGGCAGGCTGCAACCCGAGTTCCTGCGCATGCTGCAAAACGAGCTCAGGAGGGAAGAGCAGCTTGGCGAGCGGGTCTTCGCCAGGCCTGGGGGTGGGGGTGGGGGTGGGGGTGGGGGCCTGGGCGCGAGCCGCAGGGGAGAACGCGGCGGCGGCCAGAAGCATGGCGACAAGGATGCTGCGTTTCATGAGCGGGGACTCCTGGTAAGAGGTGGACCCAAGGGCCCACCGGGATCGAGAGCACGAAGCGGCGAGCCGGGCACCGAGGCGCCGATTCGGGGTATGGCAACGAGCCGCGCAGTAGTCGAGCTCTCCAGCAGAAAGGCGGTGGGACTCTGCCACGCCATGACCCGGCGAGCCATCTCCAGGTCCCCCGCTGCCAACTCGGAGCGACGCAGGAGGAGCCACAGCAGAACCAGCCCGGCCGCCGCGGCTGCGGCTGGAAGCAGGGAGCGACGCAGAGGCGCTCTCAGTCCGGATCCGGCTCGACGGCTCGCGGCGACTAGCGCATAGGGAGGCGCGTGGGGGCGTTCGGCGACGCGGACAGCCTGGAACAGCTCGCGAAGGTCGAGGTCGGGGCGGAAATCGCTCACGCGGGATCCTCTCCGGCCAGCAGGGCACGCAGTCGCGCCTTGCCGCGCTGATAATGGGTGCGCGCCGTCCCCACCGGGATGTGGAGCACCCGGGCCGCCTCTTGGACACTCAGGTCCTGATAGAAAACCAGGTGCATCAGCTCACGCTGCCTCTTCGACAAGTGACCCAGCGCCAACCGGAGCCGTTCCACACGCTCCTGCTCCACCAATGCGCTTCCGGGATCCGGGGCCGCCGCGAGCGGTGGCGACTCTCGAAGGAACCAGAGCCGCAATCGCAAGAGCCGGAGCCAGCCGCGGCGCCGCTGCTCGAGCGCGGTACGGCGCACTACGCCGAAGAGCCAGGTACGGAAGCTCGAGCGCCCCTCAAAGCGAGCCCGCCCGTCGAGGATGCGTTCATAGGCGGTGTGCAGCGCCTCCTCGGCATCGTCGCGCACCCCCTCGCAGCAGCGCAGGGCCCAGGCGAAGGCGTCCGGATGCTCACGCTCCAATTCGGCTGCGAGCTCGCCACCTGTCATTCGCTCCCCGGGTTCAGCATGAGTGTTCCCCGCGCCACCGATATAGGACAGGCAGTCAGGGGCACGATATACTACGGCATCATGGACATCCGCCGCGCAACGCTCTTCGATCTTCCGGCCCTGGTGCCACTCTTCGATGCGTATCGCCAGTTTTACCGGCAGCCGGCTGATCCCGCGCGCGCCGAAACCTTCCTGCGGGAACGCCTGACGCTCGGAGAATCGGTGATCTTCGTGGCCGCCGAGGCGGATGCCCTGGCGGGATTCGTTCAGCTCTATCCCTCATTCTGGTCGGTGGCGGCCTGCCGCTCCTGGATTCTGAATGATCTCTACATCGCGCCGGCTTACCGGGGGCGGGGGGCTGCCCGCGCCCTGCTCGAGCGGGCTCGCGCGTACGCGGAATCGACCGGTGCCGGGGGGATGTCGCTCGCCACGCAGCGCAGCAACCTCACGGCCCAGCGGCTCTACGAGGCGCTTCACTGGCAGAGCGATGAGGAGTTCCTCCATTACGAGCTCGAGTTGCCCCGCTCATGAGACCCGCCTGGTTACTGCTGCTGCTCGTCCCGGGAGCGCTCAGCGGCCAGGAGCGCGTCCGCGCTCGCGCGCTGGGCATAGCACCCGGCATCTATCAGCCCGGTCCGCACGACGCGATCACCGATGTGCCCGGCGTGCGAGTCGGACACGCTACGGTGGTGGCCGGCGATTCGGTGCGCACCGGCATCACCGCCATCCTCCCGCACAGCGGCAATCTCTTTCTCGAACGGGTGCCGGCCGCGGTGGTGGTGGGCAACGGGTTCGGCAAGCTGCTCGGCTCGACCCAGGTCAACGAGCTGGGCGAGCTCGAGTCGCCCATCCTGCTCAGCTGCACGCTCTGCGTCTGGAAAGCGGCCGATGCTCTGGTCGCCTGGATGCTGGAGCAGCCCGGGATGGAAGCCGTTCGCTCGATCAATCCGCTGGTCGCCGAGACCAACGACGGCTTCCTGAGCGCGATTCGCGCACGGCCGATCACCGCCCAGGACGTGCGAACCGCGCTGGCGGCGGCGGACACCGGCGCGGTGGCCGAAGGCAGCGTAGGCGCGGGCACAGGAACCGTGGCCTATCAATGGAAGGGCGGGATCGGGACGGCCTCCCGCGTCGCGGGCGCGAGCGGCTTCACGGTAGGCGTGCTGGTGCAGGCCAATCACGGCGGGGAGCTCAGCATCCTCGGCGTGCCGGTCGGGCGAGCGCTCGGACGGACGGGAGTAACCCGCGGCAGCAGGCGCGAGGGCGACGGCTCGATCATCATCGTCGTCGCCACCGACGCGCCGCTCTCCGACCGCAACCTGCGCCGCCTGGCGCAGCGCGCGCTGCTGGGTCTGGGGCGCACGGGCTCGCCGGCGCAGAACGGCTCAGGGGATTACGTGATCGCCTTCTCGACGAGCCCCCTGGTGCGCCGGGCGCGCAATGCCGCGCGGCTCAGCACTACCGAGCTGGGCAACGAGGAGATAAACCCTCTCTTCCAGGCCGTCGTCGAAGCGACCGAAGAGGCCATCTACAACGCGCTCTTCATGGCGACCACCGTCGAGAGCAAAGGCAACCGCGTCGAGGCGATTCCGCTCGACGAGGTGCGCCAGCTCCTGGCGCGGGTGCTGGCAAAGCCCTGAGTCATCAGGCTGGCGCGCTTTGTGCCGCGATTGCCTGGCGGCTCCTGGAGCAGCGCCTCTGGACCTGAGAGAAGGCAAGGAAATGCACCACCGCGCGTTGCCGCTATTGCTGCTCCTCGCAATCGGGTGCGAGGGCAAACTGATTGACTCGAACCTTCCCGGCAGCAATCAGCCGCCGACCACGAACGCCGCGCTCGCCTTCCGGTTCGGCGGATCGGGCTCCGAACTCATCGCGGACCTGGTTACGGATCCCGCCGGCAACCTCTATCTGGCGGGCACCTTTACGGGATCGCCCGACTTCGCTCCCGACAGCGGCGTCGCCGTCCTGAACAGCTTGGGCGGCCAGGACGGATTTCTGGCGAAGTACTCCTCCGCGGGCGCGCTCGTCTGGGTCTCCGGCATCGGGGGAAGCAACCCCGAAACGGTGACTTCGCTCGCGCGGGATGGGGCCGGCAACCTGTACGTGGGGGGCGGCTTCGCAGGCGCCACGGATTTCGATCCAGGGTCAGGCGTGCAGGTGTTGAACAGCGTGGGCGGCGAGGATGGGTTCGTCGCGAAGTACTCACCCAGCGGTGCCCTGGTGTGGGCACGCCGCTTCGGCGGGCCCAATGCCGACGAGGTGGCGAGCCTGGCGGCGGACGCAGCGGGAAATGTGTACGCGGTGGGCAGCTTCTCCGGACAGGCCAATGCCCTGCCCACCGCGGGTCCGACGATTCTGAGCGACGGCACCCCGGCTGACGGCTTTGTGCTGGCGCTCGATCCAGCGGGGGCGGTACGCTGGGCGATTCCGGTTGGCGGCAATCAGGACGACGCGGCGCACGCGGTGGCGCTGGCGAGCACGGGCAACCTGGTGGTGGCGGGAACCTTCCACGGCAGCGCGGATTTTTCCCGCAACGGCGCGCCAAATCGGCTGGTAGCACAAGGGGGCGCGGATGCCTTTCTCGCGACGTATTCGTCCCTTGGCGTCCTGCAATGGGTGCGCGATATCGGCGGGCTCGGTGAGGAAACGATTGCGGGCGGGGGGTTATCGCTGGACGCGCAGGACGGGGCCGCGGTGCTCGGCTCCTTTTCCGGCGCGGTCGACTTCGATCCGGGACCCGGTACCGCCAACAGAAACAGCATTAGCGGGGCCGATCTGTTCGTGGCACGCTACGATGTCGGCGGCATTTTCGGCTCGGTGCTCACGGTCGGCGGGGGGCAGGGCACCGTCCGGGGAGTGCGGTTACTCGCGGATCTCGATGGCAGCGTGTTGCTGACCGGGTGGTTCAGCGGCGCAATCGATTTCGACCCCGGCGCGGGACTACACAGCATCACGAGCCTCGGCGTCAACGGTGCCACCGACGCGTACGTCGCGCGCTACTCCGCTGCCGGAAGCTTTCTCTGGGTGAGCCGCTTCGGCGAGTCCACCACCGTCGGCGATCGCTCCAACAGCGGTGGCGCGCTCGCGCTCGATCCCGCGGATAAGCCCCTGGTGGCCGGACGATTCTTCGGCTCACCCGACTTCGATCCGGGAAGCTCCGCGCTGCGGCTCACCAGCCTCGGTGCGGCCGATGCGTTCGTCGTGAAGCTCACCGCCGCTGGCGCCCTGGCGACTACGCCCTGAGCTCACTCCGGCACAATCCGGAACATGATGCTCTGCAGCGTGCGCTGCCGCACCGGCTTTCCCCGCACCCGCGCAGGACGAAAGAGTGAGTGCTGGATAGCCTCCAGCGCGGCCAAGTCAAACCCCGGTGCGGAGCGCTCCAGCACCCGCAGCGAGGCAGGCTCCGGATGGCCCGTCGTGTCAATGATGAATTCCAGCAAGACCTTTCCCGCGATGCCCGCTCGCTGCAACACCGGAGGATAGCGGGGGGACAGTTGCCGGATCACACTGGCGGGCTCGTCAACCTCTGCTATGGCTAACACGCGCCCGGCGGCGACCGAGTCCGTGCCCCCGGGCACTCCGGGTCCCCCGCTCGCCCAGCGCCGGAGGGCGGCAGGATCGAGACTGCGCTCGAGCGCAACGGGAGGAATCCCAGACAGGACGCTGAGCGGGACGGAGACAGGCTCCGTCATTCGGAACGGAGCAGCAATGGACCCAGCAGCCGAGCCGCGCGGCGCCGGAAGCCCCGGGGGGGGGTCCGCGATTACCGGCGGGTCGAAGAAGGGAATCAGCTCGACCGCGTGGGAGACCGTGAGCTCTCCGTCGGCCGTCGCGCGCAACGCAGC
>DASYTT010000098.1:0-1921 GCA_036002045.1 Gemmatimonadales bacterium
CCGCCCAGGCGGTCGGTGAAGCGCTGCGACCAGTCCACTTCCAGTCGCTGGGTGATGCATTCCACCGCAGCCAGCAGCCGGAGCACCTGCGCGGTTTCTGGTACCGGCGACAGCGCCTCCAGCCGCTCGAGCAGCGCCGCCCGAATAAGGGCCAGGAGCCGCCGCGAGAGTGCGTTCCGCGGCACCAGCCCCAAGTCCGGATCCTGCCCGATCGCCGCTTGACGTATCGCCGCGCACAGATAGGCCACGTGAGCCGCCACCTCTTCGGGCGAGGCGGCGTGCTCGACCACGCTCTCCCAGCGCGACTGGACCGCCAGGACGCTGTCGCGCAGGGCGTCCCACACCGCCGGTGCGAGCCCGCCGCCCGAGGGACCCTCGGGGTCCCACACCCGTACCGGGACGGCCTGGGTCGGGCCGGACGCCCGCCGTCGCTCCCCACTGCTGGAATGGGGCAGCGCGGTCTCTGATTTCACTCGGGAGTCCCCGTACTCTCTTCGCGATGGAACTCGTGCTTGTCCATCAACCGGTACAGCGTCGTACGGTCGATGCTGGCCAGGCGGGCCGCCTTCGACATGTTCCCGCCCGCACGGCCGATCAGGCGCCCCAGGTACTCTCGCTCGAACTGCGCCACGATGCGGTCCTTGGCAACGTGGTAAGCCTCGTCCATCACGCCGGCCGGGATCGCGCTCTCGGCCGGCCATTCAGCGGCGTCCTCATAGATCGGGATGTCGTTGGGCTGGATGACCTGGTCCGGCTCCGCCAGCACCGCGACATGCTCGATGACGTTCTGCAGCTCCCGAACGTTACCCCGCCAGGGTCGGGAGCGGAGGAAACCGATGCTGGCGTCGCTCAGGCGGGGGATCCGATCGCCCATCTGCCGGTGCCGGTGCCAGTAGTACGTGAGGAAATGGTTGGCGAGCAGCGCGATGTCCTCCTGCCGCTTGCGGAGCGGGGGGAGCGCGATCGGCACCACCCGCAAGCGGTAGAAGAGGTCGCTTCGCAAGACGCCTTCGTCCACCGCTTCCTGCGGGTCCCGATTGGTAGCGGAGATGAACCGCACGTCGACGACGGCATCCACCTGCTCGCTGCCGACCCGCCGCACCACGCCGTCCTGGATCACCCGGAGGAGCTTCGCCTGGAGCGGCATCGACATCTCGGTGAGCTCGTCCAGAAACAGCGTCCCGCCGTTGGCGGTCTCGAGCAACCCCGGCTTGTCGCGATCGGCCCCGGTGAAAGAGCCCTTCCGGTGCCCGAACAGCTCGCTTTCCAGCAGCCCCTCGGGAAGCGCGGCGCAATTGATCGGGACCAGGGGCTTGTGCGCGCGCCGGCTGTACTGGTGAATGAACTGCGCGATCACTTCCTTGCCGGTGCCGCTTTCACCGCTGATGAAGACCGACGCGTCGGTCCCAGCCACCTTACGGGCGAGGTCGACCGCCTTGCGGAACGGCGGCGAGATGCCGATCAGGGCCATCTTGTCGCTCTGCCCGTTCTGCTTCATCAGCTGGAGCCGGAGATCCTGGGCCTCCCGCCCCACCATGACCGCGTGCGAGGCCCGGCCGATCAGCACCTGAAGATGGGTCGCGGAAAATGGCTTCGGCAGATAGTCCCAGGCGCCGGCGCGAAGCGCCTCGATGCTGCTGGTCACGCTGGGGTTGCCGGTCATGACCACGATGATCGTGTCCTTGAACGCCTCGAGCGCTGCTTGCAGGATCTGCAGCCCCGAGATCTGGGACATGTAAAGATCGACGAGGATGATGTCGAACTTGCGGCGCTTGACGGTATCGAGTGCTTCCTCGCCGCGACCGATCAGGGTCACGTTGTAGCCGTCCATCTGCAGGACGCTGGCGCAACTTTCCCGCAGCGTGCGCTCATCATCCACCACGAGGACCCGGATGCTGGCCTTTACGTCGCCCGGGATCGA
>DASYTT010000099.1:0-4744 GCA_036002045.1 Gemmatimonadales bacterium
GCTGTTCGCGCTCTCGGAGAATTACCCGGAGCTCAAGAGCTCGCAGAACGTGCTGCAGCTGCAGGAGGAGCTCACGAGCACGGAGAACAAGATCGGGTTTGCCCGCCAGCTCTACAACGACGTCGCTACGCAGTACAACACCCGGCAGGCGCAGTTCCCGACCAGCCTGGTGGCCGGTCTCGCCAAGGCGTCCCCCGCCGAGCTCTGGGAGATCGAGGATGCGGGCGAGCGGGCGGTACCCAACGTCGATCTGTCACTCAACAAGCCCGTGTGAGCGACCGGAATCTCTTTGCGCAACAGGCTGCCAACCGCCGCAAGTCGGTCTGGCTGGTGCTTGGCTTCGTGCTCTTCTTCGCGTGGGTCGGCTTTGGCGGCGACCTGGCCTTCTTCCTGGCCACGCGCGACTTGCCGCCCCAGCATTATCACCATCTGATTCCCTTCCTCGGGCTGGCTGCCTGCACCCTGGCGGGGGGTACCGCGCGCTATGCCTGGGTGAACGGCTCCAAGCGGGTGCTCGACGCCTCGGGGGCTCAGGAGTTGATCAACCCGGCCACGCCGGAGCTCAAGCGGCTCGACAACGTGGTCGAAGAGATGGCGATTGCCGCCGGGATTCCCAAGCCCAAGATCTGGATCATCCCGGACCCCGATCCCAACGCGTTCGCCACCGGGCATGATCCCCTCACCGCCCACCTCGCGGTGACCGAGGGGCTGCTCAATCTGGTGGATCGGGATGAGCTGCAGGCAGTGGTAGCGCACGAGATGTCGCACATTCGCAACTACGACATCCGGTTGATGACCCTGCTGGCCGCGATGGTGGGCGCCATCGCGCTCCTGTCCAACGTGATGCGGCGGGTGCTGCGCGGGGGTGAATTCCGCAAGGGGAAAGCCGCTCCGCTGGCGCTCCTGGTGCTGCTGGCCTGGGTGCTTACGTTGCTTCTGGCGCCGATCGTGTCCAGCCTGCTCTCGATGGCGGTCAGCCGGAAGCGTGAGTATCTGGCGGACGCGACCGGCGCCCAGCTCAACCGCAACCCCCTGGCGCTGGCCAACGCGCTGGAAAAGATCGAAGGGTGCGCGGCGCCGACCCGCGCGATCATGCAGGGCAGCGCTCACATGTGCATCGTGGATCCCGCCGAGCGGAAGTTCACCGAGAAGGAAGGCTTCTGGGGCGATCTCTTCGCGTCCCATCCGCCGATGCGCCTGCGGCTGGCGCGGCTGCGCGGGATGGCGTACGCCGCCGAGAAGCATGGCGGGACGGTACCGGCTATCAGCTAGCGGGAATCGTCGAGGAAGATCAGCGCTTCGCGCCGGGCGACGACGGCTTGCAGCGCGCGATGCACCGCCGGGTCGAGTACGGTCCCCACCAGATCCCGCAGTCGATCGACGGCGAGCTCAGGCGACATCTTCTCCTGATAGGGCCGGGACGTCGTGAGCGCGTCATAGATTTCCACGCCCCCGATGATGCGCGCCCCGATCGGGATCTCCTCGCCGGCGATGCCGTCGGGATAGCCCTTGCCGTCCCAGCGCTCGTGGTGGCTGCGCACGAATTGGATCACCGGCCCGAGGTGGGCCAGCGGCGCCAGGATCTCGGAGCCGATCACGGGGTGTTGCTTGACGTGCTCGAATTCCTCGTCGGTGAGCGGACCCTGCTTGTTCAGGATTTCCTCGCGGATACCGATCTTGCCGATATCGTGAAGCCGGCCAGCAGTCCGAATCGACTCCACCTGATCATCCGGGAGGCGGAGCTCCGCGGCGACCATCGCGGCGAAATCAGCGACCCGCGCGCTATGGCCCCGGAGATAGCGGTCCTTCGCTTCCAGCGCATTCACCAGCGTCTCGAGTGTGGCGACGGAAATCCGCTCCAGGTTGGCACGCTCCATTCGCAGTTCGGCGGTGCGCAGTGCGACTTCTTCCTTGAGCCAGTGGTTGAGCTGCGCGGTTTCGAGCTCGGTGCTCCGGCGGCGCAGCGCGCGCTCGACGGCGCCACTCAGGTCGGCCAGGTCGACCGGCTTGGTGAGGTATTCCATCGCGCCGCGCTGCAGCGAAAGCGTCGCACTGGCCGCGTCGTCCACGGCGGTGAGCATCACGATCGCGACATTGGGCTCGAGCTCGAGGAGCTGCGGCACCAGATCGACGCCGCTCACATCGGGAAGCCGGACATCCAGCACGACGCCCGCGATCTTATAGCGGCGGAGCGCCTGGAGGGCGTCTGCGCCGGTCCCCGCGGTGATGAGGTCGTATCCCTTGCCACCGAGAAAGCGCTTGAGCGCGCTGCGGATGGACTCTTCGTCGTCGACAATCAGCAGGGAAACGGGAGCGGGCACGGTGGTTGGGGGCTGAATGGATGAAGAGTAGCAGGGGCTCGCTACCCGACAAACTCCACTTTCACGCGATGAGGGATAATCCCCCTCTCATACCCCTGCGCCAGCAACAACCGGACCGCTTCCCGGCCACGGGGTCCGTAATCAACGGTCCACTGGTTCACATACATCCCGACGAAGCGGTCGGTGGCTTCTGCCGAGATGCCGCGGTTGTAGCGGCTGGCATGGGCGAGCGCCGGGGCGCGATGCGCCAGGGCGTATTCGATGCTCGCCCGCAGGTCGCGGGCGATCTGGGCCGTGAGCTCGGTACCCAGGTCCCGCCGCACAACGTTGCCACCCAGTGGCAGGGGAAGCCCGGTCTCCTGGAGCCACCAGGCGCCGAGGTCCTGCCAGAGCTCAAAGCCTTCAGCAGCGAAGCTAAGCTGGCCTTCGTGAATGAGCAGGCCGACATCGGCGTCGCCGGATTTGACCGCGGAGCCGATCCGGTCGAATGGCAGCACGAACGGCTCGAAGTCAGGCTGGTAGAGCTTGAGGGCGAGGTAGGCTGTAGTGCGCAGCCCGGGCACCGCGATGCGGCGGCCGCGCAGCGCCTCGCGGGGATCGGCCGGTGGCGGTGCGAGCGCAACCAGCCTCGGCCCATAGCCATCGCCCATCGAGGCGCCGCTGGCGAGCAAGGCGTAACGATCGGCCAGGTAGGCATAGGCATGGATGGAGATGGCAGAAACCTCGAGCTCGCCGCGGAGCGCGCGCTGATTGAGGGTCTCGATATCGGCGAGCTCGTGCAGGTAGCGGAGGTTGCCGATCTCAAGCTTTCCCGCCGCGAGCGCGTAGAACATGAAGGCATCGTCGGAGTCGGGGCTGTGACCGATGCGGATGGTTTGGATCATGGCCGTTTGGCACTCGCCATCGCCCTGATGCGAAAATCATCTACGATCGGCTGGTGCCCTGCATACTCGGTGCGGCCGGCCCGCAGCTCCGCGTCGTAGTGGGTGAGAAAATCCCGATAACTGCGATTGAGCGCGGCGGTGTCGTTCTGGCGGTCGGCGGCCTCGCCACGGATCAGGTAGCCAAACAGATGACCGGGCACCTGATGCTGAATGGTATCGGCGAGGGCGAGCGCCGCGGCGAAGTCCCCAACTCCCAGGTCAATCAACGCGGCGTGAAAGCGCAGATCGTTGCTGGTGCTGTCGAGCATGGCGTAGGCGCCGAGCGCCATCGGCGAGAATTGCCGCACCGTGAGCGTGTCGCCATTCGCGCCCGCCCGCTCGATCCGGTCGAAGAGCGCTTCGAAGCGCTGCTCCGGCGACATGCCGCTGATATCGGGCGCCTGACCGCGCAGGCCCGTCGCGTTGCCCGCGTTCCCCATTTCCGGAGCTGCCGCCGGCCGGAAGCTGCCGACGCGCCAGAGGAGCAGGCCAACCGTGGTCAAGACGGCCACTCCCGCGACGATCCAGGCCAGACGCTCCCGACCGCGACGAGAGTCGCGAACCGTTGCCCCGCAGCGGTGACAGAAGCGCGCGCCCGGAGAGAGCGGCTGGTGGCAGGCGGGACAGGAACCGGCATCGGCGGGGGCACCGCAATGCGAGCAGAATTGCCCCGTGACCGTGGCGCCGCAGGCCGCACAGACGGGGGCCACCGTTGCCGGCCCCATGGAGGGTTGGGTCATGGGGGCCCAAAGTTAGCGGGCCGCCCGGAGTTTCGCCCCCTTTCGCGGCGCGATGCCGGGCCTTACTCATTCAGCGGGATGACCTCCTCACCCCTCGACCTGCCGGACCATCCCGGCGCTCGTCACCTCGGCGACCTGGCTCGCGGGGGCACCGCGTGGCGGGTTTATCTGGAAACACATCCGGGCGAGCAGACTGCCCGGGGTCGAATCCATTTCGTCTCCGGGGAGGGTACGCGCTCGACCGGCTGGATCTTCGTCGAGCCGTCCGATCAGGAGCTGGTCCGCCGCTTCCACGACTTCAGCGCGGTCGAGCTCTGGAAACTGCTCGAGAGCCTCGGCTAACGCCTCCGTATTCGAAGCATGCTTGCCAACCGCTACGCGGCGGCGGCACTCGCCGCGCTCCTGCCGACGCTGGCCGCCGCCCAGCAGGCCGGCGCCCAGCCGGACGCGCGCGACAGCAGCCAGATTGTTCGAGCGGTGGAGATCCGACGGCTCAATGTTTTTTCCCCCACCGAAGCCTCCAGCTTTCTGACCCGGCTTGCCAACAGCCTGCATCGGACCACGCGCGCCTCGGTGGTTAACCGGGAGCTGCTCTTCGCACCGGGCAACAGCTACGATTCCGCACGAGTGGCGGAGACCGAGCGCAACTTGCGGTCGGTGGGCGTCTTCCGGCGAGTGCATATCGATTCCGTCCGGACGGACTCCGGTCTGGTGGCACGCGTCACCACGGCCGACGGCTGGACCACCCGACCGGATTTCC
>DASYTT010000100.1:0-2961 GCA_036002045.1 Gemmatimonadales bacterium
GCAGATCGTCGTGGTGGTGCGCAGCACATCCACCACGAACACGGATCGCCCCGCGACCTCGCTCGGCGCGAGGCCCGCGGGCGAGAGAAAGACATCGAGCTTCATGGCTCGGACGAAAGCAACTGGCTTTCCCGCTCGAGAAAGCGCGTGTCCACCTTGCCCGCGACGAAATCCGGGTGGCGGATCAGCCGGGCGAGAAACGGAATCGTCGTCGTCACGCCTTCCAGAATGAAGCTCTCCAGCGCCTGCCCCATGCGCGCCAGCGCCTCCGTGCGGTCCCTCCCGTGCACAATCACCTTGGCGAGCAGCGAATCGTAGTAGGGCGGCACCGTATAGCCGGCGTACACGTGGGTATCGACGCGGATACCGGGGCCCCCCGGCGGATGGTACGCCGTGATGTGCCCCGGGCTCGGCTGAAAGTTTCGCGCCGGATCTTCGGCATTGACCCGGCATTCGATGGCGTGACCGCGCAGCCCGTTGAGCTCCGCCGGAAAACTCAGCGGCTCGCCCGCGGCCACCCGGATCTGCTCCTTGACGAGATCGAAGCCGGTCACCATCTCGGTCACCGGGTGCTCCACCTGGATCCGGGTGTTCATCTCCATGAAATAGAAGTTGCCGCCGGGATCGAGCAGGAACTCGACCGTTCCCGCGCCGGCATAGCCGATCGCCGACGCCAAGGCGATCGCGGCGCCTCCCATCCGCGCGCGGAGCTCCGGCGTCAGCGCGGGACTGGGGCTCTCCTCGATCAGCTTTTGATGCCGGCGCTGGATCGAGCAGTCCCGCTCGCCCAGATGCACCACTCTCCCCTGACTGTCGCCCATCACCTGGATCTCCACGTGGCGCGGGCGGTCCAGGTATTTCTCCAGGTAGACATCGCCGTTGCCGAACGCGGCCAGCGCTTCGTTCTGCGCCAGCGAGAAGAGCTGCCCGCAGGAATCCTCCTCCTGCGCGATGCGCATGCCCTTGCCGCCCCCACCCGCTGTCGCCTTGATGATGACCGGGAAGCCGATCGCTTGCGCGGCCTCGCAGGCTTCCTCGGCCGATTGCAGCACCCCCTCCGAGCCGGGCACTGTCGGGACCCCCGCCTCCTTGGCGAGTCGCCGCGCGGAAGCCTTGTCTCCCATGGCCTGAATCTGCTCGGCGGTGGGGCCGATGAAGGTGATGTTGGACGCCTTGCAGATCAGGGCGAATTCCGAGTTCTCCGCCAGGAACCCGTAGCCGGGGTGGATCGCGTCCGCCCCGGTGATTTCGGCGGCGGCGATGATGCGCGGGATGTTGAGATACGACTGCCGCCCGGGCGGCGGCCCGATGCAGACGTCGTCATCGGCAAAGCGGACGTGCAGCGACTCCCGGTCCGCCTCGCTGTAGACAGCCACCGTGTGAATCCCGAGCTCGCGGCAGGCGCGAATGACCCGCAACGCGATCTCGCCGCGATTGGCGACGAGAACCTTGTTAAACATCAGGGAGCGACGTCCCGGGTCATTCCTGACGGCGCGTCGAGCGAAGCCTGTCCCGGGTCCGAAAAGGTCCGGTCGGACGCAGCGGTGACGCCGGCCACGCGCAGCCCGAACTCGCTCGGATTGGTCGCGTAGTGCAGCGCGCTCTCATAGCTGATCACGCCGGCCTTGTACCAGGTCATCAGCGACTGGTCGAAGGACTGCATCCGGTAGGAGATCGCCCCGTCCGCGATGAGGGCAGGAATATTCAGCGACTTCTCGATGCTGCGGATGTTTTCCGCCACCGCCGCGCTGTTGATCAGCACCTCGCACGCCGGGACCCGCCCGCGTCCGTCCGCCCGGGGCACCAGCCGCAGGCTCACGATCGACGCGAGCGCGGTGGAGATCAGCGAGCGGATCTCGGCCTGCTGGTGCGGCGGGTAGAACGACAGAATCCGGCTGATCGATTGGGTGGCGTCCGTGGTGTGCAGCGTCGAGAAGACCAGGTGGCCCGTGTCGGCCGCCTTGAGCGCCGTATCGAGCGTCTCCATGTCGCGGATTTCGCCCAGCAGGATGACGTCCGGGTCCTGCCGGAGCACGTGCCGCAGCGCCGTGCCGAAAGAGAGCGTGTCACTGCCGACTTCACGCTGGGCGATGCTCGCCATCACGTCGCGGTGCAGGAACTCGATCGGGTCCTCGATCGTGATGATGTTGACCCGCGTGTGGCGGTTGATGTGATTGATCATCGCCGCCAGCGCGGTCGACTTCCCCGAGCCCGTGATGCCGGTCACCAGCACCAGCCCCCGCGGCTTGAGCGCCAGCGTCTCCAGCACTTCCGGCAGGTTGAGCTCCCGGATGCTGTGCACCTCGTAGGGAATCGCGCGAAGCGCGAACGCCAGGGTGCCGCGCTGCTGATAGATGTTGGTACGGAAGCGTCCCACGCCGGGCACCCCGATCGCGAAGTCCGCTTCCTTCTTCTCCGAGAACTCCTTGACTTGCCGGGGCGTCATGATTTGCTCGGCCAGGTGCTTGAGCTCCTCCGGCTTCACCGGAGTCATCAACAGCGGGTGCAGGTCGCCATTCACGCGGATGGTTGGTGGACGTCCTACCTTGAGGTGCAGATCGGAACCGCTCCGCTGTACCATTTGCGAGATGGCCTGCTTGAAGTTGAAGGGCGCCGTGGCGGATTGCGCCGCCAGCTCCGCTGCGTCAGACATTGGGATCCACCCTGAAAAGGACCTGGCCGAACTCCACCGGCTGCGCGTCCTCCACGTTCACTTCGCGAATGACGCCGCCGAATTCGGCTTCGATTTCGTTCATGATCTTCATCGCCTCGATGATGCAGACAGTCTGCCCGGAGCTGATCCGCGCGCCGACTTTGACGTACGGATCGGCACCCGGCTCCGGGGCGGAGTAATAGGTGCCCACCATCGGCGACTTGATCTCCTTGAGGCCGCTGCCGGGCCCCCCCCCACCGGCCCGCGAAGCCTCGGCGCTCACGGTGGGCGCAAGAGCGGCTGTCGGC
>DASYTT010000101.1:0-8621 GCA_036002045.1 Gemmatimonadales bacterium
CGATCCTTATGACCGGCATCCCAATCTGCCTTTTTACGGTTTGCGATTTCCTGTAAGCGTTTACAACCTCTCTCAAGTACGTCTAGCAGCGCAACCGCGCTGGTGTCTGATAGTGGCTGTTGACCTCGCCAGATCTCAATCCCGGCTTTTACAGCTTCTATTCTTGCGCAAGCGGAGAAATAGAGGTCAGGCTCTGGAGCGTACAGCCCCATCGTCATGGGCTACTTAGGTTGTGTTGCGGACCGATGTGACTCTATCTGCGCTCGACTAATGAGGCCCGCAAGTAACCGAAGGAGTTCCTTTGCTGTGGCTCTCTGGCCTGTATCTAGAGGTTGGTTGGACTTCAATCCAGAAAGCAAGGTCTTGTAGGACTGTAGATCGTTCTTGAATCGCTTCGGATCGGCTAGTGGCCCTCCGTGAACTGAGCTGTAGGTATCTGCTATTGTGTTTAGTGCCCCTGCGGGATAGCTAATTGAGTTTTCGGAAGTATGAAACAACAACGAAGGCTGATCGAATGACGACAGTCCCGCAATCGCGTCACTAAAGAAGCGCGCTTGTTGGCGTAGGAGATCCTGATCCTCCTCCGAGAATACGAACTTATGTCCCGTTGAGAGAGGAGAAACGATCGACGCCACATTCGCCGCTACGTACCCGAGTTGAAGCCAGTTCGCTCCGGAAACACCTCTATTCCACGTCATTTAGAGACCTCCGGATCCCGGGAGCAAGTGCAGATAGCGCGCATTATCACCATTCGCAAGGGCGCAAAACTGCGGACTGGGCAGATGAGGCTAGGATCTCTTGTGGTCTGGTGCATGAACTCTAGTGCGCGATTCAAGTGTCTAATGCTTTGTTCTTGTATTCCGTCCTTCGACCACGCGATGTGGTGGGCCAGCCGTCAAGATGAGTCATCACGTGTCTCCACGCTGCTGACGGAGGGTTGATTTCATTGAATGACTCATCATATAGAATTCGCATTATAGCTTTTACGAGCCGATTCCTCATTCCCCCTACATCTGGTACTTGGGCGAACCAAGCTCTCGATTGGAAGAGCATTCGTGCTGGATCATCTCTATCGTATACGAACCCCCCCGACGTATCAGACCCATCCTTCACTAGCTCGACACTTGGTTCAGACCTGCACAGCTCCGTAACCTCGACGTGTTCTATGTTGGCGATTCTCTGAAGAAGGTCTCGATTAGCTGCCTTCCCTCGCTTTCCCGAAAGAAGTCTGCTCAAGAGAGATTGGGAGATTGACCATCGCTCAGCCGCAGCCGTCTGACTCTCGTAACGCGCAACCAATTCTTTGAGGCGTGCAGTAGAAATGTGTGACCGTGTGGGAATATTCGGACTCCTGTGATTGCCACTAGGCTGGCATAAATTGTCATAGAGTGGCAAGAGTGTCAAGAACGCGGAACCTGAAGCTTGGATCTGACAAGGCATTATACCAAATAAATACCGAATCGACAAGTGCTTATCGATGCACCTTCAGCCGGGGCCACACCGTTCGTTAAGCTAAAGGACCGAAACAATCTACACCGCAACACCCAGGGGGGTTCCAGCGTTGGACAGGGGGCGATTACAGATGTAGCCGGCTCAATCCCGTCGCAACACTGCAATTGGATCGGCTTTGGTGGCGCGGCGGGCGGGAAGATAGCAGGCCAGGATGGCCGCGCCCATCAGCGCGGCGGCGACCGATCCGAAGGTGATGGGGTCCACGGGGCTGACTTCGAAAAGCAGGCTGCCGAGAAATCGGGTGACCCAGAGTGCTCCCACCAGGCCGATCAGCAGACCGAGCACCGCCAGCAGTATGCCCTGGCCCATCACGAGGCGGAGCACGTCGCGCGGGGCAGCGCCCAGTGCCAGTCGCACCCCGAATTCACCGATTCTGCCGTTGACGTTGAGCGACATCACCCCGTAGATCCCGATCACGGCGAGCAACAGTGCAAGGCCGGCGAATGCGCTCAGCAGCAGATTGGTGAGCCGCAGAATGCTGAGCGACTTGGCCATCGCTCCCTCCAGCGTGCTGACCTCGGCAACTGGGATGATGGGATCGAGCTCGGCAACTCGTCGGCGCAGTCCCGCGATCAGGCTCTCGGAATCGCCCGTGGTCCGGATGACCACATAGCTGGACCAGGTAGGGCTTTGGGAAAGGGCCCGATACAGCTCGAAGTCGGGCCGCTCGCGCAAGCTTCCGTGCTTCACGTTGGCCGCCACGCCCACGATGGTGAGCCAGGGCGTACCGCTGTCCGTGCTGGTCCGGATCCGCTTGCCGATGGGATCGCCGCCCGGCCAGTACTGCCGGGCCACCGTTTCGTCCACGATGACCACCGGAGGATCGCCCGGGTCATCGCTCGGTAGGAAATCGCGCCCCTGCAGGATCGGGGTTCCGATGGCCTCAAAGTAGCCGACCGAGGCGACCCGCGAGTTGATGACGGGAACCGCCTCTCCGGACCGCGGTGGCTGTCCCTCGACGAAAAGGTTTTGCTGCGGATTCCCCCGGCTGAACGGGATCCGGTTCGCCAGGCCTGCGTGCTGTACACCGGGGAGCCCTCGTACCGACTCGAGCAGCCGGCTCTGGAAGATCCGCACGACTGTGTCACTGCCGTACTTCGGCCAGGGCAGCTGAACCCGAGCCGTCAGCACGTGCTCGGGCCGAAATCCGGGGTCCACCGCCAGAGTGCGTCGGAAGCTCCGCAGCAGCAGCCCGGCCCCGATCAGCAGAACCAGCGACAGGGCAAGCTGCGCCACGACGAATCCGTGGCTCAGCCGACGCGCTCCGCCGGAGGTGCCGGAACGCGCACCCTCGTGCAGCCCTGTGGCCGGGTCCACGCGCGAGGCGCGGATGGCCGGCGCCAGCCCGAACAACACGCCGGCGGCGAGGGTGACGCCCAGGGTGAACAGCAGGGCGAGCGGATCGAGCCGGATTTCGGCGAGCCGCGGGACCGGCCCCAGCTCGAGCCCCTGAATCGCGCGAATGCCGAGCACGCCAAACAGCAGTCCCGCAGCGCCGCCCAGCAGCGCGAGCACCAGGCTCTCGGTCAAGAGCTGCGCGGCGAGCCGGCCCGCGCTCGCACCGAGGCAGCAGCGGAGCGCCATCTCCCGGCTGCGGGCGAGAGCCCGCGCCAGGAGCAGGTTGCCGATATTGGCCGACGCGATGAGCAGCACGCACCCCACCGCGCCCAACAACACGAGCAGCGGCGTACGCGCGTCACCGACCAGACTTGAGAGCACGGGCTGCACGACCGCCCTGGCTCCTCCCGGTTTGGCGTCGGGGAATTGCGCCAGCCTGCCGAGCATGAACTCGTCGCTCAGGGCGACTACTTCGCGGTGCGCGTCGGCGACTCCCCGGCCGGGCTTGAGCCGCGCGACGGTCGAGAGATACCAGTTGTTCAGGCTTTGGGGATCCAGCACCTGCGGCAGCCACAGCTCGGAATCGTCAGGGAAACCGAAGCCCTGCGGCATGACCCCGATCACCACGGTCGGCTGACCGCCGATCAGGATGGACTTCCCGACCAGCGAGCGGTCGCCCCCGAAGCGCCTGCGCCAGAGCGCGTGGCTCAGCACGACCACGTCGCTCTTGCCCCGGGTGGCATCCTCCGGCAGGAACGCACGCCCCGCGATCGGCACCTGGCGCATGACGGCGAAGAAATCGCTCGACACCCACGTACCGGTAACCCGCTCCGGTTCGCCGTCTCCCGAGAGACTGACGCTGCCGGTGGAGTACGCCGCGACCTTTTCGAAGACCCGCGTACGCTGGTGAAAGAATACGAACATCGCGTCGGGGTAGTTGACCACCGGCAACCGCTTTTCCGGAGCGGTACCCCAGAACGTCACCAGGTTTTGCGACTCGGGATACGGCAAGGGCTTGAGCAGCACGCCGTTGACGGTACTGAAGATCGCGGTGTTGGCGCCGATGCCGAGGCCAAGGGTGAGCACGGCCACCGCGGTAAAGGCGGGCCGGGTTCTCAGCACGCGAATCCCGAAGCGGAGGTCCTGCGCCAACCGGCTCCCCCAGCCTCCCCCGCGCTGTTCGCCCGGAAGGATCGCCGGAGGAGAAGCGGGGCGCTCGAGGGCGGCGAGCGCCTGCGCCAGATCCGCGCCCTCGCCGATTTCCTCCAGCGCAGCGCGGAAGGCCGCGTCGTCTGCCATGCCACGGGAACGCAGCTCGCGGAAGCGGTCTTCCAGATGCAGGGAGAGCTCTTCAATGATTTCGGCCTCGCGGAGCGGGGTGAGGCCGAGTACCGCCAGGCGCTGGCGCAGCTCCCCGCGCCACTCAGGCATGCTGCACCCCGATGATGCGCCCGATGGCTTGCGCGAAGGCGCTCCAGCTCTGCCGCTGCTTGGCGAGGACTTTGCGGCCGGCCGGCGTCAGCCGGTAATAGCGCCGGCGGCGCTGGCCGGCCTTCTCGACCCAGCGGCCCTCGATCCAGCCGCGCTGCTCCAGCCGGTAGAGCAGCGGGTAGAGCGAGGCGACGTGAAAGCGCAGCACGCCACGCGAGCGGGAGTCGATCAGCTTATTGAGCTCGTAGCCGTGGCGGGCCTCGTGCTCCAGCAGGGAAAGGATGAGGAGCTCGGCGCTGCCCTTCTTCCACTCGCGGTCGGTCATGCGGGGCAGGTCCATATGTGGTGGTGCAACATATTTATCGCGCCCCGCAGCCACCGTCAAGCCGCCGGGTACTCTGCTGCCCTGAAACGCCACCGCCGGCACCGTGATCCGGTGCCGGCGGCGGCGCGAGCTGTCTACTTAGTGCCCCGCGACGACTAGGCCGGTCCTCCCGGACAGGTGCGCTCGGCGGCAGCGCCGGCGCGCGCCCGTGCATCGCACTCGCCCTGGGGCAGCACGATGTAGGGTGCCACCGTGAAGCCCGCGGCGACGTCCTGCGCCAGCGTGCCGAGCTCGGCGAGCTTGTTGAACCGGTAGTGATCGACAAAGCGATGGCCTTCTTGGAAGAGCGAGAGGGTGCGCTGCAGCAGCAGCTCGTCCACGAACTCGGCATTCGTGGTCGGGTTGGCGAATTTCACGGCTGCCGTGCCGCCGTTGCTGGCGCCCGACGCCGTGCGCACCGCCGCCAGGTCGGCGCGCGCACCGGCCTGGTCTCCCGTATACCACTTGGCCTCGGCGCGCAGCAGCACCAGCTCCTCGTTCCGAATGATCGGAATGGGAGTGACGTTGGCCGTGTACGTACAAGGCCGCCGGGTTGCCGTGACGCTGACCAGGGTGCGCGAGGTCGCCGTGCAGGTCTTCCGCTTGTAGCGGTCGTCCAGGGTAACCCCCGCAATACCATCGATCAGCGGATGGACGTACAGATTGCTGTTGGTCGCGAAGGAGATGCCGTTGAGCACATCGCCCGTCGCGGTGGAAAAGATCACGTAGATGCCGTTGTCACGGTTGGTCGTGGAAATGGTGGCGATGAACGAGACCCCCAACGCGGTGAGCGCCGTGGTATAGCAGGGGGCCCCGCAGCCCAGCGAACCCCGCTTCGCCTCCACCCGGGCCTTGAGGGCGCGGTTGAATTGCGAGAACCCGGCAGGGGTATTGCCAGCCACGCCGGAAGCGCTGAACCCGCTGTGCATCGGGAAGTAGAAGGTGGTTCCCGCCCCGGCGAGCTGCGTGTTGGCTTCATCGAGCTTGTTGCTGACCCAGTGGTACATCGAGTCCCGCGAGACGAACGGATGCACCTCGTTGGGATCGTCGGTCATGTCGACCACGCCGCCGATGTCCCCCCGGGCCTCGACCACGTGCAGCAGCTCGAGGGCCAGAAAGGTGTTGAGCACGCCCAGGCCGCCCAGTTTTTCTTCCGGCGTGATGGGCCCGTCGGGCGTGTTGTTGATGAGCTTGATCGACTCATAGATGTTGCGGTAGTTCCCGTAGCGGCCGCCCCACTCGGAACCCGCGGTGAAGGCGTTGTTTAGCTTCCAATCGCGATACGGGCCGGTGACGCTGCGGCCGTCCTGCGGAGTCATGTTGTAGGTCTCGCGCCCGTAGCTTCCGAAGGAATTGATGCTGCCGCCCCGGTTGCCCCGATAGGTGGCAAGCACGCCACCGATCAGCCGGATGCTCGCGCCCCGCGGGTTGAGCGCCGCCGTTTCCTGGCTCGGCGTGTTAGGATTGGTGATCTCGAGTTTGCTGACACAGCCACCCAGGGTGAGCGCGGCAGCAGCGGCGAGACCACAACTGATTGGTCGCATCGAGGTTCTCCTGGCTGGCGTGATGATCGGGCTCTCAGCGGTCATGGGAGTCATGGATCACCACCCCAGGTCCACGGACAGGTAGAACTGGCGGGACGACGGGAACGGAGCCAGGTCGATGAACCGGTTCAGGTTCGTCGCGCCGAAGTTGTTGTACTCAGGATCGAAGCTCCAGTACTTGGTCGACACGAACGGATTCCGCGCCTGCAGGATCACCCGCAGGGAGCGGCTGCGCAGCAACCGCGCGACCGACTGGGGAGCTTCGTAACTGATCGAAATGTCGCGTACCCGCACATACGACCCGCTCTCGAGATACGCCCTCACGTCGCTGCCGTTCGACCAGGCCGCATAGCGATAGGGCCCCGCCGTGCATTCCTCCGTGCCATTCCCGCACGCCAGGCCGGAAGGCACGTTGGTATCCCAGTCGCTCCCGAAGCCGGTGGAGGTCCCCACCGCGGAGTCGTAGTCCCGGGAGGTGCCGCCCTCGTCGAACAGGACGCGGGTCATGTCGGCGACCAGCCCGCCCTTCCGCCAGTCCATGGTCAGGCCGAACGTGAGGCGCTTCCAGGTGACGGCGCTGTTGAAATTCATCACGAAATCGGGATTCGCATCCCCGGCAACCGTGTCGCGGACGAAGGCAACCGCGTCTGGATCGGTCACCAGGATCCCGACGGGCAGCGGCTTGAGGTCGGCATCCAGCGGCACGTTGCCCCAGATCCAGGTAGTGCGCCCGCCGGGACTGATGTAGTTGCGCCCGAAGGCTGCACCGAAGGAGCCCGGCGCCGGGAAGCGCGGCACGTCCGCCGGCAGATTCCTGATGTCCTGGGTGTTCTTCTGGAAGGTGGTGCGCAGGTTCCAATCCAGATCCCGCTGCTGCACCACCAGCACCGAAAGCCCGAGCTCCACGCCTTTATTGAACAGCTCGCCGCCGTTGATGAAGCGCGCGGCGTAGCCACCCGAGGGAATCGTCGAAGGCTGCAGCAGCAGGTTGGTGATCTTGCGCCGGTACAGGGTGCCCTCGAACTGGAGCTTCCGGTTGAGCAGGGTGATGTCGGTGCCCACCTCGACCTCTGACAGCGTTTCCGGCTCGATGAACGCGTTGCCGATAGTGGCCGGCGTCGTCAAGGTGGCCGCACCACCGATGACGCCGCCGGAAGCCAGCAGCAGGTCGCGCGCCGCATAGTTGGGCCGGTTGCCGGTATGCCCCCAGCCGCCGCGCAGCTTGATTTCGTTGATCTGCCGGCTGATGTCGGGGATCCGGTACGAAGCCGACGCACGCGGGAAAAGGTAGAAGTTGGACCGGTCGCCGTTCGCGCTGGAGCGGTCTGCCCGGACGCCGCCCGTAAGCGCCAGCTTGTCATTGAGCGCGAGGATCTGGGTATTGGCGAATATCGCCTCGTCGCGGAACTCGACGATATTATCCGCGAAGTCGAGCACGGTGCCGCTGTTGGTGGTCTCCACGCCGGGGAGCAGGCCGCGGGCGCGGGTCCGCACGATCCGGTTGTACTGGTTCTCGTAGGAGCCGCCGAACGCCGTCGTTAACGAGATGCCGCGCCCCGGCTGCCAGGACCAGTTGGCCACCAGCGAGGTGTTGTAGTTGTAGATGTTCCCTTCGGTCCGCACCGTGCGGCCCGAGAACCCGTCCGTGGCGGCCGGACTCTCGTATTGGAGGAAGGATGGGGAGAACAGGTCGCCCGACACCTGCGCCCGGTCGAACCCGCCCGACGCCACCAGCGAAATCTGGTGCTTCTCCTTGCTGATGGCCGACCAGGTGCCGGTCAAGCTGCCGGTCTGCCGGAAGGTCTTGTCTTCGATCCGCAGATACTGGAAGGTCTCGAACGGATTGGAGACGTTGCGCCCGCCGCCGTTGAAGGGGTTGCGCACGTAGAGGCCGCTCGTGGTGATCGAGTCGAGGTTTATCACCCCGGGAGTGTACGCGAAGCAGTAAATCGGCGAGGTACAGGTGTTGTCGTTGTTGGAGAGCCCGCGGTTCAGAATATTCTGGGTGACGTTGAGCCCGACGTTCACCTTGAATTTCCCGTTCGCGAACGACTGGTCGATGTTGGTACGCAGCGCGCGGAGCCGGGCGTCGGTGTTCGGCGCGGTGCCGTTCTCCCGCCGCTCGGTCAAATTGACGTAATACTGCGTGCCCTGTGAGCCGCCGCTGAAGCTGGTGGTGAGCTCATGGGAGGGCGTGTTGTTGTCGTAGAACTCCTTCTGATAATCGTGCGTGGGAGTGGTGATCTGCCCGCTGGGGTACAGCTGGTTGAGCACGTCTTCCCCGGTTTGACCGTTGCCGTACGGAATGCCAAGAACCTGATCAACGGTCGTGAATTGCCGAGTGCCCAGCAGCCGATACGCGCGCTCGGTACCCAGCCGGCCGGTCAGATGGAAGCTCGGCGTGCCCGGGCTTCCCCGCTTGGTGCGAATCA
>DASYTT010000102.1:0-9192 GCA_036002045.1 Gemmatimonadales bacterium
CGTAATAGACGATTACGACACGAGGCTGCTGCCGGAACTGCCGGAACCAACCCTGATGCCAGCCCCGATCGCGGCGCCCACGGACGACTTCGACCCGAAGCTGCCGGGGCCGGTAGCCATAGTCGCGTCGATAGTCGTAGCGATCGCGCGATCCGATGATGACGTGCCCACTGACCGGACCCCGGCCACCGATCCGGATATCGGCGCTGACGCGCTGGGCGCTGGCGGAGCCAGCTGAAAGAAGGGAGAACACCATAGCCGAACCGAACCCGAGATATCCAAATCGCATATGACCTCCGAGGACCAAACCAATACTGTAGGGACAACGCCTGGACGGAAAGCGAGCCTCATGCCACGCCGTATCCCCTTATGGCACAATGCGCAGGATACTCCGAGCCGGCCGACTTGTCCTCCCACCGGGACAGCCGCTCGGCGGAGAAGAGACAGTTATTATTCCGCCGCGAGTCCCTTACCGTCGAGGCGATGGTCCGTGCCCCCTGCATTCAAGGTATCGGTTGCCAAGGAGTACCTGAGCTTCTCCTCCGCACACTTCATTACACTGGCGGGGCACCAGTGCGAATCGCTCCACGGCCACAACTACCGGATCGGGGTGACGGTCGAGGGCGGGATCGATCCGGAGTGCGCCTTCGTGGTGGATTTCGGGGTGCTCAAGCGGATCGTGCGTCCCTACGTGCAAGCGATCGATCATCGGGTACTCTTGCCGACGGGAAACCCCAAGCTGAAGCTGAGCGAAGTGGGCGAGCAGCTCGCCGTCGAGTATCTCGGCAAGGAGAAGTTCGTCTTCCCGCGCTCTAACTGCGCGCTGCTGCCGATCAGCAACACCACCGCAGAGAAGCTGGCCGAATACTTCGCCCAGCGGGTCCGGGACGACTTGCGGAAGGAAGGCCTGGATCACCTCGAGGGAATCGAGGTGGAGGTGGAAGAGAGTCCCGGACAGTCGGGGTATTACAGACTCGGGATGAGGACTACTCCCTGACAAACGGCTTGGCCGGCCCCTTGAGGCTGGAGTGTGCGGGGGGCTTCCAGAGCACCAGCGCCTGGATCAGCCCTGCCACCTCAAAGTCCTTCGCCGTGATGCCACCGGCGCTATGGGTCGAGAGGGCGACGCTCACGCTCGGCCAGGTCACGGTGAGATCGGCGTGATGGTCCGCCGATTCGCAGAGGAAGGCAATGGCGCCGGCAACCAACATGGAGCCGCGCCAACCGTCGGTCTGGTAGGTGCGACGCAGGGCTCCGTGTTCATAGTGCCATCCCTTCAGCTTCCCTAATTGTTCCGAGATCTCTGCTTCAGAAAAGGCGCGTTCTTTCTCTGACATCCTGCCCTCGCTGTGCGAAGGTTAGTCGCCCAAGCTGATCCCCAGATTCCTCGCCGTCATGATGATCCCGCTATCGAGCGGAACCAACTTCGACTTTCCGATGATATCGACCAGCGGCACTCGCCCCACCGTGGGCGGAGTATAGACCACCGAGCAGCCGAATTCGCCGTCGCCGATGGCGCGGACGGCGGCCGATCCGAAGCGAAGCGCCAGCAGGCGATCGAAGGTGGTGGGTGAGCCGCCCCGTTGCAGATGGCCGAGCACGACGCTCCGGGTCTCCTTGCCGGTGCGCTGCATGATCTCCCGGGCGACTTCCTCGGCGATGCCTCCCAGCCGCTCCGCCCTGCCGGGCCCGGCTTGCTCGCGATAGACCATGGGGCCGCCTTTGGGCCGCGCCCCCTCCGCCGCAACGACGATCGAAAAGCGGCGGCCGCGCTGCTCCCGTTCCAGGATCTTCTCACAGACCCTCTCGATATCGAACGGGATCTCGGGAATCAGAATGACGTCCGCGCTGCCCGAGAGGCCGCTATGCAACGCGATCCAGCCGGCGTAGCGGCCCATCAGCTCGACGACGAAGACGCGATCATGGCTCTCCGCGGTCGTGTGAATCTTGTCGAGCGCGTCGGTTGCGGTGCTGACCGCGGTGTCGAACCCGAAACTGGATTCGGTACCGGCGACGTCGTTGTCGATTGTCTTGGGCACACCCACCACCGGAATGCCCTTGCGGAAGAGCTCATAGGCAATGCGCAGACTGCCATCGCCGCCAATGGCCACCAGCGCGTCGAGGCCCCGCGCGCGAAAGGCGGCGACGACGTCGTCCGAGCGATCCACCTCACACATGATCCCGTCTTCGCGCCGGGTGAGCCACTGGAAGGGATTGCCTCGCGTGGTGGTGCCGAGGATCGTGCCACCCAGGTGGGTGATGCCGCGAACGTCGGCTGGCCCGAGCGGAATGAGCCCCGCGGCCGAGTCGCCCTGGCGGCGCTCCCTGGCGGCCAGCCTTTCGGGAGCGAAGAGCCCGTCATAGCCGCTCCGAATGCCGAAGGCCTCCCAACCGCGTTGACAGGCGGAGAGCACGACCGCGCGAATGACGGCATTGAGACCGGGGGCGTCCCCGCCACCCGTCGAGATGGCGATCCGCATCAGCGCAGGAAACCCCACCTCACGCTGTGCGCTCCTTGAGCAGCCGCAACACTTCTCCAGGCTGGGCATGCCGCCCGACCTGCCTTTTCGAGAACACCAGCGTCCCGTCCAGCTTCACATCGAACGTCCCCCCCGAAGATTCGACCAGCTTGACGTCGGCGTCGGGAAACTCCTGGTGCAGTTCCGCCGCCAGACCGGCAGCGCGAGGTTTGTAGTTTCACACCACGCAATAGGCGATGCTGATTTTCATTGCCGCCTCGGAGATCGGTTCAGTGCGCAGAATCCTAGTCCCTGGTCGGACGATGGCAAGGGACCGATTAATATGCGCGGATGGCCTACGGCGTTCTGCGTACCACGGCGGCTCTGCTGATCGGCGTCACGGCTTCGCTTGCCGCACAGCGAGTCACGCCGCCCGTGCCGCCCGCTGGGCTGCCAACCGGCGAATGGCCGCAGGCCGGGCGCGATTACGCCCTCACCCGTTTCAGCCCGCTCGACCAGCTCACCGGCGCCAACGTCGCACAGCTCCAACCGGTCTGGAGCTTTTCCACCGGCGCGCTCCGCGCGCACGAAGGCAATCCGCTCGTGGTGGGATCCACGCTCTTCCTGGAGACCCCCTACCCTAACACGGTGTTTGCGCTCGACCTGGCGCGGCCCGGCGCGCCTATCAAATGGAGCTACTCCGGTCCCTATCCGGGGCCCGTGCCCCGAGGAATGCGGGTTATGCCTGCGATGCCCACGGGCTGCTGCGACGTCGGCAATCGCGGGCTGGCGTATCATCCCAGCGGAAAGCTCTTCGTTCCGCTCCTGAGCGGCGAGCTCGCCGCGCTCGACGCGGAAACCGGCCGAGAGCTCTGGCGGGTGCGCAATGCGGATTACCGCACCGGCGCGACCCTCGCCGCCTCCCCACTGGTGATCCGCGATCTCGTACTGGTGGGTGTGTCGGGCGCGGAATACGGGGTGCGCGGCTTTCTCACCGCCTACGATGCGCTGACCGGCCGGCTGCTCTGGCGTGGCTTCAGCACCGGACCCGATGCGGAGGTGCTGCTGGAAGGCCCCGCGAATGCGGGGTATCCGTCGCACCAGGGCCGTGACCTCGGGGTGAGCAGCTGGACCGGCGACGCCTGGCGGCAGGGCGGCGGCACGACCTCGGGGTGGCTCTCCTACGATCCCGCTCTCGACCTGGTGTATTACGGCACCGATCAGCCCGCGCCCGGAAATCCTGCGCTTCGCCCGGGCGACAACAAGTGGACCGCCACGATTTTCGCGCGCGAGGCTACGACCGGCCGGGTCCGCTGGGCGTATCAGCTCACCCCGCACGACGAGTGGGGCTTCGGCGGCGCCAACGAAAACATCCTCGTGGACCTTACGGTGCGCGGTACGCCCGTCAAGGCGCTGGTGCACTTCGATCGCAACGGGTTTGCCTACACGATCGATCGCGCAACCGGACGGGTGTTACTGGCGGAGAAATACGGGCCGGCGAATTGGGCCCAAGCCGTGGATCCGACGACGGGAATCCCCGAGCGCGATCCCCGCTACGCGGCCCCCACGGTGCTCGCAACTACCGCGACCGCCCGACCACCCGACCGCCTGACCGCCGCGACAACCGGCATCTGTCCCGGCAGCATCGGCATGAAATTCCTCCAGCCCGCGGCGTTCTCACCCCAGACCAATCTGTTCTACGTCCCGCTCAACAATCTCTGCATGGAGCTCAGGACCGGGCCGACGAGCTACGTCGCCGGGCAGCCCTATGGCGGCGTCAGCCTCAAGATGACTGCCGGTCCGGGTGGGACCCGCGGGCGCTTCATCGCCTGGGATGCAGCTGCCGCGAGGATCGCCTGGGAACTCAAGGAGCCGCTGGCGGTGGCGGGAGGCGCGCTGGCTACCGCGGGTGGACTGGTCTTCTATGGCACCATGGAGGGCTGGCTCAAGGCGGTCGATCAACAGACCGGTCGGGAGCTCTGGAAGTTCAAGACGCCGTCGGGCATCGTCGGGAATCCCATCGCCTTCCAGGGACCCGACGGCAAGGAATACATCGCGGTGCTCTCAGGAATCGGCGGCTGGTGGGGGCTGGGTGGGAACGGGGCGTTTCCCGATCTCGCGCGGATCAGCAATCCCGGCGGGGTCCTGATGGTATTTGGCCTATGAGGTTCAGACTCCTGCGCTGGTGGCTCATCGTGCCCGCACTAGCAGGGCTCTGGGTCCTACTCGATCGACCTCGACCCAGTCCGCTGCACCAGGCCGAGTGGCTCGATGCCGGCGGGGTACTAGTGCGCGCCGTACGGGCTGGAACCGGCGACACCACCCTCGTCCTCCTGCACGGGTACGGCGAATCACTCACTACCTGGCGCGCGGTCTTCGATCCGCTGGCGGCTCACGCCAAGGTAGTGGCGATCGATCTGCCAGGCTTCGGCGGCAGTGCCAAGCCCAAGGTGTCTTATACCCTGGCGGCGATGACGGAGCGGCTCTCGCGGTTCATTGACCGCTGGACCACGGGCCCTGTGGTCGTGGTGGGCCATTCGATGGGGGGAGAGCTTGCCGCGGCGCTCGCCCTGGCGCGCCCGGATCGGGTGAAGCTGCTGGTGATGATTGCCCCTGCGGGCTATCGGATCGGTTTGGGCGGGATCGCAGCCTCGATGTCGCCCGGCAAGGCTCGCACGATTGGTCGCTATCTCGCGCTCCGCTCCTTCGTCACCCCCATTCACGATCCCGGCTGGCTCGGCGAGCCCGACTCGAGCGCGAATTACGATCAGACGGGGGACACCAATTACAGCCGAGCGGCGGCGCTGGTGCTCGAGCAATTCGACTTCGTGGCGCTGCACTCGCATTTCCGCGAGCTGGTCCAACCGACCCTCCTGATCTGGGGGGGCCTCGACCCGGTGGTTCCCTTCGCCGTGGGGGACACGCTCTCCCGGACGATTCCCTGCGTGCACTTTCTGCCCCTCCCCAACGCGTTTCACCGACCGCAGGCGGAGATTCCGGATACCGTGATTGGGGCGATCAGGGGGTTTCTGGCCAAGCCAGAGTGCTAGCTATCAGCTACCAGCTAACGGCTATCAGCTAACAGCTATCAGCTAACTCGATAAGGCTTTGGCTGATAGCTGATAGCTGATAGCTGATAGCTCGCTTGTGCGTATGAGCATCCGCTACTATTTTGCCCCCCGCTCCGTGGCCCCCCTGCCCCACTTTCACGCGGGAGAGCGCCCCTGGAACTCCCCACCTCCCACCGTGTTCCGCACAGCTGGCTGCTCGAACACGGCAGCGAATCAATCCGGCTGCGCACCCGGCGGGAGCTTTCCCCCGGCGGGATTACACCCGAGGTCCTCGTGCCGGATGAGGCAATCGTCGCCGAATCCAGGCTGGCCCAGGTCGTGGCCAAGAAACAGAAGGACAATGGAGTCTGGGGCGGGAACCTGCTCGGACTCGCGGCCAACGCCAAGGACGGCATCAAGGACGTTGGAACCATCCCCCAGTACCGCCGGCTGCTCCAGCTCGGCTACCCCCGCTCTGGCCGACCGTTCAAGCTGGCCGAGCGCATCCTCTTCCGCCTGCTTTCGCGGGATGAAGATCCCTTCCTGCAATTCGAGTTCGGCAAGCTCTATCGGGACTCGGCGGCGGCGGGCGAATGGGCGCGCGAGCACATGCGGGAAGCCGCAGCAGCCGCACTGGCGGAAGCGGGTTACCTGGAAGATCCGCGGCTCCGCGGCGCCGCGCACAAGATCGCCTCGGCGGTTTCCGCGTTCCTGCGCAGCCCGCTCGCGGAAAAGCCCTACGTCCGCTCGGGGTCCAAGACCATCCTGAATCCGGAAGCCCATCCGCCGACCTGGTACTCGGTGGCCATGATCGCTGCGATGCCGAATCTGCAGCGCGAGCGCGCCGGCTTCACGGAGCGGCTGGGCCAATATCTCGGGCTCGCGATGTCGAAGAAGGCGTTCGTCTGGCAGATCGGCAAGAAGGTGCTCAAACCCGACCTCCTGCTGCTCGGCGATCCGATCGTGGCCGACTCCAAGGGCTCCGCCAAGGATATTCCGCTCGCGCTGCATTTCATCGAGCTGCTGGCCCGGATCAGCGCGCTGCACACCAATCCGGTGGCCACCAAGGTGCTGGCCCGCCTGATGTCGGAGTGCGATGAGCGCGGAGTATGGTGCCCCAAGGGCGTGAAGACCATGCCACGCGCGATTCACAAGATCACCTATCACACGTATCCTCTGCAGCAGGAAACGAAAGCGATGGACTCGCGCCTGGTGGATGTCACCTTCCGGCTCGCGTTGATTGCTCGCCTGCTCGGGTGGCCGCTGGAGTACACGTAGTGGCGGCGCTCGACCTCACCACGTTCGGCTTTACTCCCACGGAAAGCCTGGTCTATGAAGTCCTCCTGCGCGGAGGGCCGGGTACCGGCTATGCGATCGCGCGGAGCGCTGGACTGGCACGCGCGAACGCGTACGGAGCCCTGGAAGGCTTGGTGCAGAAGGGAGCCGCGCGGGTCGAAGAGGGCCGCCCCAAGCGCTACCGCCCCGAGCCGCCGACGGCGCTGGTCGCGCAGATCCTGGAACGGCAGGGCCGGGCCCTGGATGAGGTGAGCCGGACGCTGGACCAGCTCGCGGTACCGGCCACCCCCACGCTGGTCGAGCTCTCCTCCGCGCGGGGGGCGCTGCAGATCGCCTCGCGCGAGGCAGCTCGCGCCACGGGGCGGATCCTGTTGCACGCGCCACCCGATGCCTATCCCCCGCTGGTGCCGGCCCTGCGGAAAGCGGCGGGGAGCGGGGTTTCACTCTCCCTCTCGGCGACGGCGCCGGTCGAGCTGCCCTTCGCGGAGGTGGCGGTCGCGCCGGGCCCCCCCACGTGGCCCGGCCAACCTTTTCTCATGGTGGTGGACGACCGCACCGCGCTGCTCGCCGCGCGCGAGGGCGAGCGGGTTAGCGGGCACTGGGGCACCGCCCCGACGCTGGTGGCGGCGACGACACTCTCGATCGAACACCTGCGACTCAATCCATGAGCGACGAGCGGGACGACTGGGACGAGATGGACGCGATGATGCAGGAGTATTTCCTGCAGCTGCGCCGCCAGTATGTCAGGGAATCCGCCGCCCGGCTGGAGGAGTTGAGCCAGGACCTCGCAGCGTGCCGGGCCCGCGATCCGGAAGCGCTCGATTCGCTCAAGTCCCGCTTCCACAAGCTGGCGGGTTCGGGCGGGAGCTACGGGTTTCCAGCGATCACCGCGGCTAGCCGCGAAGCGGAGGAATGGATCGGGGAGCATGCCGCGCCGGATGAGGCGGGATTCGCCATTCTCGAGCGGGCTATCCGCAGCATCGCGGCGGCGTTTGCGGAGGCGGCGAGAGAGGTGGGCGGTGACCGGTGACCGGTCATGGCTTCGCCGCCCTCATCAGCACAACCGAGCCTGCTTCTCGGGTCTCCGCCGCCACCTTCTCCAACCAATCGATCACTTCGTTAATGCGTTGCGGCGCAAGCACGCCCCTGCCCGCCACCCGGCGCGAGCGGATGTCGAGGATTCTCCCCTCCTGCGCGTAGGAGATCGAGAGCTCGCCGAAGGGACCGTTGAGCGCCACATTCTTGGGCAGTTCGGCGTGCCAGCCTTCCGGCAGCTCGAGCCGCAGATGGTTCTCCTCGTCGCCCGCCGGGGGGACTTCCGAAGCCTCAATGGTAAAGCGGCGAGGTGAGCGCGCCTTGAGCTCCGCGATCAGCGGCCCGAGATCGCCGGGCAGGCGAATGAACGGGAGGGAGAGAATGGCGACGGGCCCAGCGAGTCGCGCGGCGCGCCCGTGCCGAGCCACGAAATTGACCCGGAAGTTTCCGCCGACCTCGGTCTCGTCGGTGAAGCGCAGGCTGTCACCCTCCGCTTCCGGATAAATCCGGCTGGCCAAGCCGCGCAGGAAGCGCGCGCGGCCCGCGGAATCGAGCGCGGAGCCCGCGACCATGCCGTGATACAGGTCCGCTGTCGCCCCGGCGAGCATGGTCTCGGCGCGCGTCGTCGCATAACCCGCTGTATCGAGCGTACCGGTAAGCTCCAGCCGATTCCACTCCGCCGCATCATCCCGTTCCGGCGTAGTGGTCTCTTCGGTTCGCCCGTCGCGATGTACCACCAGAGCGAATTGCCCCTGGTCTGGCCCCGGCAGGCTGCCCCACGGAACGCCGGCCGCGGTGAGGTCCACAAAGAGCCTACCGCCGGGCCGTTCGACCGCCGCGATGGCGTGATTGAATTGGGAGATCGTCGGCAGGTTGCGCTCGACCTGACCGCCGGCGGAGAGAAGCACCGGGTTAGCTTCGATCCCTAAGCGCGAGAGGAAGCTGATGAAGAGGGTCGCCTTATCTTTGCAGTCGCCATATCCCGTAGCGACCACGTCGGCCGCGGAGCGGGGCTGATAGCCGCCCATACCGAGGGAGATGGCGACGTAGCGCACCTCGGCGGTGACGTAACGGTGCAGCGCCTTGAGGGTGTCCTCGAGGGTCTTGGCGCCCACCACCACCGTCTTGAGCTTCTGCTCGACGGCCGGGGTGACGGTGTAACGGTCGCGCGCGAGTCCCGCGTACCACGCCCCGATGTCCTGCCACCTGGCCGGCGCACCGACTTCGATCGTCTGCACCACATCGTTGGAATCCGCGGCGAACAGCTCGGCCTCGATCTTGGGAACGTCCTGCACCGCCCAGGTGGTGATGCGGCGGCCATTGGCTTCGACGGTGACCGGCTGGAAGGTCAG
>DASYTT010000103.1:0-13496 GCA_036002045.1 Gemmatimonadales bacterium
CCTCTCACCTCTCACCTTCTCTCTCACCTCTCACCGTTTTTCCGCCCATGTAGCCAGCTCCTCCGCAGCCGCCACTTCTGCTTCATAGAGGGAGCGGACCCGCTCTTTCAGCTCCTTGCGTAGCGCAGCACACTGCTCCGCATCGAGCGGAAACTCTCGCTGCATCCGCGTCACAAATTCCCCGAGCTCCTTTCCGCAGGGGCCGGTCTCCCATCCCGCGGCACCTTCGCTGTGGAAGATTTCAGCCTTCTGCGCAAGCAACTGCTTGGTCTCCCGGAACGTCGGTATGTTGTCCGGAAGGGCCGCATCCGCGAGCGCGCTCCACTCGGCTCCCAGCTTCGCGTAGCGCTGCGCCAGGCGGCCCAGGACGGGATCCCGCAGGGCGCCGGCACTTTCCTCCAGGAACTCGGCGAACAAGGGGCGGCAGAGTCCGCCTCCGGTCCCGAAGTGCTCGATGTATTCGTTGATGGAGCGGAGGCCAACGTACAACTGAGGTCCTGGAGGGAAGATTTTCTCCCAGGAATCCGCCGCCTTGCTTCCGTCGAGGCGGTCGGCCCAGGTGGCGAAGGCTTCAAGGGTGAAGTTCTTCATCCTGCCTTTCGTGAGACCCTGCACACAGGCTGAGATTCCCTCGCGGATCTGGTTGGGAAGCTCCGGGGGATTTCCGGCGGATTCGAGCGCGAGCAAACGGTTCTTTTGGCTCTTGATCCTGGCGCGCGTCGCTGCCAGATCGGCCAGCGGCATCCGGCGGGGCTCGTCGGCCACTTCACCCACCAGCGCGATTCCAGCGCCGTCGTCGATGCCATGGACCGCCACCACGCGGTAACCCTCCACCCACGTCATCACCGGCCGGCCGCCTTGCAGCAGTTCCCGCAGCTGCTGCTCGGCCGGCTTGAGGCCGGACGATTCCTTGACCACGGTCTTGACCTTGAAGCGCTTCGCCGCGGCCTGAGCCCACGCCAGCGGATCCTGCCAGAGATGGCGGCCGGCAATGTAAAAGGTGGAGACCTTTTCCTTCGCGTAGTGGAAGGAGAAGACGCCCGCCCCAATCCCGCCCGCGATGCCGAAGACCATCGCCTCGCTCATGGGAATGCCGTCTCGCTGGCGCACCCCGGCGTGCGTCAACAGCGCGCGCAGCACTGCCGCGGTCGGCACACTGCCGGGGAAATGATAGGGTGCTTGCTCGGGATGAACGGGTTCAGCGGCCTGACGAAGTAGCTGGCGGCGGGCGGTGGTATAGCTCTCGCCGGTCTTCCCCATCCGGGCGCGGACCAGCTGCTTCAGATGCTTGTGGGTCGTCATCGTCCACACTCCTCCTCGAGCCGGAGGCCGGACCCCACGCATCCAGGCTCCCCGGCATTCGAGAAGCGAGGCAGACCGGTGACGCACCTCCTCGAGGACAGCAATCCCCTTTGCCTCCGCGAGCGCCGGGTGGCGTGAGCATCCGGTCAGGAGGTCGGGCGCGAGGCCGCGCCGACTCTACGTTAGTGTGGGGATTTGTTTTCGGGAAGGGGACGGCGTTTGCCGGGTACGCACCTCTCACCTCTCACCTCTCACCTCTCACTTCTCACTTCTCACCTCTCACCGCCCTTCCGTGTCGCACCGCGGTGATCTCCGCCAGAATGGCGAGCGCGATCTCGGCCGGATTGCGGCCGCCCAGGTCGAGCCCGATGGGGCCGTGCAGCCGTGCGATTTCTGCCTCCGTGAATCCCGCCGCTCGTAAGCGGTCCCGCCGGTGCGCCTGGGTCTTTTTCGAGCCGATGGCGCCGACGTAGCACGCGGGCGACCGGAGGGCGAGGTCGAGCGCGGGCTCGTCGAACTTGGGATCATGGGTCAGCAGCACGACGCTGGTGGCCGTGTCGAGGCCGACCCGCCGGAATACCTCCTCGGGCCACCCCAGGATCAGCTCGTCCGCATCGGGAAAGCGTTCGCGGCCTAGGAAGCTCTCTCGCCCGTCCGCGACGACCGTGCGGAAGCCGAGGGGTTTGGCCATCCGCGCCAGCGCCATGGCGATATGCACGCCGCCGAAGATCAGCAGGGTGGGCCGGCGCGGGAACACCTCGAGAAAGACTTCGACGTCACCGGCCGCGCCGCTCAGCTTCTCGGTCCGGCTGAGCAGTCCGTTCAGCGCTGCGGCTGCGCGCTCGGCGAGCGGCTGGGCGAGCCAGGCAGGCAGCTCGCCGATCCCAACGTGCGAGCCGTCCTCCTCGAGGACCAGTCCGGAACCCAGCGGCGCCGCCCCGCCGATCACCGTGGCCACGACCGAGCCACCCTCATGGCGGGCAGCGGCCAGGACCTCGGGTCGCACGGTCGGCTCGACGAACACCTCGATGGTGCCGCCGCAGGACAGCCCCATCTCCCAGGCGCGCTCATGGGACACTCCCCAGCCCACTTTGGCCGGCGACCCGCGCGAGATGGCCGAGCGGATTTCTTCGGCCGCCGCAGTCTCGACGCAACCACCCGAAACCGATCCGGCCATGCGGCCGCCAGAGGTGGCCAGCAGGCAGGCCCCCTCCGGGCGTGGGGCTGAACCCCACACTTGAGTCACGACGGCGCGGCCGACGGGACCAGCGGTTATCAACTCGTCATATTCCCGGAGTAGATCGCGCATTACTGCAAGGCCTCCGGGGTTCGCAGTTCGGCGGTCACTCCGGGGATCAGGTCGAGTGCCTGGAGATCCTCCGGCGTGTCCACGTCCGGGTTACTCCCTCCGACCGGAATTGTCCGCACGGTGATGCCGCGGGCGGCAAGCACCGGGGCAAACCCGCTTTCACCGCGAAGCTCGGCGGCGTAGCCCCAGAGGCTGCGGTCCAGCAGGAGTGGGTGACCCGGCTCTCCGGGCGCGTCTCGATAGACAGGACGCAGCGCAACCGCACCGCTCTTCCAGCCGTCGAGCAATGCCTTCATGACATCGAGCCGGAGCAGCGGCTGGTCGCCCATGCAGATGAGCACTGCGGCGCGGGTCTCCCCGCGTTCCCGCCCGCTCAGGACTTCGATGCCGGTGCGGAGTGTATCGGAGAGCTCGCCCTCAGCGCTCCGCATCGCCACGGGATAAGCCCGATACTGGGCGGCCAACTCGCGGATCGCCTCGTCGTCGGGGCGGTGCACTACGATGGTGTTGACCAACAATCCCGCCGCACGCGCGCCACCCAGCTTGACCAGCACGTGTCCGAGGAGCTCCCGGTCGCGCCACTTGGCCAGGAGCTTCGCGCTGCCGAACCGTTCGCCCCGCCCCGCGGCGGGAACCAGAGCATAGACTCGCAGGGATCCCTGCCGTCGAAAGGAATAACTCCGAGCGACACGCTACTCAGACCGGGGAAAGGGGTCAAGCCAGCGAGGGGAAGGCTACCGCGAGCCCAGCGCTGCATTCCGGGTAGGTTGGCCTGCTATTTTCGGGAGCGGCTCGACGATGGGGTGTAGCTCAACTGGCAGAGCGCCCGGCTGTTAACCGGGAGGTTGCAGGTTCGAAGCCTGCCGCCCCAGTTCTTTGTGGTTTCCCTGATTGATCTGAGAAGTGCGGGGTGGTCTGCCCGCGCAGCGGCCCTCGCTGCGCGGGCAGGAACCCGGCTCGTACTACAGGTTCTTCTTCTGAGCCGGGTTCGTCCCCCCACGGTTGGTGCCCGCGCCGGCCATCGCACCCGAGGGGTGCTCTCGGCGATTGTGGCCGTCGAGTTGTTCCTTGGTGTCGAACTTGGCGCCGCAGGCCTTGCATTCGTAAGTGTTGGGATTCGGCATAAGATCCTGCCTCCCCGCGGCGAGTAGCCTGATTCCGTACCGGCTGCCGCAGTCCAGATACGGAGCGATCGGCTCAGATTCGGCCAGTCCAGCAACTTCGGATCGCTAGTGGGTGGGACGTCGCGTTCGGGCCTTCGGACACAACCGGGAATCGGCCAGCCGTTTTCCTTCAGCGTCCACAGAAGGGCAGCCCATCTATCCAGCCGGGAGGTGCTGGGGAGCCGACCGAGACCCCACAGGTCGTCTTCGTCTTGCGATCGAACAAGATGCCAGCCCAATGCCGCTTGTTACCGTAGAGCAAGACGAGCTCTGCGCCCGATTCGAGTGGAGCCCTTAGACTGTCGGGCTGACTGGTGTAGCTCGCGTGCTGCGAGTAGAACAGCTCTTGCGCCATGAGTACCCGGGGAACGTCCGAGAGCATGCGTTGCTCGAGAGCCGAATCGCGGGGGGCGGGTCGGGCTTCGGGCCCAACGGCGGCCTGCGCTCTCCTCTGGCGATCGAGTGCATAGGCCCGCACGATCTCCTGCTCCATTGAGTCACGTTCGATGCCTAGGACGAAGTCACTGCCAGCCTGCATGAGCGAGAAACCGGTAGGCAAGCTCACGCTGGCCACTCGCGTCGTGGAATCCGCAAAGATCGTCCACAGCTTCGCACCAGGAGACTCGGCTAGCCAGAGGAAGCCGAGGTCATCAAAGCGCGCCCAGCGAACCGGGGCACTGGAGGGGAGCTCGGGAAGCATGCGCAACACGCCAAGCGCCCATGCCGGCACTGGACCTGGTGTGTTGCTCTCGACGATCGTACGACGATAGAGCCAGGTTGGACGCGGGAGGGCAGCCGCGCCTCCTGAAAGGACCCTGGCATAGTCACCCCTCGCGGAATGAAGTGACCAGCGCAGATTCCCTTCGTCGAAGACATACAGCGAATCCCCAGGGGCAGGGAAGATGTAGATCCGGTTGGCAAAGTCACCGGGACCCTGTCCTGACCGCCCTGTCGCGCCGAGATATTTGCCGGTCGAGTCGAACGCACGGAGTTCTAGCGATCCACTGTTCGCGATGACGACAACTCCAGCAAGCAGGCGCGCGCCCGAAACGTCCGACAATTCATGACCAGGATCGGCCTCGCTGGTGCCGATGCTCAGCCAGGGAGACGATGCCACTCGCCAGATGGGGAACTCCACCTCCCGCTCGGCGGGAGGAGCGCACGTCGCAAGGGCTGCGCAACCGGCGATCGGGTTTGCCAGGCCTCGCAGCGCCCGCCCAATCATGCCACCTGCTTACGCGAAGCGGCACTGACCGCCAGACCGAGGGCGAGCACGGTCCAAAAGGCGACGAGAAACGGCCAGGAAGGAGCGAGCTTGGCGCCCAGGACTATGGTCCGGCTGCCGAATAACCGCTCGTTACTCTCCTCCCAATGCAGCCGGGCCCAGCGCTCGGTCCACTCACCCAGGCCGTCGCCGAATGCAGCCCGGAATGCCTCGTCGAGCGGCCGGTCGGACCGCCAAAAGGTCCTGAAGCGCTCGCGTCCCTGATCGCGGATGAGGTCAGACACGTACCACCCCGCAAGTGGTCGCGGACCAAGTGCATTGCTCGAGTGGCGGACTGTAAAATGTCTGGTGCTTGTCAAATCGGCGGGCACCTCACCGCGGATTTCGCTGCTGCCAGTCGTGTCGAGAACGGCGCGTTGACAAAAGCTAGGATCACCGGCGAGGCAGCGGACCGCGAGTGTGCCCAGTTGGTAGGGAGGAGCCAGCATCATCATCACATCGCCCAGCCCCAGCTCCCACAGCCGCGAGGAGCGGGCATGAATGATGGCCTCTTGCCATGAGACATCGTACAGAGAGAGCCAGGGTGGCTGCCCGTATCCGTCGCGCCACCCCTTTGGCCGGCTGAGCCAATTGCTGGATCCGACCGAGGCGTATCTGGTCTGCCCGAGCCAGGCCGCGACGGTCCTTCCCGGCTTTCCGAAAGCGGCATAGAGAAGACAAGGCGAGAATGGCGTGGCGAGGAAAGCGGCCAGCCCATCCTGTCTTCCGATGGTTCCCGGGACGATTGCGACACACCACGTCTTGCCGTTGGCTTCTCCGATCCACGCCCCGGAATAGGTAGACCACGTGGTTCTGCCTCCATACTCCGCGGGGTTATAGATCAAGACCCCGATTCGTACTGTGGAGTCCACCGGTCCGACCGGCCGCAGCATTTCCGTCGCAAGGCGTTTGAGATGAGCCGGGTTCGCCGTGCTTGGAAATCCGCGCTGCCAGACTTGCAGGCCGGAATCAGCTGCGGTGAGCTCTGTGATGCGCCGCAAGAGCGCAGTTCGCTCACTGGTCGCCGACCACTGGTTTAGCAACGCCGATCGCTTGCTTTCGAGAGCCTCGAGCCTGGCTGCGCGGGGGTCCGTTTCCTGTGGCTGCTCGCGGTTGCGTACCAGCGGCGCGAAAACCGCGATGAGAACCATTGCTGCGAGGGCCAGGACCCGGAGCATCACGCCCATCGTGATACTCCGATCGCTCCCGCCATCAAGGTGATTGCCCAGAATGCTGTCACGATGGCCTGTTGAGCGGTCAGGGAATGGTCGGTGGGCCGGAGCACCAAGAGGCTGGCCCGCCACTGGGCCAATAGTGAATCGATCGGGAGTGCGGCCGCGGCGGTAAGCTGGTCGGTGACCGGCTTTGTCGCAGCTAAGCGGAGTCGTTCCCACGCTCCTTCACCGCCCGCTTCGAGTGCGGTAAGGAGGAGATCGCCGCGCAGAAATTCTGGATAGCTGCCGCCGAGGTCCGCTCCGACCATTTGGCGGAGCCCGAGGACATACGCGCAATCCATCAGGCTTCCCGCCACGCACTTCCGCTGGGACCCACCTGCACCGGTCACAAACGCGTACAGCACCGGCAGCTTGCGCTCCCGCTCGCTCAGCGAGAGAGGCAGAGGATCTCGCAGCCATTTTTGCAGCTCGACGCTCGATTTCGCCAGCATCAGTTTGCCGAACTCGAAAAGCAGCACGCTGGACGCCGAATCCGCATTCCCGATCTGGCGTCGACTAACCCCTCGTAAAACGCGGGTTGCCTCAACTGAATCGGGCATACCGGCGAGTTCCAGGACCTCTGGCACCCGGCCCTCGTCGCGCCGGGTCGAGTACTCGCCGGAAAACCGCAAGAGGATCCGGAATCCACCCTCTGACGGGAGTGCTGTACCGAACCAGTGGCGCTTCGCTTCGAGGAACCTTTCCAGAGCGAGGTCGCCCGCGGCTTGAATACTGCGAGAAGCACGTACTACCATACCGTGACGCCGCGAGACCTCCACCACCGTCGAATCTCCGGTCCGCAATGATTCCGCGAGCGCACGCACGGCCAGGCCAAGCCTGACCACCGAATCCCGCCACTTCAGGGAATCCTGAGCCAGGACCGGCTTCCCGGCCAAGCTCACCAGCAGTACTGTCGCCAGGGCTCGCAGGCTAGACATCGATCAGCATCCAGCGGCCGCCAAGGGGTGCCAGCGGTCCCGGCCAGGTAATGAGAATCCCCACCAGCGAAGCGATGAGATTGGTCCCGGGCCGGAGCAGCAGCACGCCGATGTGGATCGCGAGAAACAGGCCGAAACCCCGGAGCGCGTATCCCAGCATGCGACTCGATGCGCTCGCTGCGGCAAAGGCAAAGCCGAACAACACCAGCAGCGTCAGCGCGAATTTCAGCGTGATCGCGTGGGGGAAGACTCGGATTCCGGGAGGCAGGTTCAGTGTCGTCGTCGCAATCACGGTTCCCAGCCACAGCGACAGGATGATCGGAACGATGAGGGCCAATCCGGCCAGGTAGCGAAGCAGCACATATCGCCACCTCGGAAGCGGGAGGAGCAGCGCGTAGATGTGATGCCCCCGCCGATCGGAGGCCCAGGTTGCCGTCGCCAGCGCGATCGCGACTATCAGGGCAAGGCCAGGATAGAAAAGCCCCCACAGTTGCAGCTGGCTGAGATAAAACGCCAGGTTTGCCGCGCCCCTCCACCCCAGGCGCACCGAGACGATCGGCAGGGCCATGCCCGCAAGGGCCAGCGCGACGACGATGTGCCAGCATGCCTTCCACTGAATCCGGATCACTGCTTTGAGCATCGCAGTCTCCTTGGTCACGACTCGCGCGCCCGGAAGGCGCGCAGCAGCTCGACGAAACCATCTTCCAGATCGAGGTCGACGACCTCGCGCAGCGCGACGCCGTCCCGCTCGAACCAGCCCGTCATCTCCGGGCGCCAGCCCCGCACCACCCAGGTCTCTACCGCGCCGGCATCGCGCTCCCGGGCGAGCAGCGTGAACGGTGCTTCCAGCGGCTCGAGCGCGGCGGCGCCCGCAAGCCGAATGCGCTTATTGCCGCTGCGGAAGTCGCCCATCGGGAGCTCGACGACCAGGCGGCCGCGGTCCATCACTCCGATCCAGTCACAGAAACGTTCCAGCTCGTGCACCAGATGGCTCGACACGAACACCGTCGCCCCGCGGCTCGAGACATAGTCGAGCAGCGCACTCAGCACATCGCGCCGCACCACCGGGTCGAGCCCGTCCATCGGCTCATCCAGCACCAGGAGCTCCGGCCGCTGACACAGGGCCAGCAGCATCATCAGCTTGGCCTGCTCGCCCTTGGAGAGCCGAGCCAGACGCTGGTGGGGCAGCAGGCGGAATTCGCCGAGTAGCTCGGAGGCCCAGCCCGCATCCCACTCGGGGTAAAACGCCCGATGGAAGGCGAGGGACTCGGCGATCGTGAGGTAGCGGTGCAGGTGCGGCCGGTCGGGGATCACCCCGGTTCGTGCCAACGCCGCAGGCAGCTCCTCGGGGACTGCATGGCCCAGCAGGCGGACCCTGCCGGCGTCGCGGCGCAGCAGCCCGAGCAGCAGCCGGATGGTCGTGGTCTTGCCGCAGCCATTGGGCCCGAGGAACCCGTACAAGGCCCCGGCCGGGACCGTGAGGGTCAGGTCCTCGATCGCGAACTCCGGGCTCGCGCGATAGTGCAGTCCCTTGACCTCGATCGCGGTGCTCACGCGCCACCTCCATCCAGTTCGTGTCGAATCGCTTCGCGGAGCTCCTGCCGGGACAGTCCAAAGCGCGCCGCGTCGGCCAGCATCTGGCGCGCCAGCCGGCGGGCCTGGGCCACGCGCTCGCGCGAGCGAGTCTCCGAGCCGACGCTTCGCACGAAGGTTCCGGCGCCCTGGCGCAGCTCCACGAACCCCTGCTCCTCCAGGCCGCGATACGCCTGCACCACTGTCGCAGGGTTGATCCGAAGCTTGCCCGCAAGCTGCCGCACCGAGGGCAGCGAGTCGCCCGCGCGGAGCTCGCCCGTCGCGACGGCCGCCTTGAGCCGCACGGCGATCTGCTCGTAGAGAGGGACCGCGCTCTTGGGATCGAGATTCCCGAACATCGGCTCCCGGCTAGTGTATTACTGTACCGATACAGTAGTAAACTAGACCGGCATGGTCAAGAGGGGAGGACCGTCGCGGTTCACTTGATGATGGTCCGCCCGTTTCCCCGCAGGCGGGCCAGGTCCGCCTCCGCCGCCAGATAGGGCAAGGCTGTCCAGTCGGCCCCACTGCGGGCTCGTTGGAGCCAGAGCTCGGCATCAGCCCGGGCTTCAGGCTTGAGCAGCAGGACGTAGGCGATTCCGTAACTGAAGAGCGTGCCCTCAGGGCCTATCCGGGCCAGAGCGCGCTTCCGGATACTGTCCGAGGGGAAGGTCCCTTGGTAACCCTGCAACAGTGTGATATCAGGAAGCTGGGCGCTCTCCGACAGTTCAGGCCTGACCAGCGAGAGGACCCGGGCGGCACCGCTTCCATCGCCGATCCGGCGCACCGCGAAAAAGAGCCAGAGGAGGGCCCGAGCTTGCTCGTCCGGCGTGAGTGCCGCCTTGGTGGCTTCGGCCAACACCTCCGCTGCTGCCGGGTAATTGCCTTTGCAATAGAGTGCGAAGCCGAGCAGCATCGGCACCTGGTACTGCAGGGAGGTGACATCGCGCGCGGCAAGCGAGTCTCCCGCCCCGAGAACGACCTCCAGGAATTTCGGCTGGTTCAGCGCGAGCAGGCCCGCCTTACGGAGGTCGGCAATTGCCGCGTCGAGATAGCGGAGCTTCAGTAACACTTCGCCCCGCTGGCGCCAGATGCGTGGATCGGTGAAATGAATTCCCGCAGCTGAGGTGTACACCCCCATCGCGTCGCGCAGCCGACCCATCTCGCTGGTGCGCCTGCCCAGCCGAAGCCAGGCCGCGAGGTCGGAGGAGTCTCGCTGGACCGCTTCCCGAGCGGCCTGGATCCGCCGAATCCGCTCAGGCCCGCCGGCGGGATCGAGCGGCAATCCGTAGAGGGTATCGCCGAGGAGGGATATCGTCTCAGCCGTCGAGGAAGCGACGACTCTGAGGCGAACCGGTTGCTGATTGCATCCGGCAGCGGCTAGCTGGTAGAGGCCGAACGCTGCGGTCGCGAATAGCGGAGTCCGGAACGGCTTAGCTAATCCCACACAGCGCCAGCAAATCCGCCGGCCGCTCCAGCCAATGATCGGGTTGCGTACACTTCAGATGCTCCCGCCCGAAGGGCCCCCACAGCACGGCCCCGGTGCGTACACCGGCGGCTCGGCCCGACTGCATATCGTGGATACTATCTCCTACATATATGGTCTGCTCGGGTGCTTCCCCGAAGCGGCTGAGCGCGAGCCGGATCGGCTCCGGGTGAGGCTTCGGATTCTCGACCTCGTCGGCACCGATCACCAGCTCCATGGCTTCCTCCAGGCCGATCAGTCGGAGCCCACGCAACGCTCCCGGCCGGTTCTTGCTGGTCACCACGCCGGTTCGCAGTCCAGCTCTGCGAATGCTGCGCACCATCTCGACGACGCCAGGATACGCGGTCACCATCGCATCGTGATGTGTGAGATTGTACTCCCGGTAGGTCGCGACCATCGCCTCCAGCCGGATCGGGTCATGGCACCAGTCACGAAACTGCACCACCAGGGGAGTACCGAGCCCCGCCAGCCAATGCGCATCGCTCCGCGCCGGCAGCTCGTGGACTCGGAGCGTGTGGTGGTAGCTGTCGAGGATGAGGCGGATTGAGTCGATCAGCGTCCCGTCGAGATCGAACAGCACCGTGGTGAGTTGCGCCATGGGCGGAAGCTAGCGACCCCGGTCCGACGCCTCCACCAGCAGGATCCCCACCAGCTCGACGCGGACCACCTCCGACGTGGGCTGCTCCACGGGAAGTCGCGCGAAACTCTGGAGCAGGTCGTTAGGGGGGAGGGTGATCCAGTTTGCAATCAGCCGCGTTTCTCCGGCCGTATGCCCTCGGCGGAGGAGCCGAAGGCCGCGCTCGAGCAGGGCCAGCCGTTCGCCATTTCGCACCCGAGCGGCCTCTCGCGCCAGGCAGTGCACCCGCCGCAGCATCCGTCGCGCGGGCTCGGAGCGGAGGCCGGTAAGTCTTGCTCCGTACATGGTCCGGAGCGCGGCCCGCACCGGCACGGCGAGCCCGCGGAGCCCGGCTCGCAGCTTGCCTTGCACCAGCGCCCTGCTCTGGGTTCCGCCCCAGGCGCCGTCGAGAACCCGGGCGATGAGTGCATCCCCGTCGCTCCATCCACCGTTGAGGCGCGCCCGCACGACCTGGCGGACACTGCCGTCGGCGAGTTCGATCCGGATGCCCCCCACCATGGCCGGCGCGTCCCCGCTGATGACGGCCACGCCGAATGCGGGGGGCACGTGCTCCCAGCGTGCCGCCAGCCTGGCCCTAACCCGCCACGGCGCTCGCTGGTCGCGCCCCAGGCCGAGCCAATCCGGCAGAGCTGCTTTGCTCGCGAGAATCGCCTCCCGGCGGAGTGCAGACTCGAGGCGCCGGGGCGGGAGGAAGCGAATCAGCTCGACGCTATGCTGCCGGGAGCCCAGCCGGAGCGCGCGACCACTACGTTGCTCGAGCCGCACCGCCGTCCACGGCAAGTCGTAATGGACCACGCGCCCGACCAGGGGCAGGTCCAGGCCCTCGGAAGCAACATCTGTGGAGACCAGCAGTCGGGGACGCACGCTGGGACCATCCGCGGGAAGGCCAGGCCGGCGAAACCAGTCCAACACGCTCTCCCGCGCGGCCAGCAAACCATCGAGGCCGGCTGCCTGGCCGGTGCACCATGCCACCCCGCGGCCCAGCTGGTGACGAAGGTACCGGACCGTTGCCACGGCCTGAGTGAATACGAGGCTGGGCTTCCCATCTGCGACGAGGGCACGCAGGGCACGCACCTTGGCGTCAGGGAGCAGAGCCCACACACGAGCGAGCCGCTCCAGGGTCTCTGCCGCTTCGAGATCGTCCAGAGCCAGCTCGGGGGACTGACCTCCCTCGCTAACCAGCGGCCAGAGCACCAGCTGCTCGCCGTCGACCCCCACAATTCGGCGGATTTCCTGGCGGGAGACCAGGTGGCCGGCCGCTCTGGCATCGAGGGCGTGCTGCAGCAGTGAGCGGTAACGTCCCAGCGTATCGGCCACCGCCAGAGGGCTCGACGCCAGAGCCACCAGCAGCACGCTACGCAGCATACCCGCGATCGCCCGATCCCTGGAGAGCTCGAGCCCCCTGATCCCGGCATGCAGCGTTCGAAAATGCGTGCGCTCGGAGTCCAGTGGGCGGATATCCCGCAACGTGACCGGGGGAAGGGAGCTCGTGCGATCCTCACCGGTAATCACCAGCTGCGCGAGCGCTCCGGCAGCGGCGGACCCGCCCAACCTGCGGAGCGAAGGTACCTGCGCCCACGCGAGCGCATCATCCCGCACGAACAGCAGCAACTGGTGGCCAAGGTCGTCCAGCCGGTTCACGACCGGCGTCGCGCTGAGCAGCAGACCACTGCGCCCCACGCACCAGGGGGCGAGCGTCTCATAGCGGTTCGTCGAGGGTGTCCGAAAGCGATGGCTCTCATCAATCAGGACCACGCCGGGCTCTGCGGCTGGGAGCCGGCCACGGCTCAACAGCTCATGCGAATGCAGCAGGATCTGGCAGCCGGTTTGAGTGGCTGCGGCGCGCCACTGCACCCGCAACACGGCGGGAGCGAGTACGTGGATCGGCCGGCCGGGGTCGAGAGTTTGGGCGATCGCCAATCCAATGAACGTTTTCCCCGTGCCCACCCAGTCAGCGAGCACCGCGCCGCCGTATTGTCTGATCGCTGCCACTGCCCGCGAGAAAGACAAGCGCTGATCCGTTCGCAGCCAGGCCGGCGGCGGATCGTCCGCCTCGGGCGGCAGGAGCGCTCTCGCCAGGGCCGCGGCGACCTGTTCCGGCGGAGCGACCGGCCCCGGTCGCAGCCACGCTGCGAGCGGATCGGCTACGCCGCTGAGGGTTTCAGCGACCAGGCTTGGGGCGATCCCGAGCCAGCCCCGCGAGCGCGCTCCGCTCCACGGAGCTGAGACCGAGCAGCTCGGCACAACGGTCATCGAGAGCTTCCTGAGTGAGGCGTCGGGCAACTCCGGCGCGAGCGAGCTCGAGCAGCGACTCGTCCGTTAGCACGGTTCTGGGGCAGGGAAGGGAGGAAACCACTCGCGCATTGAAGCGCGCAAAACCGCCCGAGGCGGGGTCGGCGATCGCGGCCGCGGCCGCCCGACACCAGGTGGAATTGAGCCAGGCCGCCAATCGGAGTGCCGTGCGGGCATCAGGCACCGGCAGGACGTAGCAGCTGTTGAGCGGGATGAGCGCCAGATCTCGCGGGCCCGAGAGCGACGCGGCCTCGAGGCGGAGTGCGACGTCTGCCCAGATCACCCGATGCGAGGAGGAGGCAGGCCGGGTGCGAAAGAG
>DASYTT010000104.1:0-32724 GCA_036002045.1 Gemmatimonadales bacterium
TGGCCAGGGTCACGCCCTGCACATAGCTGACACCGATGACGTTGAACGTCACGCTGCCACCCAGCCACAGCAACCCGGTGCGCGGGTCGGTAGCCGAATTGGGATCGGGTGCGTTGCTGCTGCTGACCGAAAGTACGAACCCGCTCGCGTTGTTGAAGGTCAGCGTTTTGCTCGGGGTCGCCACTGGAGCGCTGCCAACCAGGTTGACGCGGGCAGTGATCAGTCGCTGACCGTTGAAGAACTTCGGCACGCCGGTCGTGGCGTTGAACTCCGCCGTGTTGAAGCTGCAGACGATCTCGACTACCAGCGCGGCGGTCGGATCCTCAGAGGCTACCAACGCGGCCTGGGCCTTGGCGATCGCTGCCTGCACGGCGCTGAAGCTCTGCTCGCAGGCAACCACGTTGTCGACGAGCACCTGGACGTTGGAAACGACCTGCGTACCGGCATCCAGGTTCAAAATGACGTCGATCTGGCCGGCCACGTTGGCGATATTGACCGGGAATAGGGTACCACCTGCCGTGATCGCCTTGATGCTGATGGTCGCCGGAGCTGCCGTGCTCACGGTGAGCGTGGCCTGACCGCAGACGTTGGTCGCGACCGTGGAACAGGCGATGATCGACACGGTGCCGCCAGCTACACCGGTGACGAGACCGGTCGTCGGATTGACCGTCGCAGTGGCCGGGTTGCTACTGCTCCAGGTGACGGTCGTTGCAATACCGGCGTCGGCATCGACCGTGGCAACCATCTGCTGGGTTGCCCCAACGGCGATAGTCGCGCCGGTCGGACCGACGGTGACGCTGCGAACGCCAGCGTTAGGCGGCGGGGCGACGGTTACGTCGTCTCCGCAGGCCGTGACTCCGGCTACTATGAGCCCGGACCACAGCAAGGAACGATAGAGCTTACTCATCACACTCCCCCTCGAGAAGGTAGTAGAGCCTAAACCGCTGACTTGCTTAACTGCCTATGACGACAGACTACTTGGTGCCACCACTTGCGGCTAACACGCAACAAACCGCGCTCCCCGGTCTCAGGGCGCACCAGAGGTGAGCATCGAGCTGGCGGAAAAATTTCGGGCCGCCCTTCCGATGCTTACCAGATCGCCCCCTTGAACAGGTTGAGGGCTGAGTTGTGATACAACGCGCCAAGATAAGCTTCAGCCAGAGAAGGGTCAAGTGACGACCCCTTGTCAGGGGAAGACTTGGACGCGACCAGCCGAGCAACACTTCCCCTGCCTCAAGATTAGGCAAGCTGCATGCCTACCGAGGGCGCTTGCGGGTTAACGCCAAGCGCAGTAAGGGGTTCGCTCCAATGCAGCTGCTCGCACCGCTGCCCCAGTCTTGCGAGGGCTTCCCGCTTACTTCCCGAAGCGAGGCAGTTTCAGGGGGACCCGAACGCCTTGCGAACCGCTGCCACGAGGTCCTGGTCCTCGCCGGAGCCGGTGTAGACCACCTTCCCGGCCGGATCCACCACCACAATAAAGGAGGTCGCGGGTACCTCGTAGGCGCGAGCGCCGACTCCGCGCTCGTCGTACAGCACCAGAAACGGTGGGCGGTGCTCTTCCAGGTAGCGGCGAACTCTCGGCTTCGACTCGTTCACCGTCACGTTCACGCCGACCAGGGTAACCCGATCGCCAAAGGTCTTGCGCACGGCCTCGAGCTCGGGGAGCAACGCCTTGCAGATCGGACACCAGGTGGCCCAGAACTCCAGGAGCAGGGGCTTGCCCCCGATCAGCTTCCCGAGATCCACCGGCTTGCCGTCGAGGTCGTTGATGGTGACTGCCGGCGCCTTCGAGCCGATCGGGATGCCGGCATCGAACTGCCCGAGCGCAGGTTTGCTCACGAGGCTCAATAGAATGACGGCTGTTTGGAGAGCTCGCTTGGGCATGAGTATCGGCTATTGGCTGTTGGCTATTGGCTATGGGCTATGGGCTATGGGCTATTGGTCAATAACTCTTCCGGACGGTTCTGAGCCAATAGCCGGTAGCCAATAGCCAGAAACCTCTCACCAGACCTGCCCCGCCTTCACAAAGTAGTACTCCGCCATTCCCAGAATAACGAACCCGGCCGCCTTCTTCACCCAGCTCATCCACTTCCCGGCCCTGGGCAACGCCGCCAAAGTTCCCGCCGAGAGACCAACCCCGATCAGCAAGGCAGTCATCCCGAGCGAAAACACGAAAAGATACAGAAAACCCAGGGCGGCGCTCCGGGTATGGCCGACGAAGGTGAGCACGGCCGCGAACGCCGGGGCACCGCACGGGGCTGCGACGAGCCCGGAGGTTGCTCCCATGAGGAAGACGGAGCCCGGCGAGCGCGCCCCGAAGCGCCCCGCCCAGGCGACCAGCCGCGCCGGCGCCGCCACCGGGAAGACGTCGAGCATCGCGAGGGCCGCGAGCAGCAGCAGGCCGCCCATCAGCAGAAAGGCCCAGCGGTTCGAGCTCACGCTGCCGAACAGGGTCCCGCTCAGTCCGGCGAGCAGCCCGAGCGACGCATAGACCAGCGCCAGCCCGAGTGCATACAGCAGCGTGTACGCCACCGTGCGGCGCCGCGAGCGCGCCTCGGCCCCACCACCCAGAATCCCGATCGTGATGGGAATCATCGGGTACACACAGGGTGTGACGCTGGTAGCGACGCCGGCGAGAAACAGCACCGGCAGCGCGCGGAGCGGCTGGTCGAGCTCGGTGGCCAGCAACATCAGCCCGGATACCGCCGCGCCACGTAGGCATCCAGAATCGCGAGAAAATCCGCGACGATCGAGTCGCCCTTGAGCGTGGTGAGCAGCCGTCCATCCACGTAGACCGGCGCCTTGGGCTCCTCGAAGCTTCCAGGCAGCGAAATGCCGAGGTCGGCGTGCTTCGATTCGCCGGGGCCGTTCACCACGCACCCCATCACCGCGATCCGGAGCTCCGCCACCCCGGGCCTGGTGGTGCGCCACTCGCTCATCCGCTGCTGGACATAGCCCTGGATGTCCTGAGCCATCTGCTGGAAGAAAGTGCTGGTGGTCCGGCCGCAGCCAGGGCAGCTGGTGACCTGGGGCGTGAAGCTGCGGAGACCCAGCGATTGGAGGATCTGCTGGGCGACGCGCACCTCGTCGCTCCGGTCGCCGCCAGGGAGCGGGGTGAGCGAGACCCGGATGGTGTCGCCGATGCCCTGCTGCAGCAGGATGGCGAGCCCGGCGGCGCTCGCCACCGTCCCTTTCATGCCGAGCCCCGCTTCGGTGAGACCGAGGTGCAGCGGGAAGTCACAGCGGGAGGCCAGCCGACGGTAGACCTCCACGAGATCCTGCACTCCCGACAGTTTGGCGGAGAGGATGATCCGGTCGTGGGCGAGTCCACTCGCCTCGGCGAGCTCGGCCGAGCGGAGGGCGCTTTCGACCATCGCTTCCAGGGTGACCTCGCGCGCGTCGGCAGGCTCCGCAAGCGCCGCATTCGCATCCATCATGGCGGTGAGGAGATCCTGGTCGAGGGATCCCCAGTTGACGCCGATGCGGACCGGCTTCGCATTGGCGATGGCCACGTCGATGATGGCGCGGAAGTGCTCGTCGCGCCGTTTGCCGCCGACGTTGCCAGGATTGATCCGGTACTTGGCCAGCGCGCGGGCGCATTCGGGGTACTGGGTGAGCAGCAGATGACCGTTGTAGTGAAAGTCACCGATCAGGGGAACGCTGCAGCCGGAGCGTTCCAGTCGCTCGACGATGCGCGGGACCGCTCTGGCGGCGGCCTCTTTGTTCACGGTAACCCGGACGAGCTCGCTGCCCGCTTCGGCGAGCTCGGCGACCTGTTGGGCGGTACCCTCGACGTCAGCGGTATCCGTGTTCGTCATGGACTGTACGACAATCGGATGGGCGGAGCCGATGCGGACTCCGTCCACAGCGACCGTGGGAGTCTGGCGGCGAGCGGCAAGGGCCATACCTGAAATCTAGCGGTGCAGAGATGCCCGGTACCTTGCGGCTGGTGGACCCGGCGTGGCAGCTCGCTTAGATTCTGCCTCCCCTGGTCCGGGCGACCTACGCCGGCCTGAGCCTTCCTCCTCGGAGTGAGAAACTGTGGCCAGAGCTTCTGTTGCACGCGTTGCGCTGCTCGGCGTTCTGCTCGCCGCGTGCAGCGCCGGCGATTCGCGGTTCAAGGGACTGACCCGGGGCATTTCCCGGGACAGCGTACTCAAAGTCCTGGGTGACGCGAAGCCCGAACGGCTCGACGCCTTTCTCGTCAACAGCCAGTTTATCGAGGCCTTCTATTTCGCCCCGGCTGGCGCCGATTCCGGGAGCACGCCGGAGCGGGACCTCTCCCCAGTAGTCGTGGTGGACGGCAAGCTGGCCGGCTGGGGATGGGAGGTGTGGGACTCGATCGCAGGGCAAAACAACATCCCGCTCAAGAAGTAACCCGCTTTCCCGGGGTTAGTGGCGCTCGAACCGCGCGGTATCGAGGGCCTGAAGGTCTTCCCGGCTGAGCTCGAGGTCGGCGGAGCTGGCAGCGTCCAGAGCATGAGCCGGGCTGCGGGCCCCCGGAATCGCGAATACTGTCGGGCCCTGGGCGAGCACCCAGGCGGTGGCGATTGCGTGGGGCGAGCGCCCGAGCTTCCCGCTGAGACGCCGCAGCACCGTGTGCTGGGGGAGCTGCTGGTTCAGCCGGCGTCCCCCGACCGGGCTGTAAGCGAGGAAGCCGAGCTTCCGTTCAGTGCAGTAGGCTACGACACCTTCCGTGAGCGCCTCCCGAAAAAACAGACTGAGCCGGTTCTGGACGGTGGCGATCGGGACGAGCGCCTCCGCGGCGCGAATCTGAGCGACGCTCACATTCGAAAGCCCGATCCAGCGGACCTTGCCTTCGCGCTGCAGCGCTGCCAGCGTCGCCACGCTCGACTCGAACGGAACCGCCGGGTCGGGGGCATGCAGCTGATAGAGCGCGAGCTGCTCGACGCCGAGGGCGCGGAGCGAGCGCTCGCAGGCCAGGCGGAGCTGGCGCGGGCTGCCGTCCCGCACCCAGGCCCCCCGCGGCCGGGTTAGGCCGCCCTTGGTCGCGACGAGCACGCGATCCCGCGGTCCGGCCCAGTCGCGCAGCGCGGCCGCGAGGAGCCGCTCGTTGTGACCGATCTCGCGGTCATCGAAGCAGTACACGTCGGCGGTGTCGAGCAGCGTAACGCCGACATCGAGAGCAGCGTGGACCACCGCTCGCGCCGTGGTCTCGTCGGGACGCCCCTGAATCGACAATGGCATCCCGCCGAGTCCAATCACGGAAACGGAGGGCAATCCCGGTGCAAGCGGGCGGGAACGCATGAAGGTGAGGACAGTGGGGACAGTGGGGACGGGGGTGGACCGTCCAACCGTCCTCGCCGTCCTCACTGTCCGTCCTAGGCGAGCCCCAGCGAACGGGTCAGCCGCTCCCAGGCAACCGGATCGAGGGTGCCATCCGTCCGGAGCGGAGTGAGTGCCGCCAGGATTTCGACGCGGTTCCCGGAGATGCTGCGGTCGCGCAACTCCCCGATCATGCGGGCGAAACGAGCCTCGTACTCGTCCGCATCATATTTCCCGCTCTGGCGGCCTTGACTCAGCGCCTTGAGCTCCTTGGCCACGCGGGCGGGAGTGATGGGCTTGAGCGTCTCGTCGGGCATGGCGGGCCTCGCGGCTGGGAGAACGGCCCTCAACTTAACAGGGTTCGGCGTCAACGGCGGCGCAGCGCATAGAGACTGTCCCAGACCGCAAGCGCCGGCTTAGGACGCAGCTCGGCGTCCACCAGTCCCAGCGAGGCGAAGAAGCCCAAGTTGGCGGGAAGCGGCGGCGGGAAGCTCGCAAGGTCCAGATCCGTGAAGGTGAGCTGGAAGAGAAACAGCGCGTCGGCCGCTTCGAGCAGCCGCGCCTGCCGGACCAGGTAACCGCGCTGTTTTTCCGGCGAGGACACCACGGTACTCACCGATACAGAGGTCCAGCCGCCCTCGACCACGAGCACCGGAAGCGGGCTGGTTCCCCGGACCCTGGAGTAGTAATCGAGCGGCACCTGTTCCGGCTCGGCCCAGGCCGCGTAGGGATAGGACGAGAGGCCGATCGCCTGGATGAAGGGGAAATCGGCCAAGTCCGTGGCAATGCCTACGTAGCCGGCGCTCTGGGGGAGCAAGCCCCAGGCGGTTTCGACCTGCACGCTGACGAAGAGCTTCGGAGGAGTACCGAGTGCCTGGAGATCCTCTGCCGCGGCGTTGCTGGCGCTCACCACCGCCTGGTAGAGCGCCGGCGGCGCCACGGCCCGAATCAGGTTGGTTTCCGCGGCGAGCCCGAGGTATTCGGGATGGATGAGCGAGGCGATCGCCGCCGCGCACTCGCGATAGAGCTGCTGGATCGCCGGCTCGGAGAGGCTGCGCTGGGCCGCGACGAGCTCGGGTGCTTCGGCGGTCCGGTTCAGCCCATCTGTTGGATCGAGCACCACCACGATCGCAAGGCCCTTGGCGCGATAGTAGTTCGCAACGCCCAGCGGATCCTTCTGAACTTCCGCGCTGGCGCTCGACCCTGCGAGCATCGCGGCCCAGGGCAACTGGACGTGCATGATTCCGGCATCGGCGCGGCGAGTCCACAGCTCCAGAGCGGGGAGTACAGTCGCCTGGTCATTCTTGGGCGGGAGCGGTGAGAATCCCATCCGGTAGCTGCGAGTCGACTCGGAGGGGTTCGCGGCGTCACCGCACGCTGCGAGCAGACCTGCGAGCAGCAGAGCCCGGCTCTGCATCAGCGTCCCCCGCGTCCCACTGCGCCGGGCTCGAGCACGAGCGCCAGCAGGAAGAGCGCCAACACGAGCACGAAACCGATGACAAACCAGCGACGCACGGTCACCAGAGCAAGCTAATCGGAAACGGCTCTCCCGAATGCAAGGCGCCCCCGGATGTCGAGTCCGGGGGCGTTGCTGCGGTGAGAGAAGCGGTGAGAGGTGAGGGGTTGAGGGGTGACCTCTCACCTCTTACTTCTCACCTCTTACTGCGGTTCATCCGCATTCGGAGTATCCGCAGACGTGGCACTTGACGCACCCTTCCGAGAATTCGAGCTGCGAGTTGCAATCGGGGCAAGAGCCAGCGAGGGTCTCCGCCATGCCGCTCAGCATGATCTGCTCATTGCTGCGCACCATGGTTTGGGTCACCGGCACCGGCTCTGCCTGGGTGGGATCCGATGAGGGCAACAGCTCTTGCTGGATGCCTTGCTTGTCCGCCATGTAGCGCTCGAGGGCGATCCCCACCGCATCGGGAACCGACATCACCTTGGCTGGGCCGAGCCCGAGCACCTTGTCGGAGCTGATGCCCCGAAGCTGGCGATGGATCTCCCGAATCGGGATACCCGAGCGGAGGCTGAGCGAGATCAGCCGGCCCATGGCCTCGACGTCCGCCATGATCGCTCCGCCGGCCTTCCCCAGCGACATGAACACCTCGAAGGGCTGGCCCTTGTCGTCTTCGGTGATGGTGACATAGAGCGTGCCGAGCGGGGTCTCCAGCCTGCGGGTGGCGCCCTTGAGCAGCTCGGGACGGCTGCGCTTCTGACGGCGCTGCAGATTCTCGGACTCGAGCTCGTGCACGGCCCGACGCAAGCGCTCGTTTTCCGCCCGGAGGACCGTCAGCTCATCGGCCAGGTCGGCGGCAAGCACGCGGCGTTCGCCCGTCGAGGCGTTGTCGAGCATCCCGCCCAAGTCGCCGCGCGCCTCCGAGGCACCGCTCCGAGTGGCTTCCTCATGGACTTTCTTGGCGGTGGAGCCCGTCGACAGCACCTGCATGTCCCGGCTGCCGTCGCGGTACACCGTCACGCCCTTACAGTTGAGCGAATAGGCGAGCCGGTAGATGACTTCGACGTCGCTCTCGCTGGCGTCCCGGGCAAAATTGACGGTCTTGGAAATCGCGGAGTCGTTGTGCTCCTGGAAGGCCGCCTGCATCCGCACGTGCCATTCCGGCCTGATCTCGTTGGCGGTGACGAAGACGCGCTGCCAGCGCTCCGGAACCTCCGCGAAGCGCACATGTCCGGCCTCGGCGATCTGCCGCATCAGCTCCTCGGAATACCAGCCTTCGCGCTTGGCGATCGCGACGAAGTCCTCGTTTACGTCGGGCATCAGCATGCCGGCCTGATTGCGCATGAAGGCGACGGCAAAGAGCGGCTCGATGCCGGAGCTGCAGCCGGCAATGATCGAGATGGTCCCGGTGGGGGCGACCGTGGTGACGTTGCAATTGCGCAGCTTCTGCATCGGGCGGATGCGATTGCCCGCGGCGTCCCGCGCGCACGTGGCGTCCGGCCCCCAGATGCTGCGCTCCCATTCGGGAAACGTCCCCCGGATGCCGGCCAGGCGCTCCGATTCCACTTTGGCCTCGTGGTCCACGAAGCGCTGGATCTTCCGGCCCAGCTCGACCGCTTCGTCCGAGTCGTAGGGGATCCCCAGCCGCACGAAAACGTCGGCCAGGCCCATCACTCCCAAGCCGATCCGCCGGATCCGCTGCGCCAACGAGGTGATTTCGGGCAGCGGGTAGCTGTTGGCGTCGATCACGTTCTCGAGGAAATGGGTCGAGAGGTGCACCGCTCGCCGCAGCGCCGCCCAGTCGAGGTCCGCCTCGCGCACGAAGACGCCCAGGTTGATCGAGCCGAGGTTGCAGACATCGTAGGGAAGCAGGGGCTGCTCGCCGCACGGATTGGTGGCCTCGTAGCTTCCCAGGTGCGGAACCGGATTGGCATGGTTGGCACGGTCGATGAAGAAGACACCGGGCTCCCCGGTTTTCCAGGCGCCCTGGATAATCTTTTGCCAGACTTCCCGCGCCCGCAGCTTGCCCACCACCTTGCGGGTATTCGGGTGCAGCAGGTCGTACTCCCCGTCGCTTTCGACCGCCGCCATGAACGCATCGGTGACGGCAACGGAGATGTTGAAGTTCGTGATTTTGGTGGTGTCGTCCTTGCACCCGATGAAGTCGAGGATATCGGGGTGATCGACGCGTAGGATCCCCATGTTGGCCCCACGCCGGGTACCACCCTGCTTCACGACATCGGTCGAGGCATCGAAGAGAGACATGAACGACACCGGTCCCGATGCCACACCCATCGTCGAGCGGACGATATCGTTCCGGGGACGCAATTTCGAAAAGCTGAACCCGGTGCCGCCACCCGACTGGTGCACCAGGGCCATCGCGGTGAGGGTGTCATAGATCCCGCTCTGTCCATTGGAGAGCGCATCGTCCACGGGAAGGACAAAGCAGGCTGAGAGCTGGCCCAGCGGGCGGCCCGCGTTCATGAGGGTCGGGCTGTTGGGCATAAAGAGTCGCTGCGCCATCAGCTCGAAAAACGCCTCGGTCAGTGCGTCCACCGCTCCGTCGGAGGCGCCGTACTGCCGATCCGGCTCCGCGATGGTGCGCGCGACCCGCGTGAACAATTCCGCCGCCGACTCGACCGGCATACCGCTCTCGTCCCGCACGAGGTAGCGCTTTTCCAGCACCGTGATCGCGTTGGGCGACAGCTGGAGCGGAACCCGAGGCGTAGCAGTTCCCATGAAGACTCCCTTGACCATTGTCAGAAATTTAATCGAAGCGGGGACCTTTAGTCCTCAGCCGCGCACGGGCTCGCTCCGGCGGCGACCGACGGGGAGGATCAAGGTAGGGAAGTGGGGAGTCCGGGACAATACGCCGGGAATTCGAGAAACGGCGCCGAAAACCGGTTTTCACATCACAAATCTGTCACAAGGGGGTCTCGCTAGGGCGTCGTGATGACCAGGCTGCTCTCGCGCCGAGCGGTGCGCCCGGAAGCATCCGTGACCTCGACGGCGAGCAACCATGAACCCGCCTTGAGGTTCTTGAGCGGCAGGATCGTATGCCAGGGTACGATAGGCGGACTTCCGGTCGCGCGGGTCAGCACGACTTGCGCCCGGCGATCGGGGAAGGGTCGCCAGCGTAATGCTGCGCCACTTCCGGGAGTGCTATCCAGGGGAGCGATCAGGACGCGGAGGGTTGCGCGCGCGCCAGGATCCAGTCCAAATACCTCGATGGCAACCTCGGCACCATCGCTTCGGTGCACCACACCGCCCGGCGAAAACGCAACCAGCGCACCGTCGCCGACCGGGACGGTCAGCTTGCCGCGCGGAGCGCCTACCAGCAGATCACCCAGGGCGAGGGTCCCGGCGCCGGGAGCCGGTACCACGACAGAGTCGACCTCGAACGTGGTTCCGGCATGCTCGCCGTATTGCACCGCGGCGTGGGCGAGGAGTCGCCCGGGCCGAACCGGGACCGCGACGCGTCCGAAGAGGCTCCGGTTCGCGGGAACCGGCGCGTTGAGCGCGATCCGAGTAATGGTGTCCACCGCCGCGATCACCTCGCCTTGTCCATCCAGCGCCACGAACCGCAGCCGCACCGGATACACGACTCCCGCTGCTCCCGTCGCCGGCTCGAGCGCGTAGCCGGGAATCGCAAAGACGACCTGGATAGCGGGTTCTGCCCCGGATCCACCGGCCACCAGCAGCGCTCCCCAGGCCTCGAGCTCACGCTCGAAGCGCAGCGCGTAGCTGTCGGAACGGGTACCGATCTGGATTCCCCTGCGGCCCAAGGCGCGCTCTTCTGCCAGGAAAGCGGCAACCCGTCGGGGAGGCGCGGCGCGCGCCTGCCCGTAGACCGGAGCGAGGGCCGACCGGGAACGAAGGAGCTGTTCAGTGCTGGCGCCGCTCCGGCCGGATTCCTCGCCGGATGCTGGAACGGTGAGCTCGATGGGCAGGGTGGCCACGTCCAGCACGCTTTCCACGAGTCTGAAATCGTTGGGTGCCTGGCGAGCAACGAAGTGGAGCACCAGATCTCTGCCGCCGCGATGGTAGCGCCAGGATTCGTTCGGCTCCACCCCGGGGATCGCAAAGCTGGCGCGATCGTCGGGCTCGCCATGCCGGATGTAAATCCGGCCCCGATCATCCAGCCGTTCGCCGCCTTCTTCCGAAACGATGGCGAACTCCCGCCGCGCTACGATCGAGCGCCGCAGGTGCTCGGCCAACCGCTCGCCATCCTGCCGCAGCTCGAGGCGATCACGCAGCGTCCAGAAGCGACGCAGCGTTTCCGCGCGCGCGGGGCCACGGCGCAGCTCGAAGTCCGCGAGCGCCGCTTCCGTGGCGATCGCCAGGAGATCGGCCCGGTATTCCGCGAGGGCGACGGGATCTTCGTCCGCCGCACCGGCCAGATAGGTCGCCATGCCGCGCAGGTCTCCGCGCAGCAGCTGCGCGCGACCCAGCTCGAGCTGGCCAAGCGCACGGCTGTCGCCCAGGGCGAGATAGATCTCGAACGAACGCAGGGCGCCGGAGTCACCGGTTTCCCGCTGAATCCGTCCGAGGGCCAGATGGAGCCGGGCGCCACGGGCGCCACGGAGCTCGCTTGCCGCGCGCCGCAACGCTTCGCGCACCACAGCGGCGCGATCCGGCTCGCGTTCCCGGAGGGCGCGGCGCGCCAGCTCCTCCAGACGCACGGCCAGGCCGGGCTCGAGCATGCCGGCGCGTGCGAAGGCCCGGGTCGCGCGCGACCAGGCGGAGCGCGCCGGGGCAGGACGCGAGGCTCCGCCGCCACCGAGCTGCTGGCCGAGCGCGTACTCGGCGAGACCCAGCCCGAACCACGCATAGGGCCACTGCGGGGCGAGCTCAGCCGCCCAGTTGAACTCGGAGGCTGCGTCGTCGTAATGCGAGACTCCCCCGAGCTCACCCTGGCGCAGTGCGAGCTGGCCGAGCCGGAGATGCAGGAAGGCGTCGTTGGGAGTGCGCCGGGCAGCGTTCAGCAGGGGCGCTTCCCTGCTCTGCAGCAAGGCGGAATCGGTGACCGATTGCAGGGTATCCCGAAAGGCGTCGATTGTACGACGCTGCTCGGGCGCCTGAGCATGCAGGACGGAAACGAGCAGGCAAAGCGGTAGGAGCGAGGTCGTGGCCCCCGCCCTTCCCGGCAGCGTCCGCGAGTCCAAAGGCACTCGTTCCACTCCGTTTGTGACGAGGCTGGCAAAAAGGAGACGAGCCAGGCTTACCAGCGACCCACAGCGCGCGCTGCCAGGAATTGCTGCAGTCCCTCGAGAACTGCCTGCGCATAACGCCGCTGTCCGGCGGGGTTACCTAACGCGGCTTCCTGCTCGGGCACCATCATGAAGAGGCCCTCGGTCAGCACGGCAGGCATCCAGGTCGGACGGACCAACGCCAGATCACCGCGCCCCACGCCAAGGTCCCGGAGCCCGAAATGCGCCAGCATGCGCCGCTGGATCGCGCGGGCCAGCGGCAGGGCACGTGGATGATTGTAAAACGCGCTCGAGCCGTTGTTGGTGAAAGGATTCACGCCATCGGGAAGCGCATTGTTGTGGAGCGAAATCAGCAGCTCGGCGTCCACGCTGTCGGCGAAGCGGATCCGCGGCCAGAGCTCAAGGGGGCGGCTGTCACTGCGGGTTAGCAGGACGCGGGCTCCCTCGGCCCGCAGCAGCTCGGCGAGAACGAGACCGATACCGAGATTTGCCTGCGCCTCGGTGAGGCCGGTGGGTCCGGTCGCGCCGGCCGGTGGGTGCCCCGGATCCAGCACGATCGTCCGGCCGCGGAGTGGGGCCCGGGGGTCGATCGGCGGGGGCCGCCGAATCTCCAAAAGCAGATCGGTGCCCTCCCAGCGGGCGCGATAACCCCAGACCGGGGCGCTGAGGTCGAACTGCAGTTCGAGCTCATCGGCTGCGAGCTGGCGCGAGGTCGCGAGCGAAACCAGCGAGTCCTCCGCGCCATAGCGCAGCCAGTTGATGTCGGAGACCGCGCCATAGAGCAGCACGGAGAGTGCGCGCTCGGCCTCGATTACCTGGAAGGGAATCCGGGTGCCGATAGGGATCCGTACGATCACACGGTCGCTCCGGGGAGTGAGCGTCAGCGACCCGATCACCTGCGGGCCAAGGGAGCCACCGGACAACGGGGCCGCCTCGCTCGCGGCCACCCACGCTTCACTCCGCGAGGAGAGGGCAAGCCGGAGCTCGCCATTGATCCGTCCGCTCACCCGGGCGCGGGTTCCGGCTGGAAAGAACCATGTATAGGTAGCGCCGGGGGCCGCGCGACCCACGGTGATCCCGTCGCTGTCTCCGCGCCGCGAGGGATCGTCATCGAGCTCTGCCAGCGGCGGCAAGGTGTCGAGCAGAGCGAGACGCAGCGGCCAACGGACGCGCAGCGTATCCGAGCCCTTGATCGCCTCGAGGAGCGGTTCCGCGCCTGGGGTGCCGGCTCCTCCTCCGAGAAGAGGACCGGGATCGCCGAACTGCGCGCCAAGGAGGGCAGCACGGTAGCGCTCCGCGGCGGGAGCGGCCGCGAACGGGACAGCCGTGCCATCGGGCAGCCGGAGCAGCAGGGTAGCGCCCTCGCTCGCCCGCACGGAGAGTGGCAGATAGCGGTCCCCCGGCCACCACACGCGTCCCATTGGCGCAAAGCTGGTGGTGTCTACCCAGAGCGCGGCGGAAGCAGGGCGCACGAAGCGGGCCGCGCGGCGGATGCGATACTCCCGCCGGACGGACTCCGTCGCGGTCCGAGCTTCGAGCCTCAACGTGATGAGCGAGTCGCCGCGGAAGGGAATCCAGGCGAGCCAGGCACCGTTCGGCGCCACGGCCACGGACTCTCCGTTGATACGCAGTGTGGCGCCGCCGTCTCCCAAGGAGCCGAACGCGAAGCTCGAATCCGCCACCTCGACCCGCGCGAGAGAGTCGGGGTAGACGATCGAAATTCGCAGGGGACCGTGCAGCTCAGGCACCGGAGGAAGCCCCTGCTCGGGCGCGGCCGGGCCGGGAGCCGCCCGACCGGCACAAGCGGTGCAGAGCAGGACCGAAGGGGGTAGGATTCCGCGCCAAGCCGAAATGGCGGCCATCGTCGCAAGGTACATAATGACTGAGACTTACAGCAACGAAGCCGTTGACCCTCTCCCGGGACGCGCCCTAGATTGCGCCCGGCCGAATCGCGGCGTCTATTTCCAGCTTCGCGCTCCGAGGACTTCCCAGTGAAGGTTTGTCCCGTCTGTGCCACCGAATACGGCGAGGAGGCGGCGTTCTGCTCGCGCGACCGCTCGCCGCTGCGGACGGCGGACGCCCACGAATTGCCCGGACTGCTCGGACAGCTCGTTGGAGAGCGTTATCAGGTAGAGCGCCGGCTCGGCGAAGGCGGGATGGGCGAAGTCTATCTCGCACGCCACGTCCTGATCGGCCGACCCTGCGCGCTCAAGGTGATGAGCCCCGCGCTGAGCAAAGACCCCGATGCAGTTTCTCGCTTCAACCGGGAAGCCACCAGCGCGAGCCGGATCGCACACCCTAATGTCTGCGCGGTGTACGACTTCGGGCTCACGCCGGAGGGACTCGTTTACCTGGCCATGGAATACGTCGAAGGGCGCACCTTGAGCGCGCTATTGGACGAAGCGGGGCCGCTCCCGGTGGATCGCGCCGCCGCGCTGGTGGCGCAATGTGCCGCCGGGCTCATGGCCGCGCACGAGCTGGGCATCGTGCACCGCGATCTCAAGCCCGACAACATCATGGTGCTGACGGGACGCGAGCGGGAAACCGCCAAGCTGGTGGACTTCGGGATTGCCAAGGCGATGGAGAGCCTGCCGGGGGAGCGCGTCACCAAGTCAGGTTTCGTGGTCGGAACTCCGGAATACATGAGCCCCGAGCAGCTGGCCGGCGATCCGGTTGACGGCCGCTCGGATCAATACTCACTCGCCCTGGTCTTCTACCGGTTGATCACCGGCACGCTTCCGTTCGAGGGAAACTCCCTGCAGGAAACCCTGGTCAAACGCCTCACCGATCCTCCCCGTCCGCTCCGGGAGAGTCGGCCGGACGCGGTATTCCCCCCGGGGCTTCAGCCGGTGGTGGATCGCGCGCTGGCCCGCGACCCTGAGCTGCGCTATCCGAGCGTCGGGGTCTTCTCTGAGGCGATCCAGGCGGAGCTCCAGGGCGAGCAAGCGCCGACGCGGAGACTGCCGTTGGAAAGCCGCGGCGGAGTGATCCCCGCTACGCGCCAGGCTCGGGCGCCACGTGCGGGCCGCCGCTCGCGAGTGGCGGTGGCCGCAATTGGGGTGCTGCTGCTCGGCGGCAGCCTGTGGGCGATGCTCAAGGGCGATCGCGCGCCGAGCTCCGCAACGCGCGGCGACACCGCGCAGGCTATGCTCCCGGCTCCGCGGCTCGATACGGCTCCCCGCGGCACGCAGGCTACCGGCTCCGCGGTCGTACCGCCGTCGGCACTGCCGGCGCGACAGCCTGCGAGAGCCACCCCTGACACGGGGCGCCTCGACCTCGGTGCCCTGGAGTCTCCGACTCGCCGCGCTCGTGAGCTGGAGCGGGCAGAGCGGCAGCTCTTGATGCCGGAGCTGACCGCCGAGCGCAAGGCCGAGGCGGCAGCGCTCCTGGGCAACGCGGCGCTCGAGGCCGGGAGGCCAGACTCCGCGCGGGTCCTCTACCGCATGGCGTGGCGGCTCAGCCGGAAGCCGAGCTACCTGGAGACGCTGCGACAGTTGGGGGATACAATTCAGTCATGACTTCCGCCCGCGGGCCCGTGCACGTCACCGTCCGCGCGCGGACCGACCTCGGCCGCACTCGTGACCACAACGAGGATGCCTTCCTCGTTGCCGATCTCAGCGCGCGAACTACGGACCTCACCAACGGCGGCCTGCACAAGGTGGGCGAGCGAGGCACCGTGTTCCTCGTGGCCGACGGCATGGGCGGAGCCGCCGCCGGCGAGCTGGCCAGCTCCATGGCGGCCGATCTGATCTTCCGCTATCTGCTCCAACACGCGGACGAAGTTCACAGCGGCAACCCCGAAGAGTTCGCGCAGCTGCTGCGCGGGGCCGTCGAAGCAGCCAACCAGCACATCCATACCTACTCGAAAGAGCACCCCGACGTACGCGGGATGGGCACGACGGCCACGGTAGCCGGTGTGGTCGACAGCACGCTGTACCTTGCCCAGGTGGGAGACAGCCGCGGGTACCTGGTGCGCGATGGCGTCGCGACCCAGATCACCAAGGATCAGTCGCTGATGCAGCGGCTGGTGGATGCCGGGGAGCTTACCGAGGAGGAGGCCGAGCAGAGTGAGCGCCGCAACATCATCCTGCAGGCGCTCGGGCCGGACGCGAAGATCCGGGTGGATCTAACCTGGCAGGAGCTGCGGCGCGGCGACACCCTGGTCATCTGCAGCGATGGGCTTTCCGGACAAGTCAAGCGTGAGGAGATCGCTGCGCTGCTGCAGCGGGAAAGCGATCTCGACCACTTGTGTGACCAGCTCATCGCCATGGCGAACGAACGCGGCGGACCGGACAACATCACGGTGGTGCTGGTGCGCTTCGACGGCGAAGGTCTCCCGCCTCCGGGGGGAGGCGCGAGCGGTGAGGTCGGGTATCGCAGCATGTCGAATGGAGAGCCGGATAGCGATGAGGTGGTGGCGGTCGAGCGGCCCCGGCCGGCGAGCGGGCCGACGAGCGCACCGACGCCACCGGTGGCGCCTTCGCCGCCTCCATCTGAAGTCGTCGAAGCACCGCTCACGCCAGCGGTCCGCAGCGGCTCACCGGCCACCGCAGCGCTGCTCACCGGCGGGCTCCTTCTCCTTCTGGTCATTCTCTACTTCCTGCTGCGGCCCTGAACCGAGCCATGTTCGCCGAGCTCCGGCATCTCGACGGGGCCTGCGCCGGACAAACCCGGATCGTCAGGCAGGAATTCGCCACGCTCGGCCGGCATCCGTCCGCGACAGTCCAGTTCGATCCGGAGCACGATCTGGAGGTTTCCGGACGCCACGCGGCGCTGTTCCGTCAGGGCGGCAGCTGGGTACTGCGAGATCTCGGCAGCAGTAACGGAACCTGGGTGAATGACGAACGGATTCAGGGAGACCGCCCCCTCGAGCCGAACGATGTGATCCGCTTTGGTCCGAACGGACCGCGCCTGCTCTTCGTCAAGCAGCACATGGAGGCGCCGGGGATTCCAACCACTCAGGCTCAGCCCGAGCGCAGTGAAGGGGTCACCGCTCCCCTCCGCCGCGGCGGGTCCACCACCGAGAGGATCCGGGTCGAAGTCCGCCGGCAAACCGCGCCGTGGCGGCGTACCGCGATCGGAGCCGCCGTCGTCGTGGTCGTGGGCGGGCTCGGCCTCGCGCTCACCCTGCTGCGACAGAACCGTGCCCTCGAGGCGGAGCGCGCAGGGCTGCTGGCAAGAACCGACAGCCTGCTCGTGCGGTTGCAGGCCGCCTCGAGCAACGTGGCCGCGCTCGCGGGCGCGCTACAGCAGGCCCGGCAGGAGACCCAGCGGTTCCGGGGCTCGCTCACCGGAAAGGACGTGTCCTCAGACCGGCTCGATTCCTTGTCGCGCGAGCTAGCCACCAGCCTGGAGCGCCACGAGGCAGTTCTGCGCGCGGCCCATCTCGACGCCGCAACGATCGCCCGCGAGAACGGCGACGCCATCGGCGTGGTGGTCAGCGAGTTTCCCGGTGGCCGCCGGGTAGCCGGGACCGGCTTTGCCTTGCGGGTCCGCGGCGATACCGGCTGGGTCGTCACCAGCCGGCACCTCGTCGCCGAGCCGGGCGGCGCCCGAGCGGCCCGGCTCGGCATCATCTTCAACGGCTCGAACCAGAATTTCCGCGCGGAGCTCATCGCGCTGGCGGATTCCGCGGACCTTGCCCTGCTCTCGGTGCGGGTGCGCGGTGGTGTGCCGGTCGTGCGCGGACTCGGTGCACCGCCGCGGATCGGTGACCCGGTGGCGATTCTGGGATTTCCCTTCGGATTCGATTTCCCGATGGGCGTGGACTGGCGCAGACGCGGGGTAAGCCTGACCCGCTTCGCCGGAACGGTGCGTGCCGTCCGTGATGAGGCGCTCGAGGTGGATGGCTACGGCGCGGGCGGATCGAGTGGAAGCCCGGTGTTCAACGCCGCCGGGGAAGTGACGGGAGTAATCTACGGCGGCGACCCCAGCGCCGCGGGCCGGATCGTGTATGCGGTCCCAGCAGGAAGACTGCAGGGGTTACTGCTTAGACTGCGTGAACCGTGAACAGTGAACCGTGAACAGTGAACCGTGAACGGGACCTGCCTTCCGAAAATGGTCACCGGTGCGCGAAAGGGATGATGGCGCCTGACCAGCGGGCAGTCATGTTCCGGCATGGCACCTGCACACCGATCATTGAAAGCGTGGATTGAAGCCAAAGAGGTATCGCGAGCAGCCTATCGCGCGTCAAAGTTGTATTGGTCGGCGCCAGCGGCGGCGATCTTTAGCCAATTGCAGCGTTCTGGGCTCTCCATCCAACTCAACATCGCTGAGGGCTTCGCCCTCGCGGACTATGGTCGTTTTGGAAACCACCTCGCCATTGCCTATGGCTCGGCAGTGGAGACCGACGACATTCTGGACCTGGCCCTTGAAGAGCACATCATCCCCAGAGAATTCGGCGAGGCCGCGCTGACCCGCTGCCGGAACAGTGAGCGTCTACTGCTGGGGTTGCTGAAACGATACCGACCCCTCAAGTAGTTCCCGTTCACGGTTCACGGTTCACTGTTCACGCTCTAGCGACTCAGCAGCACCCATCCAATCGCCAGCGTCCCCCCGAGGATCAGCGTCACCCACCCGAGCCAGCGCCGCGCGTCGCGGGCAAGGCTGTCGAGGGGAGCGAGCCCGACACGCGCGCGGACAGGACCCCAGGCCCCGCCGGGTCTGATCCGGGCGTAAAACCGATCGAGCGTCGCGGGCGTCTCAGGCGACGTCAATAGCATGACGGGCAACCAGACCGCTAGCGAGCCCAACCCGGTGAGCAACAGCCGCTGGCCGAAGGTCAATCCCGCAAGCGCAGGCAGGAAGGTTGCCAGTGCGAGCAAGAGCCCGGCGCTCATCGCCGCGATCTCGGCCCACGCATTCACCCGCCACCAGAACCAGCGGAGCAACAGGACGAGGCCGGGACCGTTCCCGATGAGGATCAGAAAGCGGAACACGGTCCCCACATTCTGCATGAAGAAGGAAAGCGTCGCCGCGAGCAGGGTGATGCCGACGGTCGCCCAGCGCGCCGCCCGCAACAGCGTGCGGTCATCGCTCACCCCGCGAAAGCGGGCGTAGAGATCGTGCACCAGATAGCTCGCACCCCAGTTCACTTGCGTCGACACGGTCGACATGAACGCCGCCAGGAGACTCGCGAAGACGAGCCCCAGCAGGCCGGCCGGCAGGTATCGCAGCATCAACAGCGGATAGGCGAGCTCGGGATCGGCCAGCCCCGGCAACACCAGGAGCGCCGCGAGTCCAACCAGGACCCAGGGCCAGGTCCGCACGACGTAGTTGAGGATGTTGAACGCGTGAGCCGCCTTCTCGGCTTCGCGCTCATTGGCGGTGGAGGAAAGCCGCTGCACGAACATGCCGCCGCCATCACTGTTGCGGAACGCCCACCACTGAATTCCGACATAGCCGAGGAAGGTCGAGAGCGGCAGGAGCGCATCCGGTCCGAGCGGCACCAGCTGCAGGCGATTCCCCTGCCCGGCCGCCCGCAGTTTGTCGAGCATCGGTCCAAGTCCACCCAGATCGTGCAGCGCGTAGAGCATGACCGCGACCGCACCGACCATGGCCAGGATGTATTGGAAGAAATCGGTGGCCACGACGCCCCAGAGCCCCGACGCCGCGGTATACACCAGGACGATCAGGACGATCGGCAGAATCGCCCAGAGCTTGGGATCTCCAGGCAGGTTCGGCAGCCCTTCCAGCAGACCGAGTCCGACGACCACCTTGCGCATGCCGAGCATGCCGTAGCCGATCCCGATGCAATTGATCGGGACAGCGAAGAGAAAGGCACGCACCGCCCGGAGGGCCGCCGCGGGCCGCCCGCCGTAGCGCAGCTCGGTGAGCTCCATGTCGGTGACGATGCCCGCCCGGCGCCAGAGCTTGGCGAGCACCACGGCGAGCAGCACGTGCGCCAGCGCGAAGCTCCACCATTCCCAGTTTCCCGCGACACCGGCCTGCGCCACCCGGCCCGCGACGTAGAGCGGCGTGTCGACGTTGAAAGTCGTAGCAGCCATCGAGGTCGCGGCGAGCCACCAGGGGATCGCGCGCCCGCCGACGAAGAACTCAGCGAGATTGCGTGCTCCGCGGCGGGCCACGTAGAGTCCCAGCGCCAGCGAGCCCGCGAGATAGAGCGCGACGACCGCCCAGTCGAGGGCGCTCACCCGAGACGCTCGGCCAGCCAGCGAGCCGCCGCTTCCTGCATGAGGCGCTGGCGGTGCCAGGCCAGCAGCACCGGGACGTCTCCGGGCAGCTCAGCGAGCAGCCGGGGGTGCGCGAAGAGGATGATTTGCGCCGCGCCAGGCGCTTCGCGCAGCAGCGTCGCCCGGCTTTCCGCCCCGAAGCCTGCTCTGCCCTTCGAAGCGCGCGGCTCTGCGAAGGCGAGCACCACCTTGCTGCCGCCGGGACCCAGGGCAACTCCGCGCGCGGCGAGCGTCTCCTTGACCCAGTGATTGGGTGAAGCAGGCCAGCGCCCACCCAGATCGTCATCCACCACAATCAGCTCGAGTGGTTGCCGGAGCCGCGGCGCTTCCCCGCGGAGCAGCGGAGCGGACAGCAGCCAGTCGGCAGCGGCGACGGACGAGCCGGCAGCAGGCAGGCGTTCGGGCTGCTCCTCGAGCGGAGCGGCCTCGAGTGCGGCCTGATACCGCTCGAGCGATTGTTCCACCCGAAGGGCCATGCTGGCGTCGGCAGTCGCGTTCCGGGTGAGCGCCTCGGCCACTGCAGCAGGATCGTCGGGATAGAGCAGCAGATCCACCCCGGCGGCAAGCGCGGCCAGCGCGGCGGCTTCCGCGGTCCTGCCGGCCCGCGCGCCTTCCATCATCAGGGCATCCGAGGCAATCACCCCGCCGAACCCCAGCTCCTCGCGCAGGATGCGGAGGATCGGGGCCGAGAATGTCGCCGGCGTACCGGAAGGATCCAGCGCGGGATAGGCCACATGTGCCGTCATGATCGAGCTCACCCCGGCGAGGACCGCGGCGCGAAACGGCTGGAGATCGGTACGCCGAAGCAGCTCCGCGTCCGCCGTGACGACGGGCACCTCCTCGTGCGAGTCGCTGCGAGTGCGGCCATGCCCGGGGAAGTGCTTGGCGCAGGCGAGCGCGCCGGCCGCCTCGCACCCGACGATCCAAGCCGCAGCCGCAGCAGCCACCTGCGCCGGATCGGCGCCAAAGGCACGGGTCTGCACGATGGGGTTCTCGGCCTCGATGTCGAGATCCGCCACCGGCGCGAGGATCCAATTGATCCCCACCGACAGCGCCTCCAGCGCCGTCAGCACGCCGGCGCCGCGCAGAACCGCAGGATCATTGAGAGAGGCCAACGCCCGGGGCGGCGGCAACTCATCGAGTCCGACCACCTGTTGCCCGGGACCGCGCTCGAGATCGGCCGCCACCAGCAGCGACCGGCCCGCGTCGCGGCGGAGCTTTCGGGTCAGCTCAAAGACCGCATCGGCGGTCCCGCCGAAGAGGATGAAGCCGCCCGCGCCGAACTCGAGTGCTGCGGCGATCAGCGCGGCTTCGTGCGCGAAGCCGGTCTCCGGACGCCAGCGGAGCGCCGGAAAGACGAGGGTGCCCGGCGTCATGCCGGCGTGACGAGACCTAATACGCGGCGCCCCCGAGCGCCCGTGGCGGAGGGCAGATTGCCCGGCTGACCGTGCAGCGTGAGGTAGCCGAGCAGCGCGAAGGCGACCGCCTCCTTGGCATCGCCGGAGAAGAAGAGCTCGTCGAAGGGCCGCAGCTCCCGGCCTGCGGCGGTGAGTCGTTCCTGCAACGAATTCCAGAGGGCCGGATGATGACACCCTCCGCCGGACGCCACGACTTCCACTCCGGCGGCGGTCCAGCGCTGCACCGCGTCGGCGATTGTCTGCGCCGTGAGCTCGACCGCGGTGGCGACGGCATCGGCGCCACCGGCGCGGGCATGAATCCGGGCCGCGTATTCGCTCCCGAACCGCTCGCGCCCGGTGCTCTTGGGCGGTCCCTGGGAGAAGAAGGGATCTTCGAGCAGTTCGGCGAGCAGCACAGGGTTCACCCGGCCCCGCGCCGCGAGCGCCCCGCCTTTGTCGTAGGGCAACGCCGGATCGGTCAGGCGGGCAACTGCGTCGATGACTGCCATGCCGGGCCCAGTATCGAAGGCGAAGGCGCCCTCCTCGACCGCGCGCCAGGGCACGAAGGTCAGATTCGCCATCCCGCCGATGTTGAGCAGAATGCGCGCTCCGGCCTCGGCACCGAAGAGCAGCACGTCCGCCATGGGAACCAGTGGAGCCCCTTCCCCGCCGGCGGCAAGGTCGCGTCCCCGAAAACCCGACACGACCCGCACGCCGAAGCGTTCCGCCAGCAGCGCAGGCTCGCCGAGCTGCAGCGTAACGATGGGCGGCTCATGCCAGATGGTCTGGCCATGAAAGGCGATGAAGTCGAGGGCGTCGGCCGGAGTTTTGGTGCGGCCCAGCACCTCATCGACCGCTTCCGCCGCCCACTCCGCGACGCGCGCGTGGACGTGGGCGAGCCGCCGCGCCCCGCCAGCCTGCCGCTCGATCGCCTCGGTCAGCTCGCGGCGCTCCTCGGGGTGATACGGCCGATGGGCGAACCCCTCCAGGGTCACTCGCGTGGGACTGTCGAAGCGGACCAGCGCAGCGTCCATGCCGTCCAGCGAAGTCCCCGACATCAACCCGACTCCGAGCCAAGGCCGCTCGCTCATCCTTCGGCCACGGGTCCGGGGTCACCCAGGATCGGACGCAGGTGATTGTCGTGCTGGCGGAGCAGCGCCTCGGCCGCGGACTTGGAGCAGCCGCGCCGCGCCATCACGATCGCGGTGCGAACGCTGCCGCCGGCCTCGGCAATCGCCTGGCGCGCCGTGTCGCGTGCCACTCCCGTCACCCCCATCACGATGCGCTCACCCCGGTCCACCAGCTTCTGGTTCCAGGCCTGCAGATCCACCATCAGGTTGCCGTAGGTCTTGCCGAGCCGGATCAGGGCGCCAGTCGTGAGGGTATTGAGCACGAGCTTGGTCGCGGTGCCGGCCTTCATCCGAGTCGAGCCGGTGACGACCTCGGGACCCGTCAGCACGGCGATGACGACATCGCAGGTATCTCGCAGCACGGCGGGCGGCTCAGCGCAGGTCAGCAACACGGTGCGAGCACCCAACGCCTGGGCGCGCCCCAGCGCGGCTCGCACGAACGGCGTGGTCCCGCTCGCCGCGATGCCCACCACGGTATCGTTGGGACCGACCCGGCGCGAATCCATCTCCGCGATCCCCCCATTGGGGTCGTCTTCCGCGCCTTCGACTGATTTCAGCAAGGCCGGCGTTCCACCCGCGATGATCCCCACCACCAGCTCGGGGGGAGTTCCGAAGGTGGGCGGACACTCGGTGGCATCGAGAACCCCGAGCCGGCCGCTGGTTCCCGCGCCGACATACAGCAGCCGGCCCCCCGCACGGAATGAGGCTTCGATATGCTCCATGGCCCGCGCGATCTCGAGTCGGGCCCGCGCAACCGCCGCAGGGACTCCGGCGTCTTCGGCCGCGATGAGATCCACGATTTCCAGCGGGGTGGCGATATCGATTGTGGCAGTGCGGGGATTGCGCCGCTCGGTAAGGCGGAGCTCGGGATCGGTCACGCGGAGCGGGAGCGGATAGTGTGTGAACCCATGGTGCAGGTAAATTACGCCTCCCATGATTCCCAGTCGACTCCGCTTCCGTTCCGCCCCCCTGCTGGGCCTGCTGCTTTCAGCAACGGTCCACGCCCAAGACGGCACCCAGGGCATCAACCCCGCTTGGCGCCACGCGGGGAAATCCAAGGTCACCGAGGCGCCCCGCGCAATGGTCGTCTCGGCGAACCCGATCGCCAGCGAAGTGGGCCGGAACATTCTGCAGCGGGGCGGCAACGCGGTGGATGCCGCAGTCGCGGTCGGATTCGCGCTCGCGGTGGTGCACCCCACGGCCGGTAACATCGGGGGCGGCGGATTCATGCTCATTCGCACCAAGGACGGGAGGGTGCAGGCGCTGGACTACCGGGAGACGGCCCCGGGGCGCGCGACGCGGGACATGTTCGTCGATCGGCGCGGCAACCCTACCGATCTCAGCATCATGGGTGCGCTCGCCGCCGGCGTACCGGGCTCCGTGGCCGGGCTGGTAGAGGCCCACCGGCGCTTCGGGAAGCTGCCGCTCCGCGCCGTAGTCCAGCCCGCGGTCGCGCTCGCGCGGGACGGCTTCGTGATCGACTCGGCGCGCAGCCATTCCATCGACGACGACCGGGAGCGGCTCTACCTGTTCCCTGCCTCGCGCGCGCAATTCCTCCCCGGAGGACACGCCCCGCCGATCGGCAGCCGATTCCGGCAGCCCGCGCTTGCCCGCACGCTCATGGCCATTCGGGATCGCGGAGCGGCGGGATTCTACCGCGGCCGCACCGCCGATCTCATCGTGGCGGAGATGGCGCGGAGCGGGGGCCTCATCAGCCGGGCGGATCTTGCGGGCTATAAGGCGATCTGGCGTGCGCCGGTCACCATCACCTATCGGGGCTACACGATCTACTCCATGCCACCGGCGAGCTCCGGTGGCGTTACGATGGCGGAGATCCTGAACATCATGGCAGGCTTCGGAGCGCTGCCGCCGTTCGGCTCCGCCGCCCTGCTCCACCGCGAAGCCGAGGCGATGCGGCGCGCCTTCATGGACCGCAATTCGCTCCTGGGCGATCCTGCCTTCGTTGCGATCCCGCTCGACCGGCTGGTCTCCAGGGAGCACGCCGACAGCCTGCGGCGCCAGATCGATACGCTCCGTGCTACGCCCACACCGAAGTTCCAGACGGCTGCCCGTCAGGGAGAGTCCACCACGCATTACTCGGTGGTGGACGCAGAGGGCAACGCTGTAAGCACCACCACCACATTGAACAACGGATATGGCTCGGCGCTCACCGTGACGGGGGCCGGCTTTCTGCTCAATGACGAAATGGACGACTTCGCCACGGCGCCCGGCAAGCCGAATATGTACGGCCTGGTGCAAGGCGAAGCCAACGCCGTGCAGCCCGGCAAGCGTATGCTGTCGGCGATGACGCCGAGCATCGTGCTCGATCCCGAGGGGAAGCTGTTCATGGTGGTGGGTACGCCCGGCGGGCCCCGCATCATCACGATGGTCTATCACGTGATCTCCAACGTGATCGACCACAAGATGTCGCTCGCGGATGCGGTAGCAGCGCCCCGGCTGCATCATCAGGCGCTGCCGGACACGATTCGCGTCGAGCGGGACGGCTTCTCCACCGCCACGCTCGACGCGTTACGCAAGCTGGGTCACAACCTAGTCGAAGGCACTCCCTGGGGAGCCATCGACGCGATCATCCGCACCTCGCGCGGTTGGCAAGGGGTGAGCGACCCCCGCTCCGCCGGCGGCGGCGCCGGGTACTAGCTGACGGCGAACGCCGAGCGGAGCACCAGCCGGATCTTTGCCCCGACGGGAACAACGACATCGCGATTCGCCGTCTCCACGGCTACCGCGGCACCGGCCGCCGCGCCCGTCGCGGCACCCACCGCAGCACCGGTGCCTCCACCAATCACTTTTCCGATGATCGCACCGGCGGCTGCACCAACGCCGACCTTGGCGGCCTCCTGGGTGCCGACGCCACGGCCTTTCAGGGTGTGCTCCACGTAGGTCACCTCGGCATCGATCGGCTGCGCCACGCCGTTGACCATGACGCTCACCGCGCGGAGCTCCAGGGTCCCGTCCTTCGCACTCTTGTCCAGGGCCGGCTTGAGCGCCACAATGCTCAAGGTGACTTCGGAGCCAGCGGGAATGACCACTCGGCCGTTCGCCGCAGTCACCGCTTCAGCGATGCGGGCGGTGAACATCTCCCCCGCCTTGTTGACCTTCGAGGTGATCTCCCGCGTTGCGGTGGCCTCGATCGTGGTCCCCGCATCCAGCCGGGCCGCCGGCAACGGAGCAGGCGACGGGGCCGGAGCCGGAGCGGGCGGCGCCGACGGAGGCAACCCTGCCGCAGGAGGCGGGGCCGCCCGGGGTGGATTCCGCCGGGGCGCAGGAGTGGGCGCCGGGACCGGCGCGGGCCGGTCGTTCAAAGCCACCGTCGAATCAGGTCGCGGCAGCTGGATGTCGCGCCCGGCGGCACTATCGAGAGACGCGCTGGTGTCGGGCTTTCGGGCGCAGCTCCCCACTACGATAGTGCCGACCAGCGCGATCAGAATACGTCTCATTGATTATCCCCTCCCCTGAGCTCGCTCAGGCTGTGCACGAAAACGAAGCAGGAATGGGCACACGCGTGCTCGCTGTGTGGAGACGAGGGAGCGGTAGACCTTGGCACCGCTTAGAGCGATCGGCGGAGAAACTCGGGTGTCAGTCCCTGCAGCCAGCCCGCGAGGCGGGTGAACTGTCCGGTGGCAAGCAGCACACCCACGAGCACCAGCAGGGCGCCGCTCACCCGCTGGACCCAACGCAGGTGCTTGCGGAAGCGCTGAAACCAGGCGAGGAATGTCTCTACTGCAAAGGCGGCGAGCAGAAAAGGCACGGCAAGACCGAGGGAGTACGAGGCCAGCAGCAACATCCCACGCGGCAGGCTGGCCTCGGTGGCCGCGAGTCCGAGGATCGCCCCGAGAATCGGACCGATACAAGGGGTCCAGCCGGCAGCGAACGCCATGCCGACCAGCACTGAGCCGAGATAACCGACCGGCTTACGATCCAGGTGGAGCCGGGCGTCCTGGTCGAGGAAGCGGAGCTTGAGGAGGCCCAGACAGTAGAGCCCAAACAGGATGATGAGCACCCCACCGACGCGCTGGAACCAGACTTCGTAGTACTTGAGCACGCGGCCGAGCGCCGTGGCACTCGCCCCGAAGAGCATGAACACGAGCGTGAAGCCGAAGACAAAGAGCGTGGCGTGCAACATGGCGATCCGACGCCGGTTGCTCATTTCGTCGAACGTGAAGCCGGTGACAAAGCCGAGGTAGGAAGGCACCAGCGGAAGCACGCAGGGGGATAGAAAGCTCAACAGTCCACCTGCAAAGGCCACCAGTATCCCCAGACTCGGGGAATCGCTCACGGCTCACCGGCCGCCGGTTGCGCCGGAAACCATACGGCGGGCTCGACCGGCGTGGGAGGTTCTTCCTCGTCCGAGCGTTTGGGCACCAGAGCAAGCAGCTCGTCGAGCGCCTCGAGTGGACCGCTGCCCACCTCATCGAGCGACCAGTCGAATTGTCCGCGCTTTTTCCCCTTGACCGTGAGTACGAAGCTCGCCGTGTAGATCCGCCGGCGGTCGTTCTCGACGCGGGACAGGATGGCTGTCCCGAAGTCCTGACCCTCACGCCGCACGACCTGAAAGGCCCAGATCCGGTCAAGCTCCGCGACCGGGATGGCATCCCGAAGGGCCTGGGCTAGCCGCTCCCAGCCCGATCCGATGCCGGATCCAGTGGAGGTGGAGATGGAAGTGTCGGGCATGGAAGCAGGGAAGCTAAGCATCCGCCGGAGGGGACGCTATGTTTTCCGTCCATGCCTGCACTCGCCGTTCTGCTGCTGGCGCTGGCTCCACAGGACACGCTCCGGCTCGCCGATACGACGCGGCGCGCCACGCTGCCCGATCTCGAGGTGCGGGTTACCCGGGCGGAGGAGCAGCGCTCACGGCTTCCCCTGGCGGTGGGCGTGCTGGGCAGGGACGCGGTCCGCCGCGCACGGCTCACCAGCGGACTCGACGAATCGCTGAGCCGCTTGCCGGGGGTCGTGGTGCTCAATCGCTACAACTTCTCGCTCGATCAGCGCGTTTCGCTGCGCGGCGCGGGCAGCCGAGCCAATTTCGGCTTGCGGGGGATCAAGGTGCTGATCGACGGGATTCCGCAAACCCTGCCCGATGGCCAGAGCCAGCTCAGCAACCTGGAGCTGGGCCTGGTCGATCGCGTCGAGGTGATCACCGGATCGGCAGGCGCCCTCTACGGCAACGCCTCGGGTGGGGTGCTCGCTTTCGCCACGGAATCGCCCACGGCACCCTGGGAAGCTCGGCTCCGCGCCAGCGGCGGGAGCTTCGGCACCCGCAAGTGGCAGTCGGTGGCAGGCACGGCCCGTGGCCGGGCGCGGGCGCTGGCTTCGGTCTCGCGTTTCACCACCGACGGCTTCCGCCAGCACAGTGCTGCGACAGCGTGGCAATTCGCGGGAAAGGCCGACATGGGGCTCGGCGAACGCAGCACTCTGGGAATTCGCGTTGCGGCGGCCGCCGCACCGCGTGCGGAGAACCCCGGCGCCCTGACCGCCGCGGAATACGCGGCGAGCCGCGACAGCGCGGCCGGCAACAACATTCTCCGCGGGGCCGACAAGGACGTGTCGCAGCAACAGCTGGCGTTGCGCTTCCGCTGGGGAAACCCTGGCGGCGCGGAAGTCGAAGCGAGCGCTTTCGGCTTGCTGCGCGATCTCAAGAACCCGCTGGCCACACCACCGCCCCCACCGACCTCTCCTACGGCCGGAACCTATAACCGCATTGACCGCGCGGTCGGCGGATTCCGGATGAGCGGGACGCTTCCCGTGCAAGGCGGGGCCGCGCCCCTCCGGCTTACGGCGGGGCTCGACCTCCAGACCATGCGAGACGACCGGCGCAACGAACGGAGCGACGCGGGCGTGCCCACCGGCCAGGTGCTCGCCGACCAGCGGGAGACGGTTACCGAGCTCGGACCCTTCGGGCAGCTCCACCTGGAGCTCGGAGAGCGGGTACTGCTGCTCGCCGCCCTGCGCTACGACCGGCTCGCCTTCCGGGTCAAGGACCATCTGCTGACCGATGGAGTGGACAACGGCGGTGAGCGGATCATGCAGAACGCCAGCGGAAGTGTCGGCGGAAGTGTAAGGGTGGCGACAGCGGCCACTGTTTACGCAAACGTCGCCACCAGCTTCGAGTCTCCTACCACTACCGAGCTGGTGAATACCCAGAACGGATCGGCCGGCTTCAACACGACGCTCGGGCCGCAGCGCACGGTGTCGCTGGAGCTGGGTGCGCGGGGACCAGTGGGCGGGTTACTCGACTACAGCGTCGCGCTCTTCACGAACCGGATTCGGGACGCGCTCGTTCAGGTCCGCGAGGTGGACGGCCGAGCCTTCTTCGCAAATGCGGGGAAGGTGCGCAACCGTGGGGTTGAAGCCGGGCTCGGGGTTTCGCCGTGGAGCTGGTTTCGCCTGCAGGGCGCCTACGCCTTCGCCGACTACCGCTTCCGTGAGTACCGCGTCCCGAACGGCGCCACGACGGATACCCTCGACGGGAAGCGTCTCCCCGGCGTTCCCAAGCATTTCCTGCGCGCGACCCTGACGCTGAGCAGCGGGCCCGTCGTTGTCGAGGCGGATCAGCTGATGGCGTCGGAGGTGTACGCAGATGATCGCAATACGGTCAAAGTGGCTGGATGGGGAGCAGGCGTAACTTCGCTCCGGGTGAGCGGAGCCGCGCGGTGGGGCGCACTGCGGCTTCTGCCGTTTGGGGCCGTCAACAATCTCTTCGACAAGAAGTACATCGGATCGGTCAACCTCAACGGCGCTTTCGGCAGGGTGCTGGAGCCCGCGCCGGGAAGGAACGGCTACCTCGGCGTGGAAGTGAGCTGGGCGTCATCACGCTGAGCGCGCCAGGGTGCACTCCTCAGGCCGGGGGTACGTCACCCAGAAGTGCGGACAAAACCTCGACTGATTCTCCCGGAGCGCAACATGCCGAAACTGACCGTTTTCAATCAGGTGACGCTGGATGGCTATTTCACGGGCGAGAATGGCGACCTCAGCTGGGCCCACAACCGGAATGCCGAGGATCCTGAATGGCGCTCCTTCATCGAGGAGAATGCGAAGGGCGGAGGGGTGCTGGTGTTCGGCAGAGTCACCTATGACCTGATGGCAAGCTACTGGCCGACGCCGGAGGCCACCAAAAACGATCCGGTGGTCGCCAAGCAGATGAATGCGCTGCCAAAGCTCGTGTTCTCGAGAACACTGGAGAAGGCGGAGTGGACCAATACGAAGCTGATCAAGGGTGACCCGGCCACAGAGCTGCGTAAGCTGAAGCACGCGCCCGGACAGGATATGGTGATCTTCGGCAGCGGCAGCATCGTCGCGCAACTGGCGCAGGCGGGGTTGATCGACGAATACCAGCTGGTCCTGATTCCCGTCGTGCTTGGCAAAGGGAAGACGCTGTTCGAGGGAGTCGGGCGGCGCTTGACCCTGCAGCCGATCAGATCGCGCAGCTTCCGCAACGGAAACATCCTGCTCTGCTACGAGCCGGAAGCGGAGGACGGAGCTGGGAGTGAGGTGGAACGTGGCGCTAGAGCGCGAGCGGCCCCTCGCACCGTGGGATCGGGAGCGTGAAGGATGCGCGCACCCAGGCGAGCACGCTGGTCCCAACGGGTCACTGCGCGCAGTAACGCGCTGGACCTGGACCCGGGCGTCTTCTCCCGCTCCGACCCGCGGAGCATCGCGCGCTCCCTCAAGCGCTCGGCCGAACGCAGCCGACGGCGCAAGAGCGACCCGTTTCGATCCGCAATGTCGATGCTCAGCTTCTATATCAATCGTGCCGGCAAATCCCTGTCGAAGCCACGGCGGGCCCGACTGGAAACGGCCAAGCGTGAGCTGCGGCGGCTGTACGGGCGAACCTCCCCGCGGGCACCATCCCGGAAACCCCGAAAGAGCCGAAGCCGCAGCTGAACTGAGCCAGACACACGGCTGGAGTGCGCATGCCATTCAAAAGCAAAGCGCAGCGCAGAAAGTTCGCGGAATTGCTCGTCAAGGGTGAGATCTCACCGGAGACGTTCGAAGAATGGAATCGCGAAACTGGACGAGCCATGCTGCCTGAGCGGGTCCACCCCAAGGCCGGGGCGAAGCCGAAGCGGCGGACCAAAGCGAAACGTCCGTCGACCAAGCGCCGTCGGCCGAAGGCAGCCAAACGCGCAACTCGGCGCTGAGCTGGCGCGCTGAGAGAGACCGTGCCAGACTTCCCCTCCTAGGTCATCCGCGCTCATTCGCTTCCGGGAAGGTTCCCATGTCGCATCGCGCTGTCCTCGGAATGCTTTTCCTTGCCGCTTGCACCGTCCAACACTCGCCGCGTCCCGGACCCTTACCCGACGATCATATCGCGCACATGAGGGCGGCCGACGTCGCGGCGCCCACGACCAGCGTCGTAGCGGCTGCGGCACACCAACAGGGAACCCCGGGACTTCCTCCCAGCAAACTCTCCGCGCCCGCGCGACTCTCGGCGAGCCCGCGTCACGGCGAGTGGGTCAAGCTCGCGCTCGAGCCCGGGTCAGCCGACTCGCTCATGGCGTGGGTGGTGTACCCCAGCGCTCGGCAAAAAGCGCCGGTCGTGGTCGTGGTGCACGAGATCTTCGGGCTCTCGACTTGGGTGCGCGGCGTCGCGGACCAGATCGCCGCCGAAGGATTCATCGCCATCGCGCCGGACTTCCTGTCCCGCGTGCGGGGCGGGCCGACTTCGATCGAGCTCGCAGAAGACTCAGCCCGCCGGCTGATCAGAGAGGTCAACAGCACTGAGCGCAACCGGATCATTGTCGCGGCCGCCAACTGGGCGATGATGCAGCCGGCCGCGACCCAGAAGTACGCCGTGATCGGTTATTGCTGGGGCGGACAGACCACTTTCATGCACGCAATCCATGGCGGCGTGACGGGCTTCAGCGGTGGAGTGGCCTTCTACGGCCTGCCCTACATGAGCGGCGGCAGCCCCGCCACCGCTACCGAGCCCGCGGTCCCCGCCACGCTGGTCGCCGACTCGCTGGCGAAGATCCGAGTGCCGATGATGCTGCTCAATGGCTCCAAGGACGCGCGCATCGCCGCGGCGATGCCGGCGCTCGACTCGATCATGAAAGCCCTGGGGAAGACCTACACCGGGATCAACTACGAGGGCGCGGTGCATGGCTTCCTGCGCACGCAGGACGACCCCAAGTCCCCGCGCGACGAAGCGGGAGAGCGGGCCGATCTAGCCGCGGCAAAGGACGCCTGGCCCCGGACGGTCGGCTTTCTCAAGCTGCGGCTGGGGTCGTGAGTTGCCTCAGAACGATCCGAGCCAGACGAAGCAAAGGTTGCGGACACTGACGGTGCCGAATGGATCCCTGCGAAGCAGGGAAACAGAAGCACGTGCCAGCGTCACCTCGCCTTGACCCGGTGCAGGGGACACGGTGCCGGCCTGAGCAGCGTGAGGTTGTCGGGCTCCAACGGGGCGAGCACAGAAGCGTAACTCGACCAGGTGCCGAACGGACGAACGACCCGGGAGTATCCCCGGGGCGTTCTTTACAGCCCAGGCCTTGCAAAGTTTCACGGTACGTATGACTCGGCATCTCCCACGATGCTGGAGCCGTCGTTCCCGCCAATCACGTAAATCACACCGTTCACCGCCGCGGCAAAGCCAAATGCGCGGGAGCCGCCCAGCATCGGCGTCTTCGTTGTCCACAGGTTCGTGGATGGGCTGTACGCTTCGACCACATTCACCGTCACGCTCCCCCCCGATTCCCCACCCACTCCGTACAGGATCCCGTTCACCGCGCCGACCGACAAACTGGCGCGAGAGGTCGGCAGGGGACTCTTCGTCGTCCAGGAATTCGTGATTGGGTCATAGGCCTCAACCGTATTCAGGGCGGTATTAAAAGCTCCGCCACCAGCGGGAAAACCGCCCAAGGCGTAAAGAATTCCGTTCACGACGCCCACGGCGAGCTGGGACCGCGGGGTCGGCATCGGCGCCTTAGCCGTCCAGGTATTCGTGGCTGGATCGTAAGCCTCGACCGTACCGGTGGCTCCAGCACCGTCCACTCCACCGACGGCGTAGAGGATGCCGTTCACGACGCCGATCGC
>DASYTT010000105.1:0-20532 GCA_036002045.1 Gemmatimonadales bacterium
CGTTCGACGAGCGGGAGATTGTGGCGGAGCTGCTTGGTCGCAGAGGGCAAGAGACAGGTGACAGGTGACAGGGGGCAGGTCGCGGTGATGCGCTGGACTGACCGTAGCGTCCGCGCCGCACTTGGCTTGTCTGGTCCGGCAAGCGACACGGTGTATTCGGGGATTTCCACTGACACCCGCCACCTGCCACCAGCCAGCTTGTTCGTCGCCCTCCAGGGCGAGCGCTTCGATGCGCACGACTTTCTCTCCGCGGCCGCGGCGGCGGGTGCCACGGGGGCGGTCGTCCGCACCGGAACGCCCGAGGTACCCGGCCTGGTGCTCTACCGTGTGCCCGACACCCTGCGCGCGCTGGGGGAGCTCGCCCACGCGCGGCGCAGGAGCGTGCCGGGTCCCGTCATCGCCATCACCGGCACCAACGGCAAGACCTCCAGCAAGGAAATGCTCGCCGCTGCGCTGCGAACCCGGTACCGCACGCACGCCACCCGCAGCAATCTCAACAATCTGGTCGGCGTGCCGCTCACGATTCTCGAAGCGCCCGACGACAGCGAGGCTCTGGTGCTCGAGGCGGGAGCGAACCTCCCGGGAGAGATGGCGCGCCACCGCGAGGTGATCGCGCCCAGCATCGCGGTCATTACCAACGTCGGCGCGGGCCACCTGGAAGGTTTCGGAGGCGGCGAGCAGGCGCTGCGCGAGAAACTCTCCCTGCTGGACGGAGTGGCACTCGCCGTGGTGGGGACCGAGCCGCCGTCCCTCCCGGAGCTGGCCCGCCAGCGGGCCCGCAAGGTGATTTCCGCCGGGCTGGCCGGCGCCGACCGGGTTCCTGCGAAGCTCGAGCTCGCCGCCGACGGCCGGCCCAGGATTACCGTCGGACGGCAGAGTTTCCTGCTGGACGCCCGCGGCAAGCACCAGGCAGCGAACGCGATGCTGGTCTGGGCCGTGGCCGAAGCGCTCGGGCTCGACCTCGAGCAGGTCGCCCGGAGCCTCGAAGTTCTCGAGCTTCCGAGCGGACGCGGCGAGCTGCAGCAATACGGCGGGCTCACCGTGCTCCACGACGCCTACAACGCCAATCCTGCATCCTTTCGCGCAGCGATCGAGCTGGCTCGCGCGCTCAGGGGCAAGCGGCGATTGGTGTTCGTAGCGGGCACGATGCGCGAGCTGGGACCCGCCGCCGCGGCCTACCACGGCGAGATCGCGGGGCTGCTGCTCGCGCTACGCCCCGATGTGCTGGCGGCGGTCGGCGAGTTTGTGCCCGCGCTCGAGCCGTATCGCGTCGTGCTGGGAGACACGCTGCTTACCGCGCCCGACGCAGCGACCCTCGCGCCGCAGCTCGCGGAGCGCTTGCGGGGCGACGAATTCGTGGTGCTCAAGGCGAGCCGGGGCGTTGCGCTGGAGCGACTGCTCCCTGATCTTGTGGCACGCACGTCCTCCACGACCTGAGGCCCGATGCTGTATCACTTGCTGGCTCCCCTCGGGCGGGACCACATCCTCTTCAATCTGTTTACCTACATCAGCTTTCGCGCCGCGGGCGCGATGTTGACCGCGCTGCTGCTCGCCTTCGTGGTAGGGCCGCCTGTGATCGCCCGACTGCGCGCCAAGAAAATCGGCCAGGTGGTGCGCGCCGAGACGCTGGCGAGCCATCAAGGCAAGCGGGGTACCCCCACGATGGGTGGTCTGATCATCCTGCTCGCCACCATCATTCCCACCCTGCTGTGGGCGCCCCTCAGCAACCGCTTCGTGATCGTCGCCATGCTGGCGACCCTGTGGACCGGCGCCATCGGGTTTCTCGACGACTATCTCAAGATCGTCGAGGGGAAATCCCGGGGGCTGGTGGCCAAGTGGAAGCTGGCGGGCCAGTGCGTGTTTGGGATCGCCCTCGGCATCTATCTGCTCAGCTGGCCGGTCATTCCCACGGACACCCTTCCCGCGACGGCCACCACCTTGCCCTTCCTGAAATACACCTTCGTGCAGTTCGCGCCCCTCTGGTACGTGCTCTTCGTGACGTTCGTCGTGACCGGAACCAGCAACGCAGTGAACATGACCGACGGTCTCGACGGCCTGGCTACCGGGCTCACCGCGATCGCCGCTGCGGCGTTCGCCTTCTTCGCCTATATCCTCGGCCGCGTGGATACCACCACCTACCTGCAGTTCTACTATCTCCCAGGGGCCGGAGAGCTCACCGTCTTCTGCGCTGCCCTGATGGGGGGCGCCTTGGGATTCCTCTGGTTCAACGCGCACCCCGCGCAGGTGATCATGGGCGATACCGGCAGCCTCTCGATCGGGGGCGCGCTGGGAACCGTCAGCATCCTGCTCAAGGCCGAGTTCCTGCTGCTGATCATCGGAGGAGTGTTCGTTGCGGAACAGCTCTCGGTGATGCTGCAGATGGGAGTCTACAAGTGGTTCAAGCGAACCCGCGGCCGGGAGTATGCCGACACGCACCGCTTCTTCCGGATGGCCCCGCTGCATCATCACTTCGAGAAGAAGGGGTGGGCGGAGACTACGGTCGTCACCCGCTTCTATATCCTGGGCATCTTCTGCGCGCTGCTCGCGCTGGCGACCCTCAAGCTGCGGTGAGCAGCGGCGAGATCGCGGTGATCGGCCTGGGCCGGAGCGGGATCGCCGCGACGCGACTGCTGCGCCGGGCCGGGGCGCCCGTATACGCTTCGGACACCGGCCGCTCGCCGGTGCTGCTCGCCCATGCCGAGGAGCTCGCGGGCCTGGGAGCCGCGGTGGAGCTGGGCGGACACGACCTGGACCGCATCGCGCGAGCGGTGCTCTGCGTCGTCTCGCCCGGGGTTCCCCCGGACGCAGCGCCCATCGCGGCGGCTCGGCGGGCTGGTGTCCCGGTCCGCGCCGAAGCCGAGCTGGGGCTCGAAGCAATGCCGGGCGTGCGCTACATCGCCGTCACCGGTACCAACGGGAAGAGCACCACGACGGCCCTCATCGGTCATCTGCTGGGCCGTGCCGGGCATCGCGCTCTGGCGGTGGGCAATCTGGGAACGCCGCTCTCCGAGGTCGCCGTCGAACCGGTGCAGCCCGAGTGGCTGGCTGTGGAGCTCTCCTCGTTTCAGCTGCATGACATGAAGGACCTGCGGCCCGCCGTCGGGGTGCTCACCAACCTTTCGCCCGATCACCTCGATCGCTATGCGACGCTGGCCGACTACTACGCCGACAAGCGCCGGCTGTTTCTGCACGCCGAGCCCGAATCGGTCTGGGTTTCCAACGCCGATGACGAGCCATCCCGCACCATGCTGAACGGGGTAGCCGGCCGGCACCTCCGCTTCTCGGTGCGCGCGAGCGCCGACGGCTGGTATGACCGAGGGGCTGACGTCCTGCGCATCGGAGCGGAGACGCTGCTGCCGCGGGCGGAGCTCCCCCTGCTGGGAGACCACAACGTGGCGAACGCGCTGGCAGCGGCGCTCGCGGTGCACGCGATCGGAACCGACCTCGCCGATCTGGCCGAGGGATTGCGCAGCTTCGCGGCGCTCCCCCACCGGATGGAGCCGGTGGGGGAAGTGGACGGCGTGCTCTGGATCAACGATTCGAAGGCGACCAATCTCGCCTCGACCGAGGTCGCGGTGACGGCGCTGACCCGGCCCTTCGTGCTCTTACTGGGCGGCCGCCACAAAGGCGAGCCGTACACCCGGCTCGCTCCGCTGCTCCGCGGGCATTGCCGGGCCGTCATCGCCTATGGCGAGGCGCGGCCCCTGATCGTGCGGGATCTCGCGGCGAGCGGCGTTCCGATCCTGGAGGCGGATGGCTTCGAGGAGGTGATGGCACGCGCTCGGGAGCTCGGCCGCCCGGGCGATGCTGTGCTGCTCTCGCCCGCCTGCTCGAGCTACGACATGTTCAGCAACTACGAGGAGCGCGGCAAACGCTTCCGGGATACCGTGAGGTCCTGGTGACCACGCCGTCCCTCCTGCGCTCCCACGAGCTGCGCTGGGAAACCCGGCTGCTGGCCGTGGTCACCGCGGTGCTGACGGTGTTCGGGATCGCCAGTCTTTATGCTGCCGCGACGCTGGAGCGGGATGCCTGGAGCTTCTTCACCAAGCAGCTCAGTGGTGCGGTCGGCGGCACCATTCTGATGGTGATCTTTTCACGCGTGGACTATCACCGCTGGCGCCAGTACGCCTGGCCGCTGCTGCTCGCGACGGTGGTCCTGCTGATCATCCCGCTGCTCCCCTTCACCCGCCCGATCAGTCCCATGCGCAATGGCGCCCGACGCTGGATCGTGCTCGGGCCGCTCACGGTACAGCCTTCGGAAGTCGCCCGTTTTGCGATCGCGGTCTGGACCGCCATGCTCGCGGCCAAAAAGGGAGAGCTGGTGCGGGGCTTCAAGAAGGGCGTTGCCCCGTTCCTGCTGGTTCTCGGCGCGGTGTCCTTGCTGATCCTGCTCGAGCCGAACCTGTCGATGGCGGTCTTGGTGACGCTGATCGGAGGCGTCGTGCTCTTCACTGCGGGCGCCAAGATCGGGCATTTCCTGCTGCTCGGCGTGGCAGGGGTCTTCGCCGCGATTTCGCTAATCTGGGCGGAGCCTTACCGGCTCACCCGGTTGCGCTGCTTCCTCGAGCCCTGCGGGGAGGGTGGTTTTCAGCTGAGTCAGGCGCTGCTGGGATTCGGGGCCGGGGGGCCCTTCGGGGTCGGCTTCGGTCATGGCCAGCTCAAGCTGCACTATCTGCCCTACGCGTACTCGGATTTTCTCTTCAGCACCATCGGCGAGGAGTGGGGCTTCCTCGGCGTGCTCGTGATCGTGAGCCTCTTCGGGCTGTTCTGCTGGCTGGGGTTCCGCATCGCCCGGACAGCGCCCGATGCCTTCGGCCAGTATCTCGCCACCGGCCTCACGGCCACCGTCGCCCTGGCCGCCCTGCTCCACATGTGCGTCACCCTCGGACTGATGCCGACGACCGGGCTCGCCTTTCCGTTCATGTCGTATGGGCGCTCCGGACTGGTCATGGCGCTCATTTCCGTCGGAGTGCTGATCAACATCGGGAGGCAGCGGGGAAAACCGCGGGTGAGAGGTGAAAAAGCGGTGAGAGGTAAGCAGTGAGAGGTGAGAGGGAGGGGAAGGGAGCTAGCCCCCTCAGCTCTCACCGCTCACCTCTCACCATCGTGATCGCGGGTGGTGGCACGGGAGGTCATTTGATGCCCGCGCTGGCCATCGCGACTGCACTGCGCCGCGCGCATCCCGACTGGCGCATCGTGCTGGTGGGGGCGCGGCGCGGCATCGAGGCGACCCTGCTTCCCTCGCGGGACTTTCCTTTCGTGCTACTGCCCGTCGAGCCCATCTACCGGCGGCAATGGTGGAAGAACCTCCGCTGGCCATTCCTGCTGCCGCGCCTGCTCGACGAGGTGGATCGCCTGCTGGCCAAGGAACGACCTGCCCTGCTCATCGGCACGGGAGGTTATGCCTCCGGCCCGATCGTGTGGCGAGCCGCCCGGCGCGGGATTCCCACCGCGATGCTCGAGCTCAACGCCTATCCCGGTCTGGCCGTTCGCTGGCTCGCTCGCAGGGTCCGGGAGATCTGGCTGGGATCACCGGAGGCCCGCAAGCACCTGCGACCTGGCCCGAAAACGGAAATCGTGGAGACCGGGGCACCAATCACGCCGCCGGATCCCTCCCTGCGAGAGGAAGTGCTCAAGCGCTTCGGGCTCGATCCCAGTCGGCCGGTGTTGCTGGTCACGGGAGGAAGCCAGGGAGCGCTGGCGGTCAATCGGGTCGTGGCCGAGTGGATCGAGCAGGGTGGAGCAGCCTCGCTCCAGGTCCTCTGGGCCGCCGGCAGGGCAACTTTCGGGCGCTTCGAGAGCTTGCACCATCCTCCCGACGTGCAGGTATATGACTTTCTCGATCCGATCGGGCCCGCCTACGCGGCGGCGGACCTCGCACTATCCCGGGCCGGCATGATGACCCTGGCCGAGCTTTGTGCCTGGGGGGTTCCCTCGATCCTAGTCCCGCTGCCAAGCGCGGCCGCCGATCACCAGACGCCGAATGCGATCGCGATGGAGCGAGCGGGCGCCGCCATTCACCTGCCCCAGCACGAGCTTAGCGCTGGCAGGCTGGGTGAGCTGGTGCCTGCGCTGCTCGGAGACCCGACCCGGCTCGCCGCGATGCGGTCTGCCGCGCTGGCGCGGGCCCGGCCCGAGGCGACGGCCCGAATTCTCGCTCGTATCGGGGTCTATTCGGGATAGGGTGGCTCTTTTCCAAGTTACGGTGGCCTTTTAGATTAGGCCATTGGCCATGAACCTCTTTCTCCCCTCGGGCCGGCGGCCGCTCTTCTTCGTCGGAATCGGGGGAGCCGGGATGAGCGCTCTGGCCTTGCTGGCACTTCGAAAAGGGATCCCGGTCAGCGGCTCTGATCTCGATGTTTCCGGCTGTGAAGATCTCGTGGCGGCCGGGGCCACAGTGTTCGCGGGCCACGCGGCGGAGCAGGTCGATGACGCGCGCGGGGTGGTGGTCAGTGCGGCGATTCCGCCGGGGCACGTGGAAGTGGAGGCGGCACGAGCGCGCGGGATTCCGGTGGTTGCCCGGAAGGACGCGCTAGCGGGGCTGATCGGGACGGCGCGCTGTGTTGCGATCGCGGGGACCCACGGAAAGACCACCACCACGGCGATGACTACCGAAGCGGTAAGCGCCGGCGGTCTCGCGGTGACCGGCATCGCCGGGGGGCGGGTGGAAGCTTGGGGCGGCAACGCACGCATCGGCGGCGACGAGCTCTTCGTCGTGGAAGCCGACGAGTACGATCGGGCATTTCTCACGCTGCAACCAACCATCGCGGTCGTCAACAACGTCGAGGTCGACCATCTCGAATGCTACGGCTCCATTGAGGCGCTGGAGGAAGCGTTCGTGAGCTTTGCGAGTCGCGCGGAGCGCGTGCTGGTCGGGAATGACTCGGTCGGGGCCGACCGGGTCGCAGCGCAACTCCCTGCGAGTCGGGTGTGGCGCTTTGGACCCGGTGCGGCGGAGCTCCGGCTGGCCGGGGTCGAGGCCTCAGCCAGCGGCAGCAGCGCCACGGTCAGCCTGCCCGGTCATGGCACAGTCGAGCTGCAGCTCCAGGTCCCCGGGTTGCACAATCTGCGGAATGCGACGGCCGCGCTCGGGGTGGTGGTGGCGCTCGGTGGCGATCCCGGCCCCGCGCTCAGCGCTCTGGCGGAGTTTCGCGGGGTCGGCCGGCGCTTCGAGCGGCTGGGTGAATTCGCCGGCATCGCCATCGTCGACGATTACGCGCACCACCCTACCGAGCTGCGCGCCACGCTGGCTGCGGCGCGCCAGGCGTTTCCCGCCCGGCGGCTCGTGGCGGCCTTCCAGCCGCACCTTTACTCCCGTACCGCCCTGCAAGGTGACGCGATGGGCGAGGCGCTGGCGACGGCGGATTTCGCGATCGTGACGGATGTCTATGCGGCGCGAGAGGAGCCAATGCCTGGCGTCAGCGGCCTGCAGGTGGCAGAAGCCGTGCGGCGGAGTGGCGGTGCGGTGGTGTACGAGCCGTCCCGCGCGGCGCTCGCTGCACGAGTTGCCGGGTTGCTGCGCCGGGGCGACGTCCTGCTCACGCTGGGTGCCGGCGATATCACCCGGCTCGGGCGCGAAGTGCAGGCAGCGCTGGAGGCTGCGTGAAACGACGCCTGCTCCTGGGCGCGGCCGTGCTGCTGCTGCTCGTGGCGGCCGGCGCGGGTGGCCGCCTCCTGCTCAAGCGACTCTCGTTCTTCTCGGTGCGCCGCATTGAGCTGGCTGGAGCGCGCTATCTCACACCCGCCGAAGTCACCCGGGCGCTGCGACTGCCGGCTCATGCCAGCATCTTCGACGACATCGGGCCGCTGGAGCGCCGGGCCAACGCGATTCCCGGCGTGCTGGAAGCCCGGATCACCCGCCGGCTGCCCGGGGCGCTGCGCGTCACCGTGCACGAGGCGGAGCCGGTGGCACTCGCGGAGCGCGGCGGGCGGCTGGTGCTGCTCGATGCCGCGGGCCACACCCTCCCGTTCGATCCCACGAGTCCCGCTGCGGATCTGCCACTCGCGGAGGCGGACTCGGCGGTGGCCGGGTTCCTGACGCGCTTGCGCGAGAGCGATCCGGAGCTCTTCGCCCGGGTCGAGCGCGGAGCCCGGCTGCGCCAGGATATCGCCCTCGAGGTCCGCGAGGGGCGCATCCTCTTCCGCGCGGGCGCTTCGAGCGACGAAATCCGCGAGCTCTCCATCGTGGCCAGCTTGCTCGCCCGGCAGGGGAGGCCCTGGCGCGAGCTCGACGCCCGCTTCCTTCCACGCGTGGTCGTGCGCCGGAGCGGAGCATGAGCGAGCAACCCGAGGTGCTGGTCGCCGCGCTCGATCTCGGCTCGACGCGGGTGGTTGGGCTGATCGGGGAAGTTCAGGGCGACGCGCGGGAGCCCCGGGTGCGGGTGCTTGGGGTGGCGAGCGAGCGCACCGGCGGGATCCGGCGCGGCGTCGTGCGCGACATCGAGGAAACCACCCGCGCCATCAGCAAGGTGATGCGCGATGCCCAGCTCATGGCGGGCGTCGAGGTGGGCAGCGTGTTCTGCGGGGTCGCGGGCGAGCACATCGCGGCGCGCAGCTCGCACGGCGTGGTGTCGGTCACCGGCAGCGAGATTCGCACCAGCGATGTAGCGCGGGTTAACGACGTCGCGAGCAATGTCAGCTTCGGGCGCGACCACGAGCTGCTGCACGCCATCCCGCAAGACTACCTCATCGACCAGCAGGAAGGCATCACCGATCCGATCGGCATGACGGGATCGCGGCTCGAGGCCGAAGTGTATCTGGTGACGGTGCTCTCCAGCGCAATCCAGAATCTGCGCAAGTGCGTCGAACGAGCCGGCTTTCAGATCGGCGAGTTCGTGCTGGAGCCCCTGGCGGCCTCGCTCGCGGTGCTCACGTCCGACGAACGCGAGCTGGGCTGCGCGATCGTCGAGCTGGGTGGCGGATCGACCAACGTCTCGATCTTTCAGGGCGGCAAGATCCGGCACACGGCGAGCTCGGTATTCGCGGGCGGGCACGTCACCAACGACATCGTGCACGGGCTGCAAGTCACCCAGCAGGAGGCCGAGCGGCTCAAGGATCGCTTCGGAGCGGCGTACGAGCCGCTCGCGGGCGACCACGATGTCTTCCAGCTGCCCAGCACTCCGGGCCAGGGAACCCGTACGGCACACCGCCGGGTGCTCGCGCACATCATGCACATGCGGTTGCAGGAGGTCTTCGAGCTGGCGCTGGATGAGATCTCCCGTACCGGCTACCGCCAGCGACTGCCGGCCGGCGTGATCCTGACCGGCGGTGGGGCGCAAGCCCCCGGAATCGTCGAGCTGGCGCGCGAAGTGTTCGTGCTCCCGGTGCGCGTGGGGGCACCCGGCCAGGGTCTTTCCGGACTGGTAGACAGCGTCGATACCCCGCGCATGGCGGTTCCCGCGGGACTCCTGCTGTACGGCGCGAAGGAAGCGATGGCCACGGGAGGATTTGCCGCCGGACGACGGTCGCCGGCGGTTGAAAAGGTGTTTGGCCCGGTCAAACGATGGCTCCAGGACTTCTTCTGAGAATGCGAGGGCTGGCTTCATGATCTTCGAACTCGACGAGAGCATTGCGCAACACGCCCGGATGAAGGTGATCGGCATCGGAGGCGGAGGTAGCAACGCCGTCAACCGGATGATCGAGGAGCGCCTGGTCGGGGTGGAGTTCATCTCGGTGAACACCGATGCGCAGGCACTCTCGAAATCGAAATCCGACATGAAGGTTCAGATCGGCAAAAAGCTCACGCGCGGACTTGGCGCCGGAGCCCGTCCCGAAATCGGGCGCCAGGCGATCGAGGAAAACCGCGACGAGGTGCTCGCCGCGATCCAAGGGGCCGACCTCGTCTTCGTGACCTGCGGGATGGGCGGAGGAACCGGAACGGGGGCGGCGCCCATGATCGCGCAGATGGCGCGCGACATCGGTGCGCTCACTGTGGGCATCGTCACCAAGCCGTTCCTCTTCGAGGGCCAGAGGCGCATGAAGCAGGCGGAGACCGGCATCATGGAAATGCGCCGCGGCGTGGATACCATGATCGTGGTGCCGAACGAGCGGCTGATGGCTGTGGTGGGAAAAGGATTCAAGTTCGAGGACGCCTTGAAGAAGGCGGATGAGGTGCTGCTCAATGCGACGCAGGGTATCGCCGACCTGATCACCCGGACCGGCCTGATCAACGTCGACTTCGCCGACGTGCGCACCGTGATGCAGAACGGCGGGTCGGCCCTCATGGGGACGGGCATCGGCAAGGGAGAAAACCGCGCCCTCGAGGCTGCCCAGCAGGCCATTTCGAGCCCGCTGCTCGACAACATCTCGATTGCGGGGGCGACCGGGGTGCTGATCAACATCACCAGCAGCGATATCACGATGGGTGAGGTGACCCAGATCAGCGAGATCATCCACGACGCCGCCGGGGATCAGGCCGAGATCATCTTCGGGTCCTGCACCGAGCCGACCCTGGGCGGCGAGATCCGGGTGACGGTGATCGCGACGGGCTTCGATCGCGCCATCACCGGGGAGCAAACGCCCGCCCGCGGGCCGGGCGTACTGCAGTTCCCCGAGAAGCGCCGCGCGGTCGCCGGGGGCGGCACGGTGGGCGGGGGTACCGGAGGCCCCGTGGGAGCGGTAGCTTCGACTCCGCGGACGGTGACCCCTCGCAGCTCGGCACCCGCCAAGGGCCCGAGCGGGCTTCCGGAAGTTTCCGATATGGAGATACCCACGTTCATCCGGCGGCAAATGGATTGATGCGCTGGCTCCGCATAACCGCAGCTCTCGCCGTCCTTGCGGCCGCCGCGCTATTCGCGTTGAGCGGCCGCTGGCCTTGGCGGCGACTGGAGGTCGTGGCTCCTCCCGCTCCGGTTGTCTCGGCGCTCCTGGAAAGCAGTGACACGCTCCGGTCCGGAGAGACCCTCCCGGAGCTGCTCGGTCGCCAAGGTCTCGAGGGAGAGGAGCTGACCGGCGTCCTCGAGCGCGCCGGGCTCGACCCGCGCCGCCTGCGCGCAGGGCTGGTGATCCAGTTTCGGCGGCGGCAGCCGGATCCGGTTCCCAGCGAGATCGCCATCCGTATGGGACCCGAGGAGCGTCTCGCCGCCCGCTTGGAAGCAGGGGCCTGGAACGCGGAGCGGCATCCGGTGGCGTGGCGCACCGAGGTCGTTCGCATCGAAGGGCCGATCGACAATTCCCTCTACGAAGCCCTCGACGCCCAGATCCCGGACGCGCTGCTCGATGCCGAGAGTCGGGTCCGGCTCGCCTGGGATCTGGCGGACGTCTACGCCTGGTCGCTCGATTTCAATCGCGACATTCAGCCGGGGGATCGCTTTACCGTGCTCGTGGAACGCGAGATTTCCGAGGAAGGCGAGGTACGCAGCGGGGCAATCCTCGCCGCGGACCTGCTGGCCTCTGGGAAACATCTCAACGCGTTCCGCTTCGTCGCTCCGCAAGGTCCGGCGCGGTTCTACGACGAGCAGGGCAAGTCGCTGCGGCGCGCCTTCCTCCGCGCCCCGCTCGACTTCCGGCGGATCGCCTCCAGCTTCAGCCGCTCCCGCTTTCATCCCATCCTCGGCATCTGGCGCCGGCACGAGGGAACCGACTACTCGGCCGCGCGCGGCACCCCGGTGCTTGCTGCGGGAGACGGGACCGTGCTGCGCGCCGGTTGGGGCGGGGGTTACGGCAATCTCGTGGAACTCCGACACGCTAACGGGGTGACCACGCGGTACGGACACCTCAGCCGGTTCGGCCGCGGGGTCCGCGCCGGTGCCCGGGTACGCCAGGGCGAAACAGTGGGGTATGTGGGCTCCAGCGGTCTCGCAAGCGGTCCGCATCTACATTACGAGTTCCGGGTGAACGGGATCGCGCGGGATTCGCGCCGAATGGAGCTCGGCCGAGGCGAGCCGCTGGCTCCCGCCTATCGTGCCCTGTTCGAGCAGCAGCGCATCCAGCTGGCGCAGGCGCTCGCGGGCGGGGCAGTGCGGCAGAGTGGCAGTGTGGCAGAGGGGCAGTAACTGCCCAACTAGCTGCCCAACCGCCGAACCGCCCCACTGCCCGCCTAGCAATGCCAGCACTCTTCGCCGTCCTTGCCGCACTCGCGGCGCTGCTCTCCTATCGTTTCCTGGAAGAGTGGACCGGTAAGAGCTGGCTGCCTGCGGCATTGCGCGCAGCGGGGTGGGGGACGCTGACCCTGCTGCTGCTGAATGCTTCCTGCCCGACTGCCCGTCCGTCCAGCCGTCCGACTGTCTTGCTCGACGGCTCGCTCAGCATGCAGGCGGCCGGAGCTCGCTGGACCGAGGCGCTCGCGCTCGCGCGCCGCTCCGGCGAGGTCCGGCTGCTCGGGGTGACCCCTGGGGATACCACGCCGTCGGGTGGACGCTCTCGATTTGCGGCCGCGATTGCGGCGGCAGGCAGTGCGGGACGACCGGTCATCTTCGTGACCGACGGAGAGCTCGAGGATGCGGAAGAGCTTCCGGCTGACTCGCTGCATGGGCCGGAGATCCGCGTGCTGCGGCGGCGACAACTTCCCGATGTAGCCATCAGCCGAGTGGAAGGGACCGCTCGCCTTACCCCATCGGATTCCCTGCGGATCGAGGTGGAAGCGACGAGCGTTGGCGCAACCGCCGGCAAGACTCTCGAGCTGGAAGTGCGGGAGGGTTCGCGAGTCTGGCTGCGCGGGAAGGCCGTGCTGGATTCCGGAGGCCGCGCGACCACGGCGCTCGGCGGCGCGTTGCCACCGGTCCCGCCCGGCACTCACGTCCTCACCATCGCCATTCGCAATGCAGCCGACTCCGAACCCAGAGATGATACCCGCCTGCTGTTGCTCAGCGTTGTCCCGACCCCGGGGGTGGTGCTGCTGGCGAGTCCGCCGACCTGGGAGAGCAAGTTCCTGCTGGAGACTCTCCGTGCCACGACGGCGCTGCCGGTCCGCGGCTACCTCGAAGTCGAACGGGGGGTCTGGCGGCGGGCGGGGGATCTGCAGCAGGCTCCGGCCGGCGAGGTGGCCAACGCGGCGCGCCGCGCTGATCTCCTCGTCACCCTGGGCTCGGGCGTTACAGCAGCGCGCGGCAGTCGCGCCCGCGGGCGCTGGAGCTGGCCCGGCGCGGCGCGGCTTGGCCAGGATGGCGACTGGTATGTCTCGATCCCTGCAGCCACCCCGATCGGCGCCGCCTTCACGGGGCTCGCCGTTGATTCTTTTCCACCCGGGACGGCGGTTCTGGAGCAGAGTGCCCCGCCCGGCGCATGGGTCGGTCTGACCGCGCAAGCGGGCCGTCGAGGCATGGTGCGTCCGGTGCTCATCGGACGGGATTCCGCGGAGGTGCGCCAGCTGGTGACGGGCATCGATGGCCTCTGGCGCTGGGCGTTTCGCGGCGGGAGCAGCGAGCAGGGCTACCGCGCCCTGGTCGCTTCGGCGGTGTCCTGGCTGCTTGGGGGAGGAGATTCACTGAGCGGCGCGGCGCGGCTGCAGCGTGAAGTGGTGCAGCGCGGCCGACCCGCGGTCTTTGAATGGAAGGGCAGCGGCAGGGTGGAGCCGCTTGCTATCGAGTGGAGCGGCGGCAGCGGCTCGCGCCGTGACACGCTCGTTTTCGATGGCGCCGGCCGTGCGGAAGTCCTGCTGCCTCCGGGAGTCTGGCACTATCGGCTCAGCGGAGGAGGAGAGGGGACGCTCGCGGTAGAGGAGTATTCGGATGAATGGCTGCCGAAACCCGCGACCGTGGCGGAGCGACCGGGCTCGGTCACGAGATCCCGGGAAAGGGTTCCATTACGCAGCTGGATCTGGCTGTTCGGATTGTCGATTGCCGCGTTTGCGGGAGAATGGCTGGCCCGGAGGCGAATGGGGTTGCGGTGAGGGTGGGCTATTGGCTATTGGCTATTGGCTACTGGCTATTGGTCAACAGCCTAACCCGTAGGGCATTGTCCAATAGCCGATAGCCAATAACCAATAGCCAATAGCCGAATGACCGACCGCGTCACTCACAGGAAGTCGCTCGGCCTCTGGGCCCGCATCAAGCGCGTCGCGCTCACCGACGTCGGCGCGCTGGCGCGGGGCTTCCGAGCTGCCGATGTCGAGGCGATGGAGCGCCTCCTGCTCGAAGCCGACTTCGGGATTGCGGCCACCACCGACCTGGTGGAATTGCTGGAAGAGGGAGTGCGGCGCGGGCGGCTCAAGTCGGAGGATGAGCTGCGTCGCGCGCTGCGCGACCGGATCGCCGAGCTGCTCGCGAGCCCCGGCGACCCGGGCGTGCTCGCGCGCGCCGCCAGCGGCCCCACTGTCATTCTCATGGTCGGCGTCAACGGGACCGGCAAGACCACCACCATCGCCAAGCTGGCTCGGCGACTCACGGCGGCCGGGGACCGGGTCATGCTGGCGGCCGCGGATACCTATCGCGCCGGCGCCGTGGCTCAGCTCGAGATCTGGGCCGAGCGGCTCTCGTTACCCTGCATCTCGGGTGCTCCGGGTGGCGATCCCGCAGCGGTAGCCTTCGATGCTATCACAGCGGCGGAAGCTCGGGGCGCTACCCTGGTGATTGTTGACACCGCCGGGCGGCTCCACACCCAGGAAGGCCTGATGGAAGAGCTTCGCAAGATCGTACGGGTGATCGGGCGCAAAGCGCCGGGAGCGCCCCAGGAAACTCTGCTGGTGCTCGACGGGACCGTAGGCCAGAACGCCGTCCAGCAGGGGAAGCTCTTCACCGCAGCGGTCCAGCCAACCGGCCTCGTGGTGACCAAGCTCGACGGTACGGCGCGGGGCGGGGCGGTCGTGGCGCTTCGGCGCGAGCTCGCCTTGCCGATCCGTTTTCTCGGAACCGGGGAAGCCGCCGAAGACCTGGAAGTCTTCGACGCCCGGAGGTTTGCCGAAGACCTGCTCGGTTCCGAGGAACAGCCAATAGCCAACAGCCGATAGCCAATAGCCCTCTTGCCCCCTCTCCACCTCGACACCCCCGTCAAGTTTCTCAAAGGCATCGGCGAGCGGCGGGCCGAGGCCTTGGACCGGCTCGGCGTTACCACTGCACAGGATCTGCTGTGGCACCTGCCGCACCGTTACGTCGACGCGTCCACGCTGACCCCGCTGATCAAGGCGCGCGTGGGGGAGGACGTCGCCTGCGTGGGCAGGGTCGTCGCCAAGGGTGTGCTGCCCACCCGAAAGGGACTCCGGATCTTTCACGCGGTGCTGCGCGACGACAGCGGAGCCATGGAGTGCGTCTGGCCCGGCCAGGCCTTCCTTGACCGCAGTATCGCGGTCGGACAAACCCTGCTGGTTGCGGGCCCCATCCGCTTCTATCACGGCCGCCAGATGGCGCCGCGCGAGTATCTGATCCTGGAAGACGCGGGCGAACAGGGCAACGGCAGCTGGGACCGCGGCAAGGTGTTGCCCGTGTATCCCGCAACTGCGGGACTCAGCCACAAGGTGATCCGATCGCTGATCGAGCGGCACCTCGACGCGCTGATCGCCCTCTGCCGGGAGATCCTGCCCGACGAAATTCGGCGCCGCTTCGAGCTTCCGGCGCTTCCCGCCGCGCTGCTGGCGGTGCATCGACCGGCCTCGGTCGCCGAAGCGGAACGCGGCCGCCGGCGCCTGGCCCTCGATGAGCTGCTCGATCTCCAGCTCATGTTGGGGAGAGCGCGACACCTTGCCAAACGGGGCCGGGCCGGCGTGCAATTCGAGGTGAAGCGACGGCTCACCACGGCGCTCAAAGAGAGCCTGCCGTGGGCGCTCACCGCGGATCAGCGGCAAGCGGTGCGGGAAATCACCAGCGACATGACCGCGCCGGAGCGAATGCACCGGCTACTCATGGGCGATGTGGGTACCGGGAAAACCGTGGTGGCGCTCTTCGCGATGCTGCTCGCGGTCGAGAACGACTACCAGGCCGCTTTCATGGCGCCGACCGAGCTCCTGGCCGAGCAGCATCAGGCTACCCTGGAGCGGCTCCTCGCGCCGCAGGACCTCAAGCCGGAGCTCCTCATCGGCCGGCTGTCCGCGGGCGACAAGGCCGCGGCACGCGAGCGGCTCAAGAGCGGCGAATCCAGACTTGCCATCGGCACTCACGCTCTCATGCAGGAGCAAGTCGCCTTTCGCCGGCTGGGGCTCGCGGTAATCGATGAGCAGCATCGTTTCGGCGTGGAGCAGCGCGCCGCGCTGATCGGCAAGGGCGTCGCGCCGGACGTGTTGCTGCTGACTGCGACACCCATCCCGCGCTCCTTGGCGCTGACGCGCTACGGCGACCTCGACGTTTCGATCCTGCGCGAAAAGCCCCCGGGGCGTGGGGAGGTCCGCACGGGGGTCCGCACGGGCCGGCAGCGCGAGCGGGTGCTGGCTTTCGTGGAGCAGCAATGCCGAGCAGGCCGGCAGGCGTACGTGGTGCTGCCGGTCATCGAAGAGACCGAGAAGGCCGATCTCCGGGCCGCCACGACGATGGCCGAGACGCTGCAGGCCCGCTGGCCCGAGCTGCGAATCGGGCTGGTGCACGGAAGGCTCAAGCCCGAAGAGCGCGATCGGGTGATGGAGGCGTTTCGGGCCGGTGAGATCGCGGTGCTGGTTGCCACGACGGTCATCGAGGTCGGCATCGATGTCCCCAATGCCACGATCATGGTGGTGGAGAATCCCGAACGCTTCGGGCTGGCCCAGCTGCACCAGCTCCGCGGGAGAATCGGTCGCGGGGCGGAGGAGAGTCATTGCATTCTCCTGGCCGAGCGCGAATCGGATCGGCTGCGCACCTTCGCCGCCACCAACGACGGGTTCAAGATCGCGGAGCTCGATCTCATGGAGCGCAACCAGGGCGACCTGCTGGGTCAGCGGCAATCCGGCTCGGCGGATATCCGGGTCGCGCGGTTTCCTGAGGACACCGACCTGCTGACCCTCGCACGCGACATGGCCCGGGAAATCCTCGCGGCAGATCCCGGTCTCGAGCGGCCGGCACACGTCCCGCTCAAGAGCCGGGCGCTGTTGCGATATCCAAAGGCAGAAGCGCTCTTCAGGGTGGGTTGACAGGTGCCCGGCATTCTGCTCGGCGCCCTCGCGATCGCCCTGGCCTACGGCGCGGCATTCCTCCCCGGCGCGACCACGGTCGCCCCGTGGTTGATGATGGTGGGGATCGCTTTGCTGGTGTGCTCGCTCTGTCTGCTCGGGACGCGTCGGCGGGGCGGCGCCCGGCCGCTCGCGTTGCTGATTGGCCTGGCCCTGCTGGCGTTGGTTCTGCTGGGTGGGTTCGGGGCGGCGCTCGTGCTGCCGCCCGAAGGCGCGGCCGCACCGCTCTTGCTTGGGCTGCCCCGTCGTGCGGCGCTGCTCGTGTACGGAATCGGGCTGCTGCCCGCGCTCTTCTTGCCCCTGATTTACGCCTTCAGCTTCGACGCGGCCGTTCTCAGCCAGGCCGAGTTGCGCGAGCTCCGGTCGCAGCTCGCCGACCTCGCAAGGGAGCGGACGCTCGAATGATCCTGCAGTCCGCTCCATTTCCGCCGCTGCGCGGGCCGGCAATCCTGCTGGTTGCGGCGCTTTATGCCCTGGTGACGGCGGTCATCGGTGTTTGGGCCTCCCGGCGCACCCGGAGTGCGGGGGATTTCTTCGCTGCGGGGCGCCGACTGGGCCCCTTTGCCCTGGGGCTTGCCGCGATGGCATCTACGCTGTCGGGTTTCACATTCATCGGCGGGCCCGGACTGCTCTACTCGGTCGGACTCGGGGCGTTGCTGATCTTTCTTCCGGCGTCGATCTCCAATTGTCTTTCCGCATGGGTGCTGGCCAAGCGGCTGCGCCTCCTCGGCGAGGCGCGGGGCCTGGTCACGATTCCCGATGCGATCGGCGCCCGCTATCGGAGTCCCACTGCCCAGGGCCTCGCCGCCGTCGCCATCCTGATCGCCATTGTCGGTTACCTCGGCACGAACTTGCTTGCTCTCGGACTGCTGATCGACGCGCTGTTCGGCACCGGTCGCGCGATGGGCATCTGGATCGGGGCGGCAGCGGTTCTGGCCTATTCCGTCGCCGGGGGGATTCTGGCAGGGGTCTACACGGATGTCTTTCAGGGGGCCGTGATGGCGGCCGCTTCGAGCCTGGTGTTTCTGGCGGCCCTCAGGGTTGGCGGTGGCCTGGACAGCATGTCCGCCACCATCCTGGCCCAGGAGCCAGGATTCCTGGCGCCATGGGGCAGCCTCGGCCCGCTGACCGCGCTGTCCTTTTTCTTCGTCTTCGGCGCGGGAGTGCTGGGCCAGCCCCATGTGCTGCATAAGTTCTACATGGTGAAGGATCCTTTGCGGCTCCGCTGGTATCCGCTCGTCATGACGGGCGCGATGGTGGTGACCCTGCTCTTGCTCTTCGGCGTCGGCATTGCAGTCAAAGCCCAAGTCCTTCGCGGCGTCCTGCCGGCGCTGGCGCACCCCGACGACGCCACCCCGCTATTCCTCTTGCGATTTGCTTCACCGTTGCTGGCCGGGATCCTGTTCGCAGGCGTAGCGGCCGCCATTATGAGCACGGTGAACTCCTTTCTGAATGTCGCCGCCGCGGCCATCGTGCACGACCTGCCAAGGGCGTTCCGGGCGCCACCTGGAGACGAGCTGTACCGCGGCCGGCTGGCCACGCTCGCTATCGGGATCGCGGGTGCGGTCGTGGCGCAGTTGTCGGGGACCCTCGTGGCGTTTCTGGGGATCTTCGGCTGGGGACTCTTCGCGGCAACGCTGGTTCCCGCACTGGCGATCGGCCTCAACTGGAGCGGGGGGACCCGGGCGGGGGCCATCGCGTCAATCGGGGTGGGGCTGGGGGTGACCTTGGCGGGAGAGACACTCGCATTTTTCGGTGTCTTCAGCTTTCCGCGGGGGGTTACGGTGTCCGGACTGGCCCTGGTGCTGGCGCTTTTGACGTACCTCCTCGTCTCGCGCGCTACGCGCCGCGCGGCACCGGCGCTCGACGCCGATGTGCGGCTGGTGATGGAGCTGTGAGGCGGCTCAGGCCGAAGCGAGCTCTTCGGCCGGCCGCGAACGGAACTCGAAGTGCGCCGCCTGCACCGTTTCGAAATCGCGAGCGGTCTTGAGCCGTGCGACCCGGCGTCCAAACATATCGACGCGCCGGATGGTCACACCGGGGAAGATCGGCGCGACCTCGTACCACACTCCACTGCTCAAGCGGGGATACCGGAGGCTGAACTCGGGTTTCAGTGAAGCTTGCATTTGGGCCATGGTTTCACCTGGGAGAGCGAGCAGGACCAGCATAGTATTGGACAGCGCGGAATAGCCCGCAAGTCCGAGAAAGACGACACCGTCCAATTCCTGGGCAGAATGCGCCGACTGCGTCGTTTCCTTGCACAACTCGGGCCCGGACTGGTAACCGGCGCCGCCGACGATGATCCCTCGGGGGTCGTCACCTATTCGATTGCGGGGGCACGCTATGGCACGGCGCTCCTCTGGACGGCGCTGCTGACCTGGCCCCTGATGACTGCGGTACAGCTGATGTGCTCCCGGGTCGGTATGGTGACCGGCCGGGGACTGGTGGGCGCGCTGCGTCAGCGGCTCCCCAGCCAGGTCATCCTGATCGGCGCGGTGGGGTTGCTCGCCGCCAATACCATCAACATCGGCGCGGACCTCTCGGCCATGGCCGACGCAGCCGAGCTCTTCACCGGCCTCAACTCCCACCTGTGGGTCCTCCTGTTCGGAGCTGGAATTGCCTGGGCGACGGTGCGGCTCCGCTATGCGGTGCTTGCGCGGGCGCTCAAATGGCTCACCCTCGCGCTGCTGGCCTACGTGGTATGCGCGATTTACGTCGGGCCGGACTGGGGCGAGGTCGCGCGCGCCACGTTCCTGCCGTCCCGCCCGCGTGGCTCGATGTGGAGCACGCTGGTGGCTATTCTGGGAACCACCATCAGCCCGTATCTCTTCTTCTGGCAGGCATCGCAGGAGGTCGAGGAAGAGCGGGCCCAAGGCCGGCGGACGGTGCAGGACCGCCAGGGGGCGAGCACCAACGAGATCCGGATGCGCACGGTCGACGTGCTGGCGGGAACCTTCGCGTCCAATCTGGTGATGTACTTCATCATCCTCACCACCGCGATCACGCTGCACCAGCACGGGATCATCGGCATTACGACCTCGCGGGAGGCCATGGTGGCGTTGGAGCCGATCGCGGGTCGCTTCGCGTCCGCGCTCTACGCGTTCGCCATCATCGGGGTCGGTCTCCTTGCCGTGCCGACGCTGTCCGGCTCTGCCGCGTACGCGCTGGCGGAATTGTTTCACTGGCGGGATGGCCTGGACCTCCGGCTGCAGCAGGCGCCGGCATTTTACGGGGTGGTGCTGCTCGCCTCACTCGGCGGCGTCGCGATGGATTTTTTCAATCTCGACCCGATCGGAGCGCTGTACTGGTCGGCCGTGATCAACGGAGTGCTCGCGCCGTTCCTGCTCGCGGGCGTTCTCCTCGTGGCAAGCGACAGCCACGTGATGGCGCTACAACCCAGCTCCCTGCTGGCGCGGGGGGTTGTGCTGCTGACCATCCTCTGCATGACCGCGGCGGCGGTGGGGATGTTCGTGCACTAGCGTTGACCCCCTCAGGGGCGGCCGCTACAATGGGGCGCCCGCTCGAAC
>DASYTT010000106.1:0-36215 GCA_036002045.1 Gemmatimonadales bacterium
GAAGGCTTCAGCCGGTCCAGATCTTTCACCGGAAGGGCCGTCACCACGAGCAGCCTGGCATTCGAAGCGCGGCGCTTTGCGCGCGCGGCGGTGCCGAGCCGGAAATCGCTGTGGAAAGCTCCGTTGTAGTGGACGACCAGGCGTCCGGGCCGCCACACCCGCGCCACCGACTCACCCATCGTTTCATCCTTGACGCACTGTGCCTGGTACAGCCGGAGCAGCCGCGCCTTGGGAGCTTCGCCGTTCGTGGGCGATGGGCCGTGCGATGCCAGGTCACCCATGACCTTCACGAACTTCTCGTAGTAGACATCCTCGGGGCAAGCGAGCGCCTCGGCCAGCTGGGAGCGAGCGGGGGAGCTGAGCGTGTCGAGCGCCGCCAGGCCCGCCCGGCCCACGGAGGAGGCCAGGGAGCGAGGGACATTGCTCGCCACCACGGGCCAGTTGCGTGCGCGCGCCAGCTCGACCAGTGGGCGGTAGTCCCCGGCGTAATTCTTCCAGGGGCGGCTGCCCTTGAGGAACTCCTCTTCGCTCGTGCTGTCGGCGAGGTACCCGTCGAGCAGCGGCTGCACGTCGCGCTCGAACATTTCGAGCGCGAGGACTACGGAATCGCGCCGCCGCGCGATTCCCTCCAGGATCGCCAGCTCCATCCGATGGGTAGCCGGATCATCATGCTGCTCGCCGACGAAAACGAGTTCGGCGGCGGCGAGCCGGCCGACCAGGGTCTCGAAATCGAGGAACTGTTTGCCTCGGGTATCGTACACGCGATGGGGGGTATATGAGGTGGCAGGTGACGGGCCGCTGGTGACAGGGGACTGCCCGACGGCTGGGCTCACGCTGCGGAACGCGAGCAGCACGGCGATGGTAAGACTTCCTGCCACCTGCCACCCGCCAGCTACCGCCTGCTCAGATCGGCAGCTCATCCCGCACCAGCACCAGGATCGCCGCCTGCGGCACCACCAGATACCGTTTGTCCTCGAAGCGGATCTCCACCGCCGCCTTCCGGAAGAAAATGGCGTGATCTCCAACGCGTGCCTGCATGGGCTTGAAGCGAGGCGTCTTCTCCTCTGCGCGCCAGGGCTCGTCTTCAAACACCGCGGGATCTGGGAGGGGATCCCCCGGGCCCGTCGCGACGATCAGACCTTCCTGCACCTGCTGGGTCTCGATCGCCGTCGCGGGCAGGTAGAGTCCTACCTTGGTGCGCTCCTCGCCTTCCGCTGGTGCAATCAGCACGCGGTCGCCCGCCACGAGGAGCTTCTTGGGAGGAACGTCCATGGCGCTCATCCTTGTTCGTGAATCGTGACCACCTCGAGCACGCGGAGCTTTCTCGTGGCGGTCGGGAGCCGCAGGCTCACTTCCTCGCCCGGCTTGCGATCCTTGAGTGCCCGGCCCAGCGGCGAGGCCAGGGAGATATGCCCGGCATCGATGTCCATCATCTCGGCCAGCACCAACGTATAGGTCTCCCGATCGCCGCTTCCGACGTCCTCGACCATGACTTTCGAGCCGAGCCCGACCCGGTCGCGCGGCGCTTCGGTATTGGCCAGCTGCGCCAGCTGGGCCAGGCGGTGATGCAGTTGGCCCAACCGCGCCTGCACCAGCTGCTGGCGTTCCAGCGCCGCCTTGTACTCGGAGTTTTCCCGGAGATCCCCCATTGCCACGGCGAGCGCGATGGCTTGCGGAAGCGTGACCGTAAGTTCCCGGCTCAGCTCCTCGATCTCCTTGCTCAGCTTGTCCCGCATCTGCTCGATCATTTGCCGCAGCCGCAAAAAGAGTCGGCCCGGCGAGGGGTCGCCGGGCACGGAGGGTACCGGTTCGTAAGATAGCGAGCGCGGCGAGCTCCGGACAGGGGAGATACCTTGGACATAAGAGGGAACTACCCATGGGGGGAACGCTTTTCCCTCGCACTTCTCACTGCGAACCGCTCACTTTGACGGTTGACCCATCCTTATGCCGCGGCTAGTTTTGCGCCGGCCACCCCCAACGCCAGGATCGCACTACTGATGGAGACGAGGACGGGTCCCTTCCGGCGTCTCGCGCGATTCACCCCCGCGCTCGGTCTCCTCCTCTTCCTTGCCGCTTGCGCGCATAACTATCCCCAGACCACCCTCAAACCACGCGGTGATTTTGCGCGGCTGGTGGATGGGCTCTTCCGGACGACAGTCTGGTGGGCCATCGTGGTGTTCGTCCTGGTCGAAGGCGCGCTGCTCATCGCGATCTTCAAGTTCCGCGGCCGGCCCGACGACCCGGAGCCCAAGCAGGTGCACGGAAACACGGTGCTCGAGGTCGTCTGGACCATCATTCCGGCGTTCATTCTGGTGATGATCGCGGTTCCGACTATCAAGACCATCTTCCGGACCTCCGACTACGCGGCCGGCGATGTGGTGCAGATCGAGGTGATCGGGCACCAGTGGTGGTGGGAGTTCCGCTACACGGGGCTCGGCGTGGTCACCGCAAACGAGCTGCACGTTCCGGTCGGCAAGACCGTCAACCTTCGGATGACGACGGTGGACGTGCTGCACAGCTTCTGGGTTCCGCAGTTCGCCGCCAAGCGGGACGTGTTCCCCAGGCGGCACAATCCGCTCTGGTTCAAGGCCGAGGTCACCGGATCGTTCAGCGGGCAGTGTGCCGAGTTCTGCGGCGCGCAGCACGGGCGGATGGGTTTCCGGGTGATCTCGGAATCTCCCGAGGAATTCGCAGTCTGGGTGGAGCGCCAGCGGGTGGGCTCGCCGCTGGTGAACCAGGGCAAAGTGGCCGCCGATTCGGTGCCGCCGATCGATTCGATCGAAGTGGCCGGCCGCGCGCTCTTCAGCGGCGGGGGTTGCATCGGCTGCCACGCGCTGGTGGGAACCCCGCTCGCGGGCCAGACTTCACTCAAGGGACCGAACCTGTCCCACGTCGGCAGCCGGACCACCATCGTCGCGGGGATGCTGCAGAACACGCCGGAGAACCTCCGGAAATGGCTCAGCAATCCGGACTCGGTCAAGAAGGGTACCTTAATGGTTTTACCCCGCAAGCTCACCGACGCGGAGCTCACGCTGCTGGTCGCCTACCTCCGCTCGCATCAGTAGGGTTACCGCCATGGCCACTTCGGTTCTCGATCACGCCCCAGCCGTCCACGCCGAGAAGACGGGAATCTGGAGCTGGATCACGACCGTCGACCACAAGCGGATCGGGATCCTCTACGGGACCACCGCGTTCATCTTCTTCCTGATGGGCGGCATCGAAGCGCTGATCATGCGCATCCAGCTGATGAAGCCCGACAACACGCTGGTCAGCGCGGAGCTCTTCAACTCGCTCTTCACGATGCACGGCACGACCATGATCTTCCTCGGGGTCATGCCGCTGTCCGCGATGTTCTTCAACTATTTCATCCCGCTGCACATCGGGGCGCGGGACGTGGCGTTTCCCCGCCTCAATGCGTTCAGCTATTGGGTCTTCCTGCTCGGCGGCCTCTTCATCAACTTCAGCTTTCTCCTCAATGCCGCTCCCAACGCCGGCTGGTTCGGCTACGCCAATCTCACCGAGAATACCTATTCGCCGGGCCTGAACACCGACTTCTGGGTTCTGGGCCTGCAGATCCTGGGCATCGCCTCGATGGCTGCGGCGATCAACTTCTTCGTCACGATCGTGAACCTGCGGGCTCCGGGGATGAAGATGCTCCGGATGCCGATGTTCGTCTGGATGAGCTTCATCACCCAGATTCTGCTGTTGCTGGCGTTCCCCGTCATCACGGTGGCGCTGGTGTTCCTGATGATGGACCGCCACTTCGGGAGCCATTTCTTCCTCCCCGAGGGGGGAGGCGACCCGGTGCTCTGGCAGCACCTCTTCTGGATCTTCGGGCACCCGGAGGTCTACATCCTGATCCTTCCCGCCTTCGGCATCGTGTCGGAGGTGCTGCCCGTCTTCTCGCGGAAACCGCTCTTCGGCTACACTGCGATGGTCTTCTCGGGCGCGTTCATCGCCTTTCTCGGATTCGGGGTGTGGAGTCACCACATGTTCGCGACCGGGATGGGCCCCTTCGCGGATTCCTTCTTCGCGATCTCCACGATGCTGATCGCGGTGCCCACCGGAGTGAAGATCTTCAACTGGCTGGGCACCCTGTGGGGCGGCTCGCTGCAATTCAAGACGCCGCTGTACTTCGCGATCGGCATGGTCGCGATGTTCATCATCGGCGGGCTGTCGGGCGTCATGCACGCCTCCCCGCCCGCCGACCTGCAGCAGACCGACACCTACTTCGTAGTGGCGCACTTCCACTACGTGCTCTTTGGCGGCTCCATCTTCGGCCTCACCGCGGGCGCATACTACTGGTTCCCCAAGATGTTCGGCCGGATGCTGCACGAGGGCCTCGGCAAGCTGCATTTCTGGCTGATGCTGATCGGGTTCAACCTCACCTTCTTCCCGATGCATTTCCTGGGGCTCAACGGGATGCCGCGGCGGGTCTATACCTATCCGGCCGAGCTCAACCTCGAGTTCTGGAATCGGATCCAGACCTGGGGCTCGTTGCTGCTGGGGTTATCGTTCCTGATCTTCATTTACAATATCTTGAAGACGATGCGCCGACCGGCCGACGCCCCGGCCGATCCGTGGCGCGGTGCCACGCTGGAGTGGGCGATCCCCTCGCCGCCGCAGGAGTTCAACTTCGGCGAGGTGCCACCGGTCCACAGCTCGACGCCGGTCTGGGATCTGCGCCGGGCCAGTGGTGGGCAATTGCCGGAGCCTCGCCGAGTGAGCGGCGCCGGCATCCACCTGCCGCGGCCCTCGATCTGGCCCGCGGTCACGGCGGTGGGCGTGCTGGGCGTGATCGGCAGCATTCTCTTCACCCACGCCTTCTCGCACTGGTATTTCATCACGCTGAGCGGCGCGGCGATTCTCTTTTACGGCGTCTACCGCTGGGCCTTCGAACCTCCCTTCCCGGAGCACTAGCTCGTGAGCCACGCGATTCCTGCGCCGCACGCGCTGTCGGAGGGATCCCAGCACGACTCGCATCCCACCACGACCGGGATTCCGAGCCGGAAGGTGGCGTTGTGGACCCTGATCGGGTCCGAATGCCTCTTCTTTGCGTCGCTGATCTCGACCTACCTGGTCTACAAGGGCAAGAGTCTGGTCGGCCCGCTGCCGCATACCGAGTCGCAGTGCATGCTGCACGGGAAAATGCAGACCTGCGAGCACATCTTCGAGATCCCGCTCGTCACCACCGGCACCGCGGTGCTGCTTTTCAGCTCGTTCTTCATCGTGCTGGCGCTCTACGGCGCGCAGAGGGGCAAGCGGAAGATGCTGGTCGGCTGGCTCGCCGCCACGGTGCTCGCGGGGATGTTCTTCGTGGGAATGCAGGTCTACGAGTTCCAGCACTTTTATCACAAGGGCATGGGCTACGGTACCAACCTCTTTTCCTCGACCTTCTTTACGCTGACGGGCTTTCACGGCAGCCACGTCACCGTCGGGGTGATCTGGCTCGCGACGCTGTTGGTGCTCGCCATCAAGGGCAAGATTCCGCCCCAGAAAGCGCTCAATCTCGAGATCGCCGCGCTCTACTGGCACTTCGTGGACGTGGTCTGGATCGTGATCTTCCCTACCGTCTACCTCATGAGGTGAGCGCTTCATGGAAGCCCAGGACGCCCACGCGCACGACCAGCACGCACACCCCACCCCCGCGCTCTATCTCAAGGTCGCGCTGGTCCTGTTCGTGCTCACGGCGATGGAAGTCCTGGCGTTCGAGGCGGGCCGGGGCGGGCTCGGCGCCTCGCTGCGACCGGTCTTCGAGCCGATCGTAGTGCTGCTGCTCGTGGTGCTTTCCGCGGCCAAGTTTGCCCTGGTGGCCATGTTCTACATGCACCTGAAGCAGGATCCCCGGCTGCTGGCGAATCTCTTCGTCTTTCCGCTGCTGATTGCCGCGGTCATCATCGCGGCGCTGATCGTACTGTTTTCCTACTGGCGGGCGGTGGGGGCGCACTGATCGCGCCGTTCTCCGTCGAGTGGTCGCTGCATCCTTCGGTTCTCATCGGCGTCGCAGCGCTTGGGGCGCTGTACCTCTACGCCATCGGCCCTTTTCGGCGCCGCCTGGAGCTCGGCCCCCCGGTTGAACCCTGGCGGCCGCTTTGCTTCTTCGGCGGTCTCGCCGTCATCCTGATCTCGCTCAACGGCCCCATTCACGACCTCAGCGACCGCTACCTGTTCTGGGTTCACATGGCGCAGCACCTGCTGCTCACGCTGGTGCTGCCGCCCTTGCTCATTGCCGGATTACCGGGGTGGCTGGTCGAGCAGGCGGTCCGGCGGAGAGCCGGCCGGGCGGTCGCGCGCGCGCTCACCCATCCTGTGTTCGCCGGGTTCCTCTTCTCAGCCACGTTGCTCGTCTGGCATACGGCGGGTGCCTACGATCTCATGATGCGGAACCATTCGGTGCACGTGGTGACGCATCTCATGTTCATGGTGACCGCCGTGCTGCTCTGGTGGCCCGTCATGAGTCCCGCCCGTTCGCTCCCGCGGCTCTCTCCGGGAATGGGAATGCTCTACCTCTTCGTGGTACAGCTTCCCATGCAGCTGCTTGGGGCGATTATCACGTTCGCGGACCGCCCGCTCTACCCCTGGTACCTTGCGGCGCCACGCACCTGGGGCCTCTCCCCGCTCGATGATCAGAAGCTCGGGGGGCTGCTCATGTGGATTCCAGGCAACCTCTGGATCTGGGGGGCGATGTCGGTGCTCTTCTTCCGGTGGGCGAGCGCAGAGCGGAACAGCGTGAACAGTGAACCGTGAACCGGAACGACCTGGCAGGGCAGTTCCCGTTCACTGTTCACTGTTCGCGGTTCACTGTTACCGCCACACCGCCAGAATGACCGCCATCACGATCAGATACACCAGCTGATATCCGGCGTCGATGAGAAACGCGGCCAGCGGCTTACCGGAGTACAGATTCGAGGTCAGCCCGATCGTCGCGGCAAATCCCAGCCAGGTGATTCCGCCCAGCTTTACGCCGCCAAGAGCGCCCGTGACCCCCACCCGGCTGATCAGGACGGCCATGACCCAGGCGGTGACCAGGAAGCACACGAAGCTGATCGCGTAGGTCTTGGTCATTTGCTGCCGCATCGCCGCCACTTTCTCGGGTGTATGGCCCTGGGCCGCCACCCACTGGCGCGCGAACAATGCGGGGGAGTACCAGAGGGCTCCAAGCATGAATGCGGCAACGCCCGCTACCACGACGGCGAGGTAATTCACGGTGAAAGGCGGCATGCTGCCTCCGGTCTGGGGAAGGATGGACGCAGGGGTATCCCCTTTTTCAGGGTGGAGCGGGAGATACGTTCCCACCCAGGATGGGAAGCGTCAAGGGCGAGTTAGCGTGCCGCGAAGGTGTCGCAGGCGGAAAGCCGTCCGCTGTTGAGTCCCTGCCGGAACCACTGGCTCCGCTGCTCCGAGCTGCCGTGGGTGAATCCCTCGGGGCTGACGCGTCCGCTGGACATCCGCTGGACGCGGTCGTCCCCGACGGCTGCCGCCGCGTTGAGCCCCTCCTCTACGTCTCCGGTCTCGAGCTTCCCACGGCGTGCCGCCGAGCTTCCCCAGACGCCTGCGTAGCAGTCCGCCTGCAGCTCGAAACGCACCGAGAGCTCGTTGGCCTGCGCGGGACGGCTGCCCTGGAGCTGGCGGAGCTGCGCCTCCGTGCCCAGGAGAGTCTGGACGTGATGCCCGATCTCATGCGCCAGTACGTAGGCCTGCGCGAAGTCACCTGGAGCGCCGAAACGCTCGGCAAGGTCCTGATAGAAGCCCAAGTCGATGTACACACGGTGATCGCCGGGACAGTAGAAGGGACCGGTCGCGGCTTCGGCAAAGCCACAAGCTGATTCGATCGCGTCGCGAAACAGCACCAGGCGGGCGTGCTCGTAGCGGGTGCCGGCCTGCTCGGGAAGAGTCTGGTCCCAGGTGGCCTGGACATCGTCCAGCACGAATCCGATGAAGCTCTTGAGTTTTTCCTCTTCGGGAGAGGCTTCCACCGGCCCAGCGGCAACCTGACCGGGGCCGCCACCCATTCCGACCAGCGAGAAGAAATCCTGTTTGAAGACGACGCTCAGCACCAGGAGAAGGAGCAGCCCTCCGAGTCCGATGCGTCCCGGCAGCCTGAACCGGCCACCCGATCGGCCCCGCAGGTCCTCGATGTCGGGGCTGCTTCCTCCCGGCGTCCAGCGCATGCGTCGTCCCGTCCGATCATGTGGTCTGAGCCGGCCGGCGGATGCTTCCCAGCGCGACACCCGCCCACCCGGCCAGAAACGCGACGCCACCGAACGGAGTGATCGCGCCCAGCCAGCTCCGACCCGTCAGTGCAAGGACGTACAGGCTCCCGGAAAACAGCACGATGCCGGTGAGGAAACAGGCGCAAGTTGCCCGGAGCAGCGGAGGCCGTTGCATCAAGAGCTGGCTCGCGACCAGCAGCCCAAGAGCGTGATACATCTGATAGCGCGCGGCGGTCTCAAACAGAGTTAGCGCGGCTGGATTCAGCCGGTCACGGAGTGCATGTGCGCCGAATGCGCCGGCCAGCACCGCGAGGGCTGCGAGCAGCGCTCCCGCGACCGTGGCGCCCCGTCGCCACCGCTCACCGCTCACCGATCGTCCCCGCTCCCTCGACCCCCATTCCCATAGCGTGGTAGCCATTGTCCACGTAGACCACACTGCCCGTGATGCCGGCTGCGAGCGGGCTCGCCAGAAAGGCGGCGGTGTGCCCGACGTCGCCGGCCTCGAGCTCCCGGGTGAGCGGCGCGTTGGCTTTGGTGTACGCGATCATCCGCTGGATCAGTCCGATGGCGCTCGCCGCTCGCGAAGCGAGCGGCCCCGCTGAGATCGTGTTGACCCGCACCCCGAACCGGCGTCCCGCCTCGAACGCGAGCGTTCGGGTATCCGACTCGAGCGCTGCCTTTGCCGAAGACATGCCGCCGCCGTAGCCCGGGATTACCCGCTCGCCGGCCATGTAGGTGAGCGACAAATAGGAGCCCCCCGCGCGCATCAAGGGACTGAGCTGGCGGACCAGGGCGATGTTGCTGTAGGCGCTCACGCTTACCGCCTCGAGATATCCCTTCCGGCTGGTATCGAGCAAGGGCTTCTTGACCTCGGGCCCGTTGGCCAGGCTGTGCACCACGATGTCGAGCGCAGCCTCACCGAAATCCGCCTGGATCCGCCGGGCTACGCCCTGGATCGAGAAATCGCCCCGCTCCTTGTAACGTTTGTTCTCGCGAATCTCCGGGGGCGCGTCGTCCAGCGTATCGAACGCTGCGTCGAGCGGATAGATCCGCTCGAATGCCATCCGCCCTCCCTCGGGAAGCTGCAGCGAGTCGGCCAGCTTGCCGCGTTCGAGCAGGTTCTCGAAGATGTTCAGGGCGGGAGGCCAGGTGCCCACGCAGATGCTCGCTCCGGCTCGCGCGAGCGCTTTGGCGATCGCGAAGCCGAATCCGCCATCATCCGCGACGCCCGCGATGAACGCGCGTTTCCCCGCGAGATCAATGGCCAGCATGCCGAGGGTGTCCTGGTTCGGGTGGAATCCGGAGCGACAAAGAAATCACTCTTCCCGCAGAACCGCCAGCGGAGCTCGCTTGAGAATCTCCGCGCTGTTCCAGAGACCCACGCCGAGGGTGAGCCCGATCAGCAGGACGGTGAGACTCAAGAGCTGCAAGGCCGGCAAGTAGAACTCGGTCTCGAACACCCACTTGGTCAGCGCCCACCCCGCGCCACTCGCGAGCGCGACCGAGGCGAACGCGGCCAACACGCCCAGCGCGGTGTACTCTGCGACCAGAATGTGCAGCACCTGGCGGCGGGTCGCGCCCAGAGTCTTGAGCAGCACTGCCTCGCGGATGCGCTGCAGCCGCGAGGCCGAGACCGAGCCGACCAGGACGATCGCACCGGTCACCAGGCTGAAGAACGCCAGGAACCGAACGATCAGGGCGCCGCGATCCAGGATGCCTTCCAGCGCCTGCTGGATCTGGGAGAGATCCAGAATGGTGACGTTGGGAAACCGCTCGGCGATTTGGCGCTGTACTGTGCCGCGCCGGGCGACACTATCGGCTCGCGCCAGCATGACGAGCATCTGCGGCATGCGCTCGAGCACGCCGGGTTGAAATACCACGAAGAAGTTGGGTTCGAAGCGGCGCCATTCGACCGCGCGCAGGCCGCCCACCCGGGTCGGCACGTCCGTGCCCTGTACGTCCCAGACGATCTCGTCGCCCAGCTTGACGCCAAGCTCACCCGCCAGCTCCTCCTCGAGCGAGACGAGTGCGGGTGAGTCGCCCGCCGGCTCGCGTCCCCACCACTTTCCCGCCACGACTTTTTCCGTGTCGCTCAGGGTATCGCGATAAGTCGAGCGGTACTCGCGGCGGATCGCCCAGGGGGAGGGTGCCCCCCGCGGGCGCGGCCGGCGTTCGCGTTGCCGGGGAGCAGCGGCGCTGTCGGTCGTGCTATCGGATGGCGGCAGCAGCTTGCTGACCGGGACGCCGCGGATCGCCTTGATGCGCATGGTGACGATCGGCACCGCTGGCGTGCTGCCGAGCCCGTTCTCCCGGATCAGCGCCGCCACGCCTGCCTGCTGCGCCGGCTGGATATCGTAGAGCATCAGGTTCGGACGGGTATGCAGGCCGCCGGGACGAAACTCGCGCAACAGGTTGTTCTGGGCGAGGAAGAGCGTCGTGAGGACGAACGCGCCGAAGCCGAGCGCGAGCACCACCGTCACGGTCTGATTCGCGGGCCGGTACAGGTTGGCCAGCCCCTGCCGCCAGAGATAGGGCCAGCGGGAGGGAAACCAGCGGCGCACCCCGCCGATCAGCGCGCGGGCGGCGAGCCAGAGGCCGAAGAGCGCGACCCCGATGGCCACGGCGAATGCGATGCCATCTCGCACGCTGCCGACCTGAATGACGGCCAGCGCCACGACGCTCAGCGCCAGGGGAAGCAGGGCGAGCCGCGCCAGCCGGTCGCGGCCGGCCGCCGGGTCCACGTCGCGCCGGAGGACGAGCAGCGGGGAAACCCGGCGAATGCCGAGCAGCGGGAGCGCCGCGAACATTCCGGCCACCCAGAGGCCCAAACCGGTTCCCAACAGGATCGAGCCAGGGGAGGGAACCACCCGGACGTCGACCGGCAGCAGCCCGGTAAAGAGCAGCGGGAGGAGCTGCTGCAGCGCGACGCCGGCGAGCGCGCCGATCGCGCTCCCGATCCCGCCCATGGCCAGCGCTTGCAGCAGGTATACCGCGAACACTTCGCGGCTCGTGGCGCCCAGGCAACGCAGCACCGCGATGGTGTCGAGCTTGCGCTTGATGAAGACGTTGACCGCGCTGGCCACTCCTAACCCGCCCAGCAGCAGGGCGATCAGCGCGACCAGCCCGAGGTAGTTGCCCAGCCGGGAGAGTGCCTCGCTCAAATCCTCCCGGTCCTCCTCGACCGTCCGAATCCCGATCCTGAGCTCCCGCAATGCGGAGCGGTACTGCTTTGCGATCCCCGCGGCGTCGCGCCCGGGTGGCAGCTGGACGAATGCCTCGTAGTCGGCGCGAGAGCCGAACTGCAGCAGGCCCGTGGCGGGGAGGCTCCGCGCGGGAAGAAAGACCCGGGCGCCGAATGCGCTGAACACCCCGATATCGCCGGGCACATTGAGCACCGTTCCCAGGATGGGAAAGCGCCCGTTCCCGAGGGCCAGGGTATCGCCCAGCTCCGCGTGGAGGGCGGTGAGCAGCACCGGATCCACCAGTACGCCATTCTGCCGCTCGAGCGCACGCCATCTTCCCGCCGGCTGGGTGACGATTTCGCCATAAAACGGGTAGCCGCCGGCGACGGCGCGGGCCTGGACCAGCCGGACCCCGGTGGTGCGAGGGACATAGGCCATGGCGACGAAACTGACCTGCAGCGCGCGGCGTCCGCTCCGGGCGAGGCGCCCCGCGCCGGAATCGGGCGCGATCAGGCTGTCGAGCAGGGCCTCGACGCGCGGTGGAAAGGCCCTCCCGCTCCGGAAAGACAGATCAGCGCCGAGCAGCGCCCGGGCCTGTTCGGCGACCGAGACGCGGAGATTCTGGGTGAAGGAATTGATGGCCACCAGCGCCGCGACGCCCGCCGTCACCGCACCGGTCAAGAGCCAGAGCCGCCGCCGTCCAGCGCGGCTCTCCCGCCAAGCCATGCGCAGGACGAAGCGTGGGCCGATCACGCGCTTGCCCCGGTGTCCTCGACGATACGGCCGTCCGACAGCCTGATCGTGCGATGCGCCCGCGATGCCAGCTCGTGGTCGTGCGTCACCAGCACGAGAGTCGTCCCCAGCTCCCGGTTGAGCGAGACCATCAGATCGATGATCGTCGCTCCGGTGTGTGCATCGAGGTTCCCGGTAGGCTCGTCCGCGAAGAGGATCTGCGGCCGGATACTGAACGCGCGGGCCAGCGCCACGCGCTGCTGCTCTCCTCCTGAAAGCTGTGCGGGGTAGTGGTGCGCCCGGTCGCCGATGCCCATCCGCACGAGGAGCTCCTGGGCGCGAGCCTCTGCCGGCTCCCCGCGGAGCTCCAGCGGTACCTGCACGTTCTCCCGCGCGGTCAGCGTGGGGATGAGCTGAAATGCCTGAAAGACGAAACCGACCTTGGCGGCGCGGAGGCGGGCCCGCTGATCTTCACTGAGCGCGCCGAGATCCTGACCATCCAGTTCCACCCGGCCGCGCTTCGGCTGGTCGAGTCCGGCCAGCAAGCCGAGCAGCGTGGTCTTGCCGCTTCCGCTCGGGCCCACCACCGCGAGAAAGCCGCCGCGCTCTAGGGAGAAGGTGATATCGTTCAGCACCGTGAGCGGGCGACCACCCGAGAGGTATGTCTGGGTCAGCGACTCACAGCGCAGCATCAGGACCCGGAGCGATGGTGAACGGAGAATGATAGTGAGATACGGGGTACTGGCCGCGTTGGTTGCGGTGGCCTGCGGCGGGAATGGAGAATCGGGAAGGGGGAATGGGGACTCGACCGTTCGGGCAGTTCCCGATTCTCGACTCCCTACTCCCGATTCCGGGCAGGCCCGACCTGCGATCGTCTTCCTGGGCACCAGTCTCACCGCCGGCTACGGTCTCCGCGATCCTGCCACGGCAGCATATCCCGCCCTGCTCCAGGCGAAGCTGGACTCGGCCGGGCGCCGCTTTCGCGTCGTCAACGCCGGGGTGAGCGGAGAGAGCTCCGCCGGAGCGCTGAGCCGGGCGGACTGGCTGCTCGGCCGGGACAGCATCGCCGTGCTGGTGGTCGAGACCGGCGCCAATGACGGATTGCGGGGTCAGGACCCCGATTCGGTGCGCGCTCGCATCCAGGCCATTTTTGATCGGGCCCGGCGGCTTAGCCCGCCGCCGCGCCTGGTGGTCGTTGGCATGGAAGCGCTCCCGAATCTGGGGCAGGACTACGTGCGCCGCTTTCGCGCGATCTTTCCCTCCGTGGCCCGCGCCAACGGAGCCGCGCTGGTGCCTTTTCTGCTCGCGGGTGTCGCGGGCGTCGATTCGTTGAATCAGGAGGATGGCATCCACCCGACTGCGGCGGGGCACCGCAGGCTGGCGGAGAACGTGTGGGCGGTGCTGGAGCGGGTGACGCGGGAGCAGCATTAGTTTCCCGCATGGCCTTCTTCGACACCAACAAGCAGCGCGCTGCAATCATCCTGCTCCTGCTGGCCGTCGGGATCGCCGTTGCCCTGGCGCCCTACATGAGCGGTCTGCTCGGCGCGCCCGTGCTCTACGTGCTCTTTGCGCCGTTCCATCGCTGGCTGTCCCGCTGGCTGCGGCCTTCAGTCGCCGCGATCGTCGTCATCGTCTGCGCCTTTCTGCTGATCGTGCTGCCCGGCGTTTGGCTCGTCGGGATGCTGGTGGGCCAGGCCCAAGGCGTGGCCAACTCGATGGTGAAGAGTCCGTTCCTCGATCAGATCGCCTCGCTGCGCATCGGGGGATACGAGGTGGGCCCGCAGCTTGCACAGATCGGGCGTGAGGTCATCACCTGGCTGGGCACCAACGCGCTCGGTTTCATCGGGACCGCCGCCCGGTTCACGCTCAATCTGCTGTTTGCCTTCTTCGGGTTGTTCTACCTGTTGCTCAATCCCGAGGGGGTATGGCGGGCGGTCGAGCCTTACATCCCCTTCTCTAAGTCCAACGTCGCCATTTTGCAGGAGCGCTTCCGCGCGGTCACCGCGGCGACCGTGGTGGGGACGGGGCTCAGCGCCGCGATCCTGGGCATCCTCGTGGGGATCGGTTTCGTGATTACCGGGCTCAGCGATCCGGTGTTCTGGGGGGTGATCAGCGCTGTGCTGGCCTTCCTGCCGCTCGTCGGCGCCGCGCTCGTTTGGATCCCGGCCGTGATCGTGCTGGGACTCGACCACCACTACGGTGGCGCGATCTTTCTCGCCCTCCTCGGGATCATCGTCCTCCCGAACGTGGAGAACCTGGTCCGGCCTATCGTGTTCCGCAGGTACTCACAAATCCATCCGATGGTCACGCTGGTGGGGGCCATCGCCGGGGTGAGCTACTTCGGCCTGCTCGGCCTGCTCATCGGTCCCCTTGCGCTGTCGTATTTTTTCGAGCTCATCCGCATGTATCGTGAGGAGTACCTCGAGGCGTGAGCACCCGCGCATCTCGCGCGGCAGTGTTCTGGTCGTTCGCCGCGATCTACATCCTCTGGGGCTCGACCTACCTGGCTATCCGCGTCATGGTAACCGCCTTCCCGCCTTTCCTCGCGGCGGGAAGCCGCTTTCTCGTCGCGGGAGGCATCCTCTACGGCTGGGCCCGCTGGCGGGGCGTTGCGGCGCCTGCCCTCCGGCTCTGGGCCTATGCGGCGCTCATCGGAGGACTGTTCTTTCTGCTGGGAAACGGCGGCGTGTCCTGGGCGGAAACCCGGTTGCCCTCCGGTCTCACCGCATTACTCGCCGCCACCTCTCCGCTCTTCACCGCAGTCTTCACGAGTGCCCGGGGTGGCTGGCGGCGACCCGCCGCGCCTGTCATCGTCGGGATCTTCGCCGGTCTCGGCGGCGTGGCGCTGCTCGTCGCACCCGGTGAATTCATCGGGGGCGAGCACGCCGACCTCGCCGGAGCGGCGGCCATCACGCTGGCCGCGCTCGCCTGGGCCGCAGGGTCAGTGACCTCCCACGCAAGGCCGCTGCATCCGTCGCCGGAGCTCGCCACCGGCATGAAGATGCTCGCTGGAGGTGTCCTGTTGCTCCTGACCGGTCTCCTGGGCGGCGAAGGCGCGCGGATCGCTCCCGAGATCTTCACACCCAAGGTGCTGCTTGCCTGGGTCTATCTGGTCGTTTTCGGCAGCCTTATCGGCTTCAGCGCCTTTACCTACCTGTTGCGGGTCACCACTCCCCAGAAGGTCTCGACCAGTGCGTTTGTGAATCCGCTGGTTGCGGTGGGGCTGGGCTGGCTGTTGTTGGACGAGTCGATCACCCCACGCACTTTGCTAGCGGCGGCGATCATCATCGGGGCGGTGGTTTTGATCCGCGTGAGGTCGGAGGAACCGCAGGAGCCGTAGGGGAGCGAAGCGGGAAGCGAGAAGAAGAAAGAGGGGAGCCGCCGCAACGCAGCTCCCCTCTTTCCCCTCCGCTATTCCCTCTTCCCTGTGGTTAAGGATTCCGCTCGCGTCCTGCCTCGCGGCAAACCGGGTTGCCCGGTCCGGGCACGGTGTTGCCGAACTCCTTGAGCTCAGCGCGGCGATTCAGCGCGCGGCCTTCGTCGGTCGCGTTCGGCGCCACCGGCACGCATTCGCCGAAGGTCCGCAGCACGATCGTCATCCGGTCGACCGGCACACCCTGCCCGGCCAGATAATTCTTCAACGATACCGCACGACGCATCGCCAGGCGCTCATTGTACTTGACCGTCCCGTCGGCATCCGCATGACCGTCAATCGTCAGCTTGATGTCGGGATGCTCTCTGAGCACCTTGGCGATCTCATTCAAGCGCGCCTGGTCGTCCATCCGGTAGATGACCGTCTTGTCGAACTCGAAGAACGCCGAGTCGCGCACCACGATCTGGAGCTGCTGCACGTCGACGGTCGCGCTCAGCGTGGGGCCGCTCGGTATCACGGCCGTCACGTTCTTGGTGCCGGGCGTGGGGAAGCTGATCGCGTTGCCCGTGACCACCCCACCCGGAGCCGACAGGGTGAAGTTCTGCACCACCTCGCTGGTCCCGTCGCTGTAGAAGCAGGTGACCGTGTAGGTGACCGGCTGGTCGATGCGCACCGTGGCCGTGGCGGGGGCCAGCTCGCAGCGGACCAGCGTCCGCGCTGCCGGCGGCGGCGGCGGTGGAGGCGCCGGCTCGGCGATGGTGACGGTTGCCGAGGAGCACAGCCGGTTCTTCACGCCGCAGGCCGTGACGGTCGCCGTGCCGCTGCCGCTCGCCGTATAGACCCCGCTGGAACTCACGGTGCCCGGGCCGCTCACCGTGAAGACCACCCGGTCCTCGCGACCGCAGTTCGTGGCGATTGCCGTAAAGCTCGCCGTCTCCCCCGGCCTGACGGTGGCTGTGGTGGGAGAGATGGTGGTGCCGTCCTTATTACGGTTGCACTGCCCCAGCATCACCGAGAGGCCGGCTTGCGCGCCCCAATTGAGATTGTGGTCTGGAGGCTCCGCGAGCGTGATGCCGTTCGCCTGGCCGACGATTTCCGGTTTTCCGTTGTTCGGGTCCCAGATGTAGTCGAGCGTTCCATCCACCCGAAACGCGAGCCAGCTGGTCAACAGCGCGCGGAATCCGGTGATTCCGCTGGCTGCCCAGTCGCTGCCGTGAAAGCCGGGCTCATTGGGAATGTCCTTCCCGTAGCGGTTGTAGGCCGGGCCCACCCCCAGGAACCAGGAGATCGGACCGTTATCCCCGAAGCGCTGATTGAAGACCAGCCGCAAGTGAATCGGGTAGTAGGTGAGCGCCGTGCTCTGAAACCCGACGAAGTATTCCTTCACGTCGGTCGCATTGCCCGAGGCGTCGGCTTCCAGAGCCCAATGATTGCTGAAGAAGTAGCCCAGTCGGCCGCCGCCGCCCCACTGGTTGGTCCCCCGCTCGGAGGTGTCGAAGCTCTTGTCGAACCAGTTGTACCTGACGAAGCCCCCGATCTCGATGGCGCCTTTGTTCTGAGCCGAGGCCTGCGCCGCGCACAATCCCAGAGCCGTGGCCATCAAGAGGTTCTTGCGCATACCGTCGCTCCTTGGGGTTCGGTACGGTTTGTCGCGCTCCCCTGCGTTACCTGCCCGCGCTGCTAACTTGCGAGTCGTATGCTGAGCACTCGACTGAGCTTGCTGATCGCCGTGGCGGCAGTCGCCACCGATGCTCCCTCACCACTTCGCGTCATCCGCGTTACCCCAGCCGAGAACGCCGATCCGTCGTCGGTGATCACGGTGACATTTGACCGTCCAGTCGCTGGGTCGCTGGATCGCTCGGTCGATCCCCGAAGCGTCCTGACGCTTGAGCCAGCCCTGGCAGGCACATGGGACTGGCGAGACCCGGTAACCGTCCGGTTCCGTCCGGCCAGCCCTCTCGCCGCCGGCTTGAGGCTCAATGTTACGGTCCAACCCGGGTTTTCCGCTATGGATGGCAGCAGCCTGGCGGAGCCGCACCGCTGGAGCTTCCGGGTTAGGGGTCCCCGAGTGCTGGGAGGGTTCCCCGCCGGGCCGGGGCAGCCGGCTCGCTTCCTCCCCAAGGACGCTCGCTTCCAGGTGGTGTTGAGCGCACCCGCCGACCCCGCCGTGCTAGGCCGGCTGGTTTACCTCGAGATGAGCCGGTCATGCCCGGTACCCGGGGTCATCCCGCTGCAACCCGGACCCCAGACCCCCCTCCCCGACGACGCGCCCTGGCAGCTCAAGGAGGCGGGCGGGTGGGACCGCGACCGCTCGGCGGATCCGCTTCGGCGCCTGGTCACGCTGACCCCGGCACGGGTGCTCCCGTACGGCTGCAACGGGGATCTCGTGGTGCCGGCCGCCGTGGACGCCGAGGAGCCGGGCGAGCCCGAGCGCTGGCCGATCGCCACCCATGGCAGCTTCCAGCTCGTCCAGGCCAGCTGCAACGAGCGCGAGTTTTGCCCCACTGGTCCGTTCTATCTGCGGTTCTCGACGCCGGTGAAGGGCGCCGAGTTGCTGAAGAGTCTCACGCTGCTTCCCAAGCTGAGTTTTTCGATCGCCGATACCGGCGATGTGAGCGACACCTGGTTGGTCTCCGCAGAGCTCAAGTCGCGCACGGGATACCTCGTCCGCGTGGACTCGAGCCTCACCGACGTGTTTGGACAGCGGCTCAGCGGCAATCCGGTCAGGACCTTCGCCACGACCGGCTATCGGCCCAGCGTCTCCTACGTCGAGGGCCGCACCACGGTAGAGCGGAAAGGTCGCAGGACACTCGGCATCACCTACGTCAACGTGGACACCCTCGAAGTTCTCACCATCGCGGTACCCGACAGCCTCGAAGGCCGCTTCCTGAGCCGCAGCTGGTACGCCTGGGGGGACGACTGGGCCGCTCTCGCTCCCCGGGCCACCCGGCGACGCATCGCGGTGAGCGCCCCCCGCGACCGGGTCAGCTTGTACGGCCTCGAGCTTCCCGCTCCCGACGCCTCCCGCCGTGATCCGGGCCTGCTGCTGATCCGGGTGACGAGTCCCCGCCTCCAGCGGCGCGATACCACGCGCGACGCACCCATGGAGCCTCGCCAGCCGATCGCGCTGGTCCAGGTGACCGACCTCGCGGTCCATGCCAAGATCGGGGTCGAGGAAGGAGTCGTCTGGGTGGTGGGCGCGAGCGACGGGCTGCCCCGCGCCTCTGCCTCGGTAACCTTGCGGGACGCAGGCGGCCGGGCGCTCGGCAGTGGGCTGACCGACACCCGGGGGATCGCGCGGCTCCGCGGCATCCGTCGCCCGCCGCCCCGGCCCAGCGCAACCGGGCAGCGCGATTGGGAGGCCGAGAGCTTCGACGGGTATGTGGAAGTGCGGCAGGGGAGCGATCGCGCGCTCGTCGGCGTGAACCAGTGGGATCCCGATCTTTCGCCCTGGCGTTTCAACGTGTCGGGTGCCTGGGGCGATGAGCGGCTCCCCGCGGCGGCCGCGCTGTTCACCGAGCGGGGGATCTACCGGCCGGGCGACTCGGTTTTCGTGAAGGCGATCCTGCGCACCGGGCTGCTCGGCGCGCTCAAAGCTCCCGCGCGCAGCGACTCGGTGAAGCTGGTCTTCCGGGACCGCGACGGTGGGGTGCTGCGGGAATCGCTGATCGCCCCGTCCGCCTTCGGCAGCTTGAGCCGGGCCATCCGGCTTCCTGCCGCGGCACCGCTCGGCTACTACCAGGTCGGCTTGAGTCTGCGGCGGCAGGGTGAGTGGAAGGAGCTCGCATCGGCAAGCTATCGAGTCGCCGAGTATCGCCCTCCTGAGTTCCTGGTGGACGTAATCGCCGACACCATCCCCCGCCTCCCGGGGGATACCCTCCGCGCCACGATCAGCGCCCGCTACCTCTTTGGCGCCCCCATGGCACGGGCCAAAGTGACCTGGAGCTTGCGGCAGACTGCGCTGGAACCCTGGGCCATCGACGTGCCCGGCACCGAGGGCTTCTACGTCGGAGCCCAAGGCTGGTGGTGGGAGGAGTTCCAGAGTGAAAACCGCACCTCGGTAAGCCGAAGCGAGGTGGATACTCTCGATGCAAGCGGACAGCTCACGGTACGCGTCCCTCTCGAGCTGACGGATGCCAGCCGGGCCGCGGATGCCTCCCTCGAAGCCGTGGTAACCGACGTCAATCGCCAGACGGTGTTCGCGAGTGCCGGGGTACGCATTCATCCGGCCGACATTTATATCGGCGGCAAGCCGGAGGGCGCGGAGTATTTCTGGAAAGCGGGGATGCCCCAGACAGTCCGCGTGATTGCCGTGCGTCCCGACGGCCGCCGCGTCAATGGCGTCAGCGTCAGCGGGGTGCTGATCCGGCGGGAGTGGCACCAGGTGCGGCGTGAGCACGAGGGATGGGCCGAGCTCGTCGGGGAATGGGTCAGCGACACGGTGGCACGCTGCCGCGTAGTGACGAGCGCCGAAGGCGGCGCGTGCGGATTTACTCCCGCCCTCGCGGGGAGCTACACGGTCGAGCTCCGCGCCAAGGACAGCAAGAGCCGTGAGGTGGTGACCAGCTTCTACCGCTGGGTCACCGGCCCGGGCTGGGTACCGTGGAGCGACGAGTCCCAGTTCAAGATGGATGTCATTCCCGACAAGACCCGCTACACCGTCGGCGATACCGCCACGGTGCTGCTGGCATCTCCCTTCACCAACGCGGAAGCCTGGGTCACCGTGGAGCGCGAGGGGCTGATCGAGCAGCGGCGCTTGAAGCTCGGCGACGGCGCTACGACGCTCAAGTTCCCGATTACCGAGGCCTGGGCGCCCAACGCATTCGTTTCGGTGGTGGTGACCCGCGGCCGCAGCGCTCCGCCGGGCCCGCTGGACGATCCCGGCCGCCCGACGCTCAGAGTCGGCTATGCCCAGTTGCTGGTGACCCCGGAGCAGAAGCGCCTCACGGTGACGCTGCGCCCCGAACAGAGCGAATACCGCCCGCGTCAGCGGGCCCGGATCGGCATCGAGGTGCGGGAGGCGAACGGGCGGGGGCCAAGGAGCGAGGTGACTCTATGGGCGGTGGACGAGGGGGTGCTTTCGCTCACCGGCTACGCGACGCCTGACCCGATCGACCTGCTCTACCGGCCTCGCGGGTTAGGGCTCCGGCTGGCCAGTAACCTGGTGCGCGTGGCGCCCCAGGTCCCCGCCGGTGACAAGGGGCGTAATCCGGGTGGAGGTGGAGGTGGAGGCGACAGTGAGGTGCTGCGCTCCAGGTTCAAGACCACGGCGTTCTTCCTGGGCTCCGTCATCACCGATTCGACGGGTGCGGCAACCGCGACGGTCAGCTTGCCTGACAACCTCACCACCTTCCGGGTGATGGCGGTCGCCGTCACGGCGGGCGACCGCTACGGCAAAGGGCAGTCCCCGCTGCTCGTCACCCGGCCGCTGCTCGCCCGGGCCGCGCTGCCGCGCTTCGTGCGCCCCGGCGATCGTCTCTCCGCCGGCGCGGTGATCAACCATCGGCTGGGCGGAACCCCGACGGTGCGGGTTACAGCCCAGGCGAGCGGCGTCCGCCTGACCGGCGAGGCCGCGCGCACGGTGACGCTCGAGCCGGGCCGGGGAAGGGAGACCCGCTTCGATTTCACCGCCGTGCCCGGAGATTCGGCGACCTTCCGCTTCGACGTGGCCGGCGCCCGCGACAGCGATGCGGTACAGCTCCGCATCCCGGTGCTGCCTCCGAGTCGCGCCGCTTCCGTCACGGCGTCAGGGATTCTCACCGACACCGCCACCGCCACGTTCAGCCTCCCGCGCAACCTCGACCTCGCGCGGAGCCGACTGACCCTCAGTCTCGGCGCCTCACCGGTGGCGCTGCTCCGCTCCTATGCCAAGTTCTTCGCGGTCTATCCCTACGAGTGCTCGGAGCAGGTGGCCAGCTCGCTGACGCCGCTGCTCGCCTTGTATCGCGCCCGCCGGGCCGCCGGCACCGAGGCGGGAGATACCCTGCAGTTGCAGCGCGAGATTCGCGAAGGCGTCGCTATCCTAGCACGCCGGCAGCGGCCGAACGGCGGCATCGGCTTGTGGAGCGCGGAAGACTGGACCTCGCCCTGGCTCAGCGTCCACGCGGGCACCGTCCTGCTCGAGGCGCGCGAAGCCGGCTTCGCGGTCAGCGATTCGGTTGTGGCGCGCCTGGTGGAATACCTCCGGGGCTCGCTCCGGCGCGAACCGGTGCTGGCAATCAGCGTCGCGGTGTTCGAGAGCGATGTGCGGGCGCGCCTCACCGAGCGTGTCGCGATCGCCGACTTCCTGAGCCGCGCGCGCCGGCGGGACCGCGCGCTGGAGAACGAGCTCTTCCGCCAGGCCGCCCTGCTGGGTCCGGAGAGCCGCCTGACGCTGGCCATCGTCGCGGCCCGCGGCGGCGACCTGTCCCGCGCGCGCGGCCTGCTCGAGCCGGTATGGCAGGCCGTCAAGCTCGAGGGCCGCACCGTGTCGATTCCCGATTCGCTCCGCGGTCATTTCTACTTCCGCTCGCTGGTCCGGCCCGCCGCGCTGCTGCTCACGGCCACGCTCGCGGTCGACCCCGCGAACCCGCTGGTGGCGCCGCTTTTCCATACCGTGGTGTCTCGCGGGCGCGAGCTCAACAGCTGGTGGTGGAACACCCAGGACTATGCCGCCGCCGTCCGCGCGGTGGATGCCTGGTTGCGGAGATTCCCGCCTGCCGGGGTGCCCGAGGTACGGGTGCGCGTCGGCGACCGTACTCTCGCGGGGCGCGACAGCAGTGTGGCGCTTACCGGCTTGCTCAGCCAGCGGGGCGACAGCGCCATGCTTCGGGTTTCGCTCCAGAATGCCAAGTCCGCCGCCGCCTACTACTCGCTCACGGTCAGCGAGATCCCCCGCGAGGTGCCGGTGCGACCCGACTATCGCGGCATCGTGGTGGAGCGGTGGTACGAGGACTACGCAAGCGGCAAACCGATCGTCGAGGTCGGGGAAGGCGAGCTGGTGCGGGTGCGGATTCGAGTGACCGTGCCGGAGGATCGAGCCTTCGTGGTCGTCGATGATGCCCTGCCCGCGGGGCTCGAGGCGGTCGATTTGAGCCTGCGCACCGTCGGCGGCCTCCCGGGACTCGCCGCAGCGGACAGCGTGGCGACCGAGGAGGATAGGGGAGAGGGACGCGCATCCCGCTGGAGCTACGGACGCTGGGACGGCGGCTGGTGGACGCCCTTCGATCATCGGGAGCTGCACGACGACCGTGTGGTGTACGCTGCGCGAGCACTCTGGAAAGGGGCCTGGTCGGCGAGCTATGTGGCGCGGGCGACTACGCCCGGTGTCTTTGTGCGGCCTCCGGTGCATGCGGAAGAGCTCTACAACCCCGCGGTGTACGGCCGGAGCGACGGCGGCGTGTTTACCGTGAAGGCCAGGGACCGGTGAAGCTGCGTCGCGCTGTGCTTGCCACGCTGGGACTCGCGCTGCTCGGCGCGATCCCGCTCGCGCTGTGGGTGGCGCTCCCGCTTCCGCCGGAGCTGCTGCGCCAGCCCCGGACTCCGACGCTACGACTGCTTGATCGGGCCGGCGCTCCGCTCCGGACCACCCGGACCGCCGACGGGACGCTGCAGCAATGGGTCCCGCTCTCGGAGCTCGACCCGGCACTGCTCGTCGCGTTCATCGCGGCGGAGGATCGCCGCTTCCTGACCCATCACGGAGTGGATCCCCTCGCGGCGAGCCGCGCCCTGCTCGCCGACCTGAAGGCCCGCCGCGTCGTCTCCGGGGCCTCCACCATTCCGATGCAGCTCGCCCGCCTGCTGCTCCCGCTGCCACGCTCGCTGCCTGGCAAGCTCGTCCAGGGGCTCTGGGCGTTGCGTTTGGATGCGCAGCTCTCCAAACAAACCATCCTCGAGCAGTACCTGAATCGCGTGCCGCTGGGGCAGGGAAGCGTCGGGGTGGAAGAGGCCGCCGCGCTCTATTTCGGCGCTTCGGCGCGAGCGCTGAGCGCGGGGCAGGCCGCGCTGCTCGCCGGACTCGCCGGGGCGCCGAGCCGGGATAATCCGCTGGTGAGTCCGCGGCGTGCCGCGCAGCGTCGGGCGCTGGTCCTGGCCCGGATGCGGAAGGCGAACGCCGTGACCACGGACGAGGCGACCGCTGCGCTGCTCGAGCCGGTGCTTCCCGCCCCACTGCGGCAGGATTTCCTCGCTCCGCACTATACGGCCGCGTTGCTCTCCCGGCTCGCCAAGCAGGCCCGCGCACCCAACGGCGACTTGCGCACGCCGCTCGATCTGCCCCTCCAGGCTCTGCTCGAGGCGGAGGTCCGCCACACGGTGGAGACGCTGCGATCCTCCGGCGTCCGGCATGCGGCTGCGGTCGTGCTCGACAACCGGAGTGGCGGCATCCTGGCGTGGGTTGGTTCGCCGGATTTCTTCGAGCCCCGGAGCGGCCAGGTGGACATGGTGAGCTCGCCGCGGCAGCCTGGCTCAGCGCTCAAGCCGTTCCTCTACGGGCTCGCGTTCGACCGCGGCTACACCGCCGCCTCCGTGCTCCCTGACGTCGCGACGGTGTATCAGACCAGCACGGGTCCTTACGCGCCGCGCAACTACGACCGCCGATTCCACGGCCCGGTGCGCGCCCGCGAGGCGCTGGGCAGCTCCTTCAATGTTCCCGCGGTCGAGCTCGCCAATCGGCTGGGGCCTGCCGAGCTGCTGCTCACGCTGCGGCGGGCGGGATTCCACTCACTCGATCGGGATGCGGTGCACTACGGGCTCGGGCTCGCGCTCGGCAACGGGGATGTCTCCCTGCTGGAGCTCGCCAATGGGTACCGTGCCATCGCCGCGGGCGGGGTATGGCATCCGGTGCGCTGGCTCGAAGACGAACGGATGCAGGAACCCGGTCAGCGCGTCATGAGCGCCCCTGCCGCTGCGCTGGTGCTGGACATCCTGGCTGATCCCGTGGCGCGGATTCCGGGGTTCGGGCCTATCACTCCGCTCGAGTTTCCCTTTCCGGCGGCCGCCAAGACCGGTACGAGCCGCCATTTCACCGATAATTGGGCCGTGGCCGTCACTGCAGGCTTCACCGTAGCCGTCTGGGTAGGCAACTTCGACGGCCGACCCATGGAAGGGGTAAGCGGCATTACCGGCGCGGCGCCGCTGTTGCACCGCGCCACCCTGCTGACCGCCGCGCGGCATCCGCCCGGTGTGTTGCCGACCTTGGAGCAGGTCGGGGCCGTTCCCGTTGCCATCTGCCGGCTCTCCGGACTCCGCGCCGGCGCGCAGTGTCCGCTCGCGACGGAATGGTTCCTCCCAGGTACGCTTCCGCCACACCTGTGTGATTGGCACGATGCCCGCGGAGGCATCTCGCTCCCTCCGCAATTCGCCGATTGGGCCAGCACGACCCACCTTGCCGCTGTGACCGGCACCCATGCCGCCGCGCGACCGGCCGAGGCTGCCGCCAGCTCGCATTTCCACATCACCTCACCGCTGTCAGGCGATGTCTTCCGTTTCGTGCCGGGGGTGGACCCCCGCTACGCTACGATCGGACTGCGCGCCGCCGGCGGTCCCCGAGCCGGGCGCATTCGCTGGAGCGTGGACGGAGCGCCGTTGCGCGGCACGCGGCTCCCGTTGGTCCCCGGCCGCCATGTGATCCGCGCGGCTGCAGGAAGTCTGGCCGACAGCGTGATGATAGAAGTAAAGGGCAAGTAGATTCCCTCGACCCCGTTCCCCTCCGAGGCATCCATGCGAAAACTCGCTGCGCTTCCGCTGCTCGTCGTCACCCTGACGCTTCCGCTCTCCGCGCAGGAGAAGCCCGTCGTTCAATGGATCGCGCCGGCCGGCGCGGCCGCGACGCTTCCGTTTTCCCCGGCTGTGCGAGTGGGAAACCTGCTGTATCTGTCCGGCCAGCTCGGCACCGACAGTACCGGCAAGCTCGCCCCCGGCGGGATCGAAGCTGAGACGCGCCAGGCGCTGACCAATATCAAGAAGCTGCTCGAGGCGAACGGCTCGTCGATGGATCAGGTGGTGAAGTGTCTGGTCATGCTGGCGGACATCGGCGAGTGGGCCCGGATGAATACCGTCTATGTCACCTTCTTCCCGGTTCACAAACCGGCGCGCAGCGCCTTCGGCGCGACGGGCCTGGCGCTCGGCGCGCGGCTCGAGATCGAGTGCATCGCGACGCTGCCCTGACGACGCGACTCGGGCCGCTCGCGCCGGTCACGGCTTTGCTGAGCTGTCACGAGGGAGTCGCCCGGGCTGTCTGGCGGTGACGATGTCCCGCGAGTACGACCGGCTGCCTTTCGGGCGGCCAGCGGAAGCGGAGCTGGTCCGGCGCAGCGCGCAGCTGCGCTGCTTCTAGCTGGTTTTGTCCCGGAGATCGCCCATGGTGCGTCGTGCGTTTTGGCGGGCGGCGACGCTCGGCAGCATGCTGCAAGCGGCCCTGGTCCTGCTAGGCCTGGCGCTCTCCTCCCTGCGACAGGACAACCTCTATCCGATCGGGAGCACTCTCCTCGCCCTGCTTACGGGGGTGCTGTTCGCGCGCTGGGCGCGCGGCGCGCAGCTGCTTGCCGTGCTGTGGGGTGCCGCCGTCTGCGGAGGCATCAGCAGCCTGCTCGGCACGCTGCTCGTCGCCCTTAGTGGCCAGGCCCCCGCTCCGGTCAGCACGGCGCTGGTGGCCGGTGTGACCGGTGCGCTAGCCGGCAGCGTGGGCGGCTGCTTGGGCAGCCTGCTGCGGCGGAGCGCACCGCCGGCCTGAGCTTGTGTTTTTCTCCGCCTGATTGCATAATTATGCATTATGCGGAAGCAGCCCCTGGCGCTCGCCTTCTCCGGCGGGCTGGATACCTCGTACTGCGTGCCCCGGCTCACCGAGCAGGGCTACGCCGTGCACACGGTCTACGTGAACACGGGGGGCAGCTCCGCGGAGGAGCGCGCCGCGATCCGGCGCCAGGCGGAGGCCGTAGGCGCCGTCGAGCACCATGAGGTCGATGCGCGGAGCGAGGTCTTTACCCGCTTCGTCAGGTATCTCATTCAGGGCAATGTGCTCCGCGGCGAGGTCTATCCCCTCTCGGTCGCGGCGGAGCGCACCCAGCAGGCCATTTCCGTGATTGCCGTGGCGCGCGCGATCGGCGCCGCTGCCGTGGCCCACGGTTCCACCGGCGCCGGGAACGACCAGGTCCGCTTCGATATCGCCCTGCGAGTGCTGTCCCCCGAGCTCACGATCGTCACGCCGATCCGCGACGAGGCGCTCTCCCGCGAGCAGGCCATTGCCTATCTCGAGGCGCGCAAGCTGCCGGTCCCCGCGAAAGCCGGCGCGTACAGCATCAATGCCGGACTCTGGGGCACGACGTGGGGCGGTGGCTGGACCCACGACACCTGGGCCGGTCCTCCCGCGGAGCTGCTCGACCCGCCGGCCGACGCGCCGGCGCCGGTCGAGCTCGTGCTGGAGTGGGACCACGGCGTTCCCGTCGGTCTCGACGCGGTCCGGCTCGAGGGGCCGGAGCTGGTCGCCCGGTTGAGCGCCCTGGCCGGAGCCTTTGGTTTCGGCCGCAACATTCACGTGGGAGAGACCGCGCTCGGCATCAAGGGGCGGATCGGCTTCGAAGCCGGCGCAGCCCTCCTCCTTATTGCGGCGCACCGCGAGCTCGAGAAGCTGGTGCTTACCAAGTGGCAGATCTTTTGGAAGGACCAGCTGGGCCGGTTCTACGGCGACCGGCTCCATGAAGGTCACTATTTCGATCCGGCGCTGCGGGACATCGAGGCCCATTTCACCAGCTCGCAGCAGCGTGTCAGCGGAGCAACCCGCGTGCGCCTGGCGCCGGGACGCTTTCTGGTGACCGGCGCGCGGAGTCCGTTTTCGCTGCTGGATCGTTCCGTGGCCACCTACGGAGAGGAGAACCGCCTCTGGACCGGCGAGGAGGCGCGCGCTTTCGCCCGCATCGGCGCGATCCCCGAGCTGCTCGCCCAGCGCGCGGGCGCGAAGGGCGGGGCTGAGGGGCCCTCTCACTTCTCACCTCTCACCTCTCACCCAACATCGCGCAGTGGTTAGGACTACGCGGCTCCGGCTCGACCGGATCGCTTCGTCCACGCGCAACGCGAGGCTCTCCCCCGAGGTCATTGTGGGGGAGGACCTGGTTGCGCGGGAGGGCTATGTCCTCGCGGTGCGGATCCTCGAGGACAAATCGACCTACAACACGGTGGAGGATCTCTCCGGCCGCATGGTCTCGCTGCGCGCTGGCGACGTGCTCGCCGGGACACTCGGCTCGCGGCGTGCCCTGCGCGGCTATGCTGGCGACGTTCCCGAGCGGATCGCCGTGGGCGACGTGATCAATGTGCTCAATCTCGGCGGGATTCTGGGACGCTGCACCTCATCGAACCCCGACATTGGTCCTCCCTTCCGGGCCGAGGTGTTGGGCGCCGTGCTGGCATTTCCCGACCTGGGAGACCGCATCGGGCGACCGGCCACCATCGCGGACGGCGCGGTGCCGCCGGCGGAAGTGCTCGAGTGTGCCGTCCCGGTGGTATATGTGGCGGGCACCTGCATGAACGCCGGCAAGACCGTCGCGGCCACGGAGCTGGTGCGCGGTCTCACTCGGGCCGGGTTGCGTATCGCCGCGTGCAAGCTCACCGGCGTGTCCCTCATGCGCGACACCTTATCCATGCTCGACGCCGGCGCCGTCGCGGCGCTCACCTTCAACGATGCGGGGGCGGCGAGCACCCATGCGGGGATGACGGTTCCGGTCGCGCGCGGGCTGCTCAATCGCCTCGCCAAGGAGCGTACCGCACGGCCCGATGTCATCGTGGCCGAGCTGGGCGACGGGATCCTCGGGGAGTATGGCGTACAGGACATTCTGCTCGATGATGGGCTGATGGGTCTCGCCGCCGCGCATGTGGTTGCCGCTCCGGATCCCGTTGGATGCTGGGGTGCTCAGCAGCTCTTCACCCGGCAGTTCCATCGACCCATTACCTGCTTTACCGGTCCCGCCACCGATAATCAGGTAGGCCGCGATTATGTCGAGCGGGAGCTCGGCTTGCCTGCCCATAACGCGCTGCGCGATGCCCCTGGCCTGGTCGCCACCGTCCGGGAAGCCCTCGCGGCCTCGAGCGTAGGCCAGGCGTAGGTGCGAGTCGCGCTGGTGGGGGCCGCCGGCTACGTCGGGGGGGAACTGCTTCGGCTGGTGTTGCAGCACCCTGAGGTCAGCCACTGCGTCGCCACGAGCCGCAGCCAGGCCGGAAAACCCATGGCGGACGTGCATCCCGGTCTGGCGCTCCTCAGCGAATCCCGTTTTTCCGGCGCGTCCGCGGCAGAAGTCGCCCGGGAGGCCGACGTGGTGTTTCTCTCGCTGGAACACGGGCAGTCCTCGGAGGTGATGGCAGAGGTTGTCGACGCCGGCCCCGGTCTCATCATCGATCTTGCCGCCGATTTCCGGATTCAGGATGGCCGCCTTCACGAGCGATATTACGGCCCGCACCCCGCGGCCGCGCTGGTGCACCGCTTTCGCTACGCGCTCGCGGACGTTTTGGGTGCCGAGCTTCGCGGTGCCCAGGCCCTCGCTGCGCCAGGGTGCTTCGCGACGGCAGCGCAGCTTGCCCTCTACCCCCTCGCCGGGCTCCGGTTTGCCGCACCTCCGGCGATCTTCGCCGTCACCGGTTCGAGCGGCGCGGGAGCGCACCCGAAGCCGACGACGCATCATCCCATGCGGGCACACAATCTTTTCGCCTACTCGGTGATGGGACACCGTCACGAGGGCGAGATCCTCGAACAGTGGCGCCGCTGGACCGGAGACCCCGGCGCCGCGGCGCGGCTCCTGACCCATTCGGGACCCTTCGTGCGGGGCATCTACACCACCCTGCACGCCACCCTGGCCGAGCCGATCGACGCTGCCACGATCGGGGCCCGTTACAGCAAGGCATATGAGGGACGACCCTTCGTGCGGCTGCTCGGGCAGCCCCCCGAGCTGACCCACGCGGTGGGGACCAACCTCGCGCTGCTCCACCCCGCCGTTTCGCCCGGCGGCCGCGAGGTCCAGGTGTCGCTCGCGCTCGACAACCTCGTGAAGGGCGCCGGGGGTCAGGCGGTGCAGGCCATGAACCTGGCACTGGGCCTCGAGGAATCCGCTGGCCTAACCCGCGCCCCCGCGTTTCCGATATGATCCATCCCTCTCACCTCTCACCTCTCACCCCTTACCGTGCTTAACGGCCCCGCCTGGCTCCCGGTCTATGCGCAGATGCCGCTCACCGCGGTCTCGGGCCACGGCTCCTGGCTGGTGGATGATCGCGGCCAGGAGTGGCTCGATGCATACGGCGGCCACGCCGTCGCCTCGACCGGCCACTGTCATCCCCACGTCGTCCAGGCGATTCAGCAACAGGCCGCGACGTTGATCTTCTACTCGACCGCGGTCCCGCACCGCTCTCGCGAAGAGCTGGCGGACCGCATCGCGGAGCGCTGCCCGGGTGATCTGTCGAAAGTGTTCTTCTGCAATTCGGGTGCGGAGGCCAATGAGAACGCTCTCGGGCTTGCGCGCAAAGCAACCGGCCGGCAACGGATCGTCTCGGTCAGCGGCGGGTGGCACGGCCGTACCGTCGCGTGTCTGGCGGTGACCGACGGCGCGAAATACGAGGCCGGTGCCAAACGTGCTGGCCTGCCCCTCTCGAGCAAGGTGCCCTTTAATGACGTCGCGGCGTTGGAGGCGGCGGTCCAGCCAGACGTGGCGGCCGTCATCATCGAGCCGGTCCAGGGCCTGACCGGCGCGCGCGACTGCTCTCCGGAATTCCTCCGCGCGGCCCGCACGGCGTGTGACCGCGCCGGCGCGGCGCTCATCTTCGACGAAATCCAGTGTGGGGTTGGCCGCTCGGGCGCCTTTACCGCCGCCGAAGTCTACGGAGTGACGCCCGACATCCTGACGCTGGCCAAGGGACTCGCCTCCGGGTTGCCGATCGGTGCGATGGTGGCAACCCGCGCCCTGACCAGTGGACTTGAGCCCGGCGATCTCGGCAGCACGTTTGGCGGTGCGCCGATGGCCTGCGCGGCGGCGCTAGCCACGCTCGAGGTGATCGACCGCGAGAAGCTCTACGACAACGTCAAGCGGGTAAGCGCCCGGATCGCGCAATGGGCCAGCGCGAAGTTCCCGGTGCAGGGCCGTGGCCTGCTGCTCGGACTTCGGCTGCCGAAACCCGCCGCCGAAATCCAGCGAGCGCTCTTCGGGCACCGGGTGCTGACGGGGACGGCGTCCGATCCCGCCATCCTCCGCCTGTTGCCGCCGCTTTCCTTTTCGGTCGATGAAGCCGACCTGCTGCTCGGCTCCCTCAGCACGGTGCTGCCATGACGAAGCGCGATTTTCTCGATACCGCCGATTGGAGTCGTGAAGCCATCGATGCCGTCCTTGCTTTGGCTCGGCGCGTCAAGCGCGGGGAGCTCCTCGGAGGGCTGGAGCGCAAGGTGCTCGCGCTGGTGTTCATGGATCCTTCGCTACGCACCCGCGCCAGTTTCGAGACCGCGATGTTCCTGCACGGCGGACACGCGTTCGTGCTCGAGCCGGGGCGCGGCAGCTGGTCCTTCGAGACCGAGGTGGGGGCGGTCATGGAAGGCATCGGCGTCGAGCACATCATCGACGCTGCGCGGGTGCTGGGCCGCTACGCCGACGCGGTCGCGGTGCGGAGCTTCCCGCGCGGGATTGACTGGGCCAGCGAGCGGGAAGACCGCGTGATCCACAATTTTGCCCGCTATTGCGAGAAGCCGGTCATCAACATGGAATCGGTGCGCCGCCATCCCTGTCAGGGGCTCGCGGATGCGCTCACCCTGCAGGAGCGGTTTGACGATCCCCGAGGGAAGAAGTTCGTGCTGCAATGGGCCTGGCATCCCAAGGCCCTTCCGACTGCCGTGCCGGCGAGCGCCGCCCTCGCTGCGGCGCATCTCGGCATGGCGGTCACGCTCGCGCATCCGGAAGGCTTCGAGCTCGATCCGGAAGATCTCGCGGCGATTCAGTCGCTGGCGGAGGCCCAGGGTGGCTCCCTCAGCGTGAGCCACGAGCGGGAGGCGGCGCTGGCCGACGCCGACGCGGTCTACGTGAAGGCCTGGGGAGCGCTCTCCTTGCACTCGCGTCCCGACCAGGAGCGCAGCCTCCGGATGCCCCACCGCGCCTGGCGGATGACGGAGGAGGCGCTGGCTGGAACTCGCGGGGGACGGGGCATCGTGCTCCACTGCCTGCCCGTCCGGCGGAACGTCGAGATCGACGACGCGGTGCTCGACGGCCCGAACAGCGCGGTCTACGACCAGGCGGAGAACCGGCTCCACGTACAACGCGCGTTACTCCTTGAATTGCTATCGGCTACGGGCTAGCGATGACCATCGATTCCACGAAAGGCATTGCCGGCCTCAAAGGCGCGCTCCGCTACGTGCGCGCCTACCGTGACCACATCTTCGTGGTCAAGCTCGGCGGGGACGTGCTGAGCGACGCGGAGGCCCTCGATCACGTCGCCGCGCAGCTCGCGCTGCTGCACTCGCTCGGCATCCGGATCGTCGTGGTGCATGGCGGAGGTCCCCAGGCCTCTGCGTTGCTCCGCCGCCTGGGCCAGGAGCCGGTGCTGATTGCGGGCCGTCGCGTCACCGACGACGCGGCCCTCGAGGTCGCCAAAATGGTGTATCCTGGATTGCTCTCGACCGAGCTGCTCTCCGCGCTGCGCTCACACCAGGTGCAGGCGGTCGGCGTGTCGGGCGTGGATGCCGATCTAATCACCGCCCACCGCCGCCCACCGGTGAAGGTCACCGCCGACGATGGGACCACCCGGATCGTGGACTACGGTCACGTGGGCGACATCGATCAGGTCGATCCGCGGGTCATTCTCGCCCTCCTCGAGACGCGCTTCGTGCCGGTCGTCGCGTCCCTCGCGGGAGATGAGGACGGCAACGTCTACAACGTCAACGCGGACACGGTCGCGGAAACTCTGGCAATCGCGCTCAAGGCCCAGAAGCTGATTTTTCTTACCGGCGCGCCCGGCGTACTGCGCGATCGAGCGGATCCCTCCAGCTTGATCGCCTTTGCGGATCCGGATGATCTTGCCGAGCTGCTGAACTCGGGCTGCATCGCGGGGGGCATGCGGCCTAAGGTGGAGGCCTGCATTCGCGCGGCGACCGGCGGAGTCGAGCGCACTCACATCATCGACGGCCGGCTGCACGATTCGCTGCTGCTCGAGCTGTTCACCGGCTCCGGCGCGGGCACCATGATCGTCGGACGGAAAGAGAAGGCAACTTATCTCGGAGTGGATCTTGCCGACGGAGATCGCGCTCCTTAAGGAGCTGGTCGCGATTCCCTCGGTGAGTGGCGCCGAGGAGGATGTCGCGCGTTTCCTCGAGGAGACCGCGCGCAAAGCGGGCCTTCCGGTGCTGCGCGACGACGCCTCGGTGACTATTGCGCTCGAGAGCGGGCGACCCGGCCCTACGCTCGCTTTCATCTCCCATCTCGACGTGGTCCCGCCGGGAGAGGGCTGGACCCGGGACCCCTTTGTTCCCTCGCTCGAGGGCGACCGCCTCTATGGCCGCGGGTCCGGCGATGCAAAGGCCTCGGTGGCGGCGATGACGCTCGCCGCGGTGGACCTGGCGGGAACCCTGCGGGCCGGCCGGGTACTGGTGATCCAGGGCTACGGGGAAGAGACCAAGGCCACCACCATGGCGACGGCCGTAGCACGTGCCGGCCCGATCGACGCGGCCATCGTGGGCGAGCCGACCAACCTCGCCGTTGCGGTGGCCCAGCGCGGTCTCATGATGGCGGATCTCATCGCGCGCGGCGACCAGCGCCATGCCGGCTACGCGGCCACCGAGGGAAGCTTTCGCAACGCGATCATCGCGCTGGCCCGGGATCTTTCCCGGCTGGACGGGATCGTCGCTGAGCGAGCCCATCCGGTGCTGGGCATTACCACCGTGACGCCGACCATGCTGCAGTCCGGGGTGAGCCGCAACGTTACGCCGCCCGCGGCGAAGGCGGTCCTCGATATCCGCAGCACACCCGCCTGGCCGCACCAGGAGCTCGCGGCCGCGCTCAAGGAGCGGCTCGAGTCCGAAGTGGTCATTACCTCCGACCGGCTGGTGCCGTGCGAAACGCCGGCCGGCTCCCGGCTCCTTGCGGCGGCTCGGCGGGTTAAACCTGAGCTGGCGACCTTCGGCAGCCCGACCTGTTCCGACTGGGTGTTCGTACGCGACCGGGACGCCTTCAAGTACGGGCCCGGCACCAGCCGGAGGTCCCATACGGCGGATGAGTACGTGGATCTCCCGGAGGTCACCGCGGCCCGAGCCTTCTATGCCCGGGTGGCGCAGGAGTATCTCCAATGAAGCGAGCGACGACGCTCTGGTCGTTCGGCAGCGAGCCCGACCCCCGGGTGCTCGAGCTCACCGTCGGCGACGATCGCTACTGGGATAGTCATCTCATCCGCTTCGACGTGCTGGGTAGCCTCGGGCACGTCGAAGGCCTGCGTGCCTCGGGACTGCTCAGCGGCGCCGAGCACCGGAAGCTTCGGGCGGGTCTTCGCAGCGCGCTCGCTGCGGTGGAGCGCGGCCGCCTGGTGATCGGCCCGGAGCAGGAGGACGCCCATTCGGCCGTGGAGAGCTGGCTGACCCGCCGACTCGGGAGCACCGGGCAGCGCCTGCACACCGGCCGCTCGCGCAACGATCAGATCGCCTGCGACCTGCGGCTCTTTCTGAAGGACCGCTTGAGCGCCCTGGCCTATGGCGCCCTTGCGGTGTCGGGTGCGCTGCTCGAGTTCGCCGCCCGCTATCGCACGGCGCTCTGGCCCGGGTACACCCATACGCGTCGCGCGATGCCCTCGTCGGCCGGCCTCTGGGCAGGCGCCATTGCAGAGGGTCTGCTCGACACGCTGGAAACCCTCCCCTCGCTCTGGGCGCAGGTGGATCGCAGTCCGCTCGGCAGCGGCGCGGGTTATGGCGTGCCGCTCCCGCTCGATCGCGAGGCTACGGCGCGCGCGCTTGGCTTTGCCGGGGTGGAGCACAATGTCGCTGCGGTACAGCACGGGCGTGGCAAACTGGAGGGGGCCGCGCTGTTCTGGTGTGCTCAGCTGGGGCACGACCTTTCCCGCTGCGCCAGCGATGTCATCCAGCTGAGCGCGGAGGAGTACGGCTGGCTGCTGCTGCCGGAGTCGCTGACGACCGGGTCCAGCATCATGCCCCACAAGCGCAATCCGGATCTGCTCGAGCTGGCCCGCGCTCGCGCCGCCGCGCTCGAGGGCGACCTCGCCGCCGTGCTGGCGCTGCGCGGCAAGCTCCCCAGTGGGTACCATCGGGACTTCCAGCTGCTTAAGGAGCCGCTCATCCGGGGGACCGGGCGAGCACTCGACCTCCTGGCCATCATGGGCCTGGTGGTGCCCCGTCTGGCGGTGGACCCCGCGCGCGGTCTCGCGGCGCTGGAAGGCGGAGCGCTGGCCACCGACGAAGTCATGCGGCGGGTCGAGCTCGGGGTTCCGTTCCGGCGGGCTTATGGGGAAGTCGCGGTGGCCCTGAAGCGAGGGGTAGGCCTCCCCCCGCCGTCACCCGCTCGGCTCATCGCGCGGAGGAATTCCACTGGTGGGATCGGCCGCCTGGGACTGGACCAGGCATGGCGTCGTTGGCGGGTTGTTGAGCGCTGGTGCGAACGTGAACGGGACGGCTTCGAGCGCACCATGGCGCGGTTGGCCGGTCCGAAGCGCAGGCGGGCATGAAGGAAGACCGCCGCCAGCGCCACCTCAAGATCCTGGAGCTGATCTCGACCCACGCGATCCGCACTCAGGAAGAGCTTGCCGACGCGCTGGCGCGCGAAGGGTGGGAGGTTACCCAGTCGTCAGTCAGCCGCGATATCGCCGCCCTGCACCTCGTGAAGGTGGACGGGGTCTACCAGCGACCGGCTATCCGGCGCCCCCGCCATGACCCCGACGAGCAGCGCATTGCCGAAGGCGTGCTGACCATTGAACCGGCGGGGGATGCGCTACTCGTGCTGCATACTCCTCCGGGCGAGGCCAATCGCGTAGGGGCCGCGCTCGATCGGCTCGCCTGGCCGGAAGTGCTGGGGAATATCAGCGGAGACGACACGATCTTCCTGGCGCTCAAGAACGGCCCGGCTCTGCGCAGGGTGCTGGCGACCATCCGGCGCCTGGTGGGCTGAGCCCTTTCGGCGCCGCTATCTTAGCGCCACCCCAACCGAGCTATTGGCATGCCGATCTCCCAGATGTTTCTCTCCGAATTCGATCAAGAAATGGCCACGACCCGAAAGATTCTCGAGCGCGTTCCCGAGGATACGGGCGACTGGAAACCCCACGCGAAGTCCATGACGCTCGCTCGCCTGGCCGGTCATGTGGCGGAGCTGCCCGGCTGGGGCGTGACAACGCTGACCCAGACGGAGCTCGATTTTGCCCCCGCGGGTCAGCCTCCCTACCAGCCCACTTATTTCACCACGCAAGCCGCTACTCTCAAAGTGTTCGACGAGGGTGTCAGAGCCTGCCGGGAGGCGATCGCCAAGACCAGCGATGCCGACTTCCAGGTAATGTGGACTCTCAAACGCGCCGGCCAGAAACTCATGAGCATGCCGCGCTTCGCGGTGCTGCGCAGCATGGTGATGAACCACCTCATTCATCACCGCGCCCAGCTCGGCGTGTTCCTGCGGCTCAACGACGTGGCAATCCCCGGCAGCTACGGCCCTAGTGCTGACGAGCCCCGATTCTAGGTAAGAGGGAAAAGCGAAAAGTGAGAGGTGAGAGGTGAGAGGGCCGCGCCCTCTCACCTCT